>JAFGXX010000133.1 GCA_016936435.1 Bacteroidales bacterium
CCTCCTGCAGGGATTGGAAGTGGGTTTCCTCTCAGACTCCCCTCCTGCAGGGATTGGAAGTGGGTTTCCTCTCAGACTCCCCTCCTGGGAGGGGTTGGGGGTGGGTTGGAAGAAGGCGGATTTGGGATCTGCAGATCTGAATAACGACACCAAATGATATGTAACCCGGAATAAACAATCTGAGACATTTAAAATTTAATATTGTAATACATTGAAAACAGGAAAGACAGCATTAATTACAGGTGCTTCAGGCGGTATCGGGCTGGAGCTTGCAAGAATACACGCTTCCTCAGGCGATAACCTGGTGCTTGTCGCCAGAAGCGGCGATAAACTTTCAGCAATAAAGTCGGAACTTGAATCGGATTTTCACGTCGACGTTCACTTCATGGTGAAGGACCTTACCCTTCCTCATTCGGCAAAAAAAGTCTTCGATGAGGTAACAGGTCATGGCATAGGTGTCGACTACCTGATCAATAATGCAGGTTTCGGAGATTACGGATTATTTGCCAATTCCGACTGGGAAAAGCAGGAGAGGATGATAAATCTTAATATTACCGTCCTCACGCATCTTATACACCTTTTTATACCACACATGATAAGCAGGGGAGGGGGCAAGATCATGAATGTAGCCTCTCTTGCTGCTTTCACCCCCGGCCCCACCATGTCGGTTTACTTTGCAACGAAAGCTTATGTCCTGAGCCTTTCGGAGGCTCTGAACAACGAACTGAAGGGAAAGGGGATAACAGTGACGGCCCTGTGTCCGGGTTCGGTAGATACGAAATTCCATGAAGTCGCACTTGGCGATCCTGCGCTCGTGAAGGAAAGGAAGATGATGTCGGCAGAAGAGGTAGCCGAGAGCGGATATGCAGCTATGATGAAAGGCAAACCGGTGATCATACCAGGATTTAAAAACGCTATGCTCGCCTTTGCCTCAAGGTTTGCACCCAGGGAAACGGTTGTCAGCACGGCAAGGAAGATCCAGGAGAAGAAGAATTACCATAAGACCTGAATAGATTGAGATACAGGTCATTCAGTTGTCTCCCGATACTATCGGGACAATAGTCATTAAGGTTTTTTCCTCTTTACTGAATTGAAGAGGGTGTAGGAAATGGTTGCACCCACTTCGAACTGATTTATCTTCATCTCCTGGTCTATGTAAAAGAAATCTTCTTTCAGGACAGGCAGGAGATCGCTTTTTTCAGGTGCTGACAGGCTTCCCACACCGCCAAGATATCTCGCATCAAGGAAGAACCTTAGATTTTTTACCGAATAGCCTATCCCGGCTCCGGCATTCCATTGCCATGTGAGCTTGTTTTTTATCGGACGGACATTGTAATCATCCAGCGAACCATCATAATCCGAATTTGTCCCTGAAATAACATCTTCTTCTGTATATGTCAGTTTCACGTAGGCTTTTGCATAATCGGTCCATAATGGACCGTATCCTCCTGAAACATACAGCAGGAAATTTTTCCCTGGATAAAAATACTTTTTCAGGTAAACCGGAAACTCCCAGAATATATCTATTTCCTGGTAGTCAAGAGAGAAACCGGGTGGTTCATATAAATATCTCATATACCCGGAGTAGTAAAATGTAGCATCGATATTTATCGATATTCCTTTCCGGAATTCATATTCTGCGGACCCGTAATAATTGAACCAGTAATCGTTTCCGGAATCGTCGAATGGTTCGGAATAATCCAGTCCCGGAAGTACAGAATAAGCCTTTATAGTCTTATGTCTCAGCCAGTTTCCTGTATTCTTCACACCTATTGTCAGTTTGGGATGAATGACATATCGTTTCACCATCCTGTTGAACATCTCCGGATTACGCTCTTCTCTCAGATCATAGTGGGGGAATTTTTTAAGGAGAATTTTTACTGTAGTCTCTGCCTTTCCGTTTTCCCCTGCTTCTATGTATGATAAGGCAAGAAGTTCCAGCGCCTGCTCCTTTTCTTTCCTCGAAAAATCACATGAATCAAGCGCCTTTTCGAGTAGCTCAATCGCGGTGAGAAACTGTCCTGACTGATATGCATTTTCCGCCGACATCAGCCTCGCGGTACAATCCCTTAAAGTAATGGTAAGCTGATTGTTCTGCTGTCCGGTCATGGTGGTAGCAGCGGCAATAAGCAATAATATTATTAATGGTCGTTTCATTATAAATTTTCCTGTGAGGGAATGTTTCCGCATGTTTTTTCATAAGGGATATCCGAACCTACATAATTTGACCATTCTACAGTACTCATATCTCTTTTTAATATCGAACATATCAATGATGAAAGCTTTGACGGAGAGGTGATCCATAGCCTGATGGTCTTGTCTGACATACCTGCAAACAGCCTGTTATCCCGGGTGAAAAGAAGTGTACGGGCCCGTGAGCCGGGGTTGGCAATATTAATCACTCCTTTTACATAGCTATGATTATCAAAGAATTCCTCATAATTATGGATCCGGATAACCTTATCCCATGCCGATGTCGCAAGCAGCGAAAAATCATCGTTGAAAGTAATATTGTCAATACCGGAAGTATGAGATGCAAACCTTCCTGCAAGGAGTTTACTTTCAAGGTTATAGATAATTACCATTCCGTTCGCTGCTCCTGCCAGCAGATTAGCTCTCGAAGGGTCATGGGCAATACACAGGATTTTGTCTTCTGTTGTTGGCAGCGCTTCGCCTGATGAATCAAGAAGGTTCCATATCATTACAGATCCGTCATCCTGAACCGATGCCAGCCTTTCGTTATCGCAGAAAGCAAGGGCCCTGACAGCAGAGTTTGCCTTATGAACCTGAAGAGCTTCGCCATTTTTTGTTTCCGTTCTCCAGATCACAATCAGGCTGTCGGTAGTGCCTGCGGCCACCATACCTCCTTCAATGTTCCATGATACTGTTCTCACGGTGCCTGAACTGCCTGTCAGTTCAACAGGCTGGTTATTACCCGTGATATCTTCGATTACTATTTTCCTGTTTTCGAATGCGGTCAGTATTTTGTTTCTGCCTAAGCTTACAAAATCTATATAATGCCCTTCTGCCATCCGGACAAGTCTCGGATTACCCTCATTGTCCCAGAACCAGATATTTCCTTCCAGGTCAGCGCCGTTTATTCCCCCGTCATTTTCAGAGAGACTTCTGATCTCATTAACGGCACCCGGAAAGACCGAATGCTTTGAGTTGTCAAGAACAGACCAGGCTTTATCGAGAGCATTGTAAATAACGGGGTCATCAGCTTGTCCTCCGTTACTGATGTTGAAGTTAAAAGCCTGGACTGCAAGTAATCCCATTATCTCCGGGTTCATGTCCAGTGATGTCGATATCAGTGCAAGGTTCTGGGCTTTTGACAGCATGTTGAGCCGTCTGGCTCTTTCTTCTGCTTCCTGAGCGATGTTTTTCTGTTCTTCAGCGAATTTTCTTTCTTCCTCTGCTTTCCTTGCTTCTTCTATTGCCCTGGCCGACATCTCTTCAGCCCTGTTCTTTTCCCAGAGGGCATCTTCCCTGGAAGCCTCTGCACTTTTCCGGTCAATTTCAGACTGATCCCTGGCCTCTTTGGCTTCCTTTTCCCTTTCTTCTGCTATCATCTGGGATAGAAGAGCCGCCTGTTTTGCAGAATCGGATTCTTCCCTGGCTCTGATAGCTGCATCTTTCTGTTCTTCAGCTATCTGTCTCTGCTCTTCAGCCTGTCGCTTTTCATTCTGGGCCCAGATCGTGAAGAATGTCAATAAGGCAAATATTATGGCAACAGTAGAAACGGCCCAGTTCAGTCTGCGGCGCCGGGCCCTCTGAAGAGCCTGCCTGCTATCTTCAATGAACCTGTTGATCTTCTCGCTCAGAAAGAGCTTGTCCTCATAAGGAGCAATGTAATTAAGGTCCTCTTCATTCAGAAGCTGTCTTCTCTTTTCATACGATGAAAATGCATTTTCGACGAAGCTCCTTACCTCCATCAGCTCCTTCTCCAGAAGGGTGATGTCTTCATATATCTTCGATGCAAGAGAATCATGCCGCAGTTCATATTTCCCGTTCTCATCCTTGTCCCTGAGTATACGGAGTTTAATGAATTTCTGTAAATAGTCTTTGACCTCATCTTTGCCTATATCCGTACCAAATGTTCCGGAGTTCTCCGTAAGCTCATCTTCGGTCAGCTGGTTTTTGGTTCCCTTTACTGAAACGAACGATTTCAGAATGGCCATTCCTTTATCGGGGTCGTCGAGGCATGCGATCTGTTCCTCCAGGAAGGTGCCTAGTATATCTTTTACATTACCTGCCTTTTCAAGAAGGTCTTTTGTAAGTCCGTGGTCCTGGCGCTCGAGCTTCATGATCCTGTCGAGGTATATCTGAAGCCATGTCAGTTCCACATCGGGAGAATCGGGGTTCAGTTTCGTCAGGAGAGCTTCTGCAAAACCCGGCTCCACTTCAATTCCGCAAACTTTGCAGGGTCCTTCAATTGTTTGTACGGCATTCTGCCGTGTCATTTTTTCTATCCTTATCCTGTTTGAAAGAAAAGATGGTATCTCTTTTTCGAATTCGGTTACACCGGCAAGGTATTCTTCCCTCATGGAAAATATGAAACGGCACTGCAGATCGGAGTTTATCACACTGGCGACATTCCTCATCAGTTCTGCTCTTTCTTCGCGGCTTCCGAAAATGAACAGCTCTTCAAACTGGTCGAAGATCAGAAATAAAGGTTTAAAATGGTCGAGCCATAGCGATCTCAGGAGTTTTTCAAGGTTATATCCCTTGTCGGCCGACGCAGATGCCTTTTCGAAGGGAGCTTTGGTAACCGAGAACTTCTCAAGTGTTTCAAACAGGCTCCTGTTGATGTCGTTTCTACGCCTGACATTCACGGGCAGCCAGTCGGAGTCGTCGAACCTGTTAGCCAGGCCGCAGTTTATGAGCGACGATTTTCCTGTGCCCGAAGTACCATAAACGACCATTATCCTGCTTTCAAAAACCCTGGCATGAAGCTCTTCGATTTCACGATCCCTTCCAAAGAAAATATCGCTGTCTTCTCTGGTGTAACTGTCGAGGAATTTGAAGGGGCTTTCTTTTTTCATGAAGGTATCCGGGATTTTATCCTGCAGGTTCTTCTCCCGTCACTGTTTTTATTATATGCCTGAACTCATTATGCAGAATTTCATAGTTCTTCAGCGACCTCAGGTCACATTTCTCCGTGACCTCGGTTCCTGAATACATAATATGGCCGTTGCGGTATTTTGTGTACATGAAGATGTCTTTTTTGATATCAAATTTCTCCTTTGCATCGAGGATTTCGGTGCTGGTGTCAATTATCAGAGGGGAGAGGTTAAGGTGCTGTTCGAGCGATTTCATCGATTTCATCAGAAGCACCGAATTGCTTTCCGTAAATGCCCTTTCATCAATCTCTTTTGCCCTGAAATCGGAGTCGGAGCTGTTCAGCAGATCTATCACATGATGAAAAGAAGGCTCCATCAGTCTCGACTTATTGACTTTTATCTCCTTCACGGATACCAGCCTGTACTTCGCCAGAAAGGCTATCTTTTGTAGAATGAGCGACAGCTTCTCTTCATATTCCACACATCTTTTTTCGATCTCTTCCTGTGTGAGGTTGATCTGGTAATGTCCTATTTCATTCCGTTCAGGTATCCAGAAGTCGAGGGCGTTATAGAATCTGTCGTTGAAATTTTCAGCTATTTCAGGCATGAACCATTCCGTTTTCTGGTCTTCAAAGAGCCGGCCTATGGTCCTTATCAGCCATGAGAAGCTACCCATGCTGAGGACGTAGAACCTTCCGGAGAACTCTTTGCTCAGCTTTTCCGGAATTGTAATTGTTCCTTCGCTATTTTCTTTTACCAGTTGCGACAGCATCACAAACGACAGAAACTGCATTGTTCTCTCGATAGTCTTGAATATCTGGTCGAGACGCATCCTGTCGAGCTGGCGCATCGATCCTGAAAACAGCCGGCGTAGTTCAACACCTATGGGCCAGGGGAAGTTTTTTATCACAAGATCAGCCAGCACCCGGTAATCTGATATCTCCTCGTCCTCTTCGTCGTCGTCTACTATCCTCTCAAGAGAAGGCTTGTATTTAAGCATTGAGGCAAAAACCGATCTTATGAGATCCTCATTTATCTGTGGCATTCTACCGGAGATGTAAGTTCAGATAAATGTATGAGTTATTATTAAAACCTGCAAATCTATGATAAAGTCTTGCCGCCCTGCGGTCCTGAACTACTTAAACCTTAAACTTTAAACCCTAAACCCTAAACCTTAAACCTTAAACCTTTAAACCTTAAACCTTTAAACCTTTTCAGCCCTTAACCTATTTCACAACCTTCATCGGAGTAATGGTAACAGGCCCGATCAGCCCCGACTCCAGGGGCTGCCATGCCGAAGCGTCGAAGATCCCGTTCTTTGTGTTCTGCCTGAGCCGTGCAGCCATGTTTATATTATAGAACTTCTTCCACTCAATGTTGTTGCGGTCCATATATGATATCCTGTTGGCCATCAGGTTTGAAACCTTTATCACGAGGGTGTTCTTCTTCTTCAGCTGTTTCTTTGTCAGGGTTATTTTATACTCAGGTCCGATGAGGATCCCGACCTCGCTGCCGTTCAGGATCACCCTGGCACTCTCGCATACTTTTCCCAGATTCAGCGACCAGGCATCGGCTTTTCCTGAGGGTCTCATGAAGCTTATCGAATATTCGGCCGTCCCTGAAAAGTCCTTTACTGCATCGCCGCCGAAGTCAGTCCAGGATTTCAGTCCGGAAATTTCCACCGACGGTGGCATGGCCGGACCACCTTCAACGAATTCTACTTTCCATTTTCCAGGTATTTCCTGGGCTGTTGACGTTGCATCGTAGAAAGGATACCCGGCGGCCTTTTTTGTTTCATCATAAGTTCTCACGATAAATGATTCACCGGGGAAGATACGGAGGTATATCTCGTATTTCCCATCCCCGCCTTTCCTTCCCTTTGCCAGTCCGCTGACTTCTGTCGATGGATTGAAAAGAGCTGCTGAAGCTGCGTCCGCTTCAAGAGGGAGCCAGCCGTCGAAGGCCTTTTCTCCTTTGTTGAGGATGAAATAGGTACTGCCGTCATCGTTAGCCCGGCGCACAAAACTGATTCCGTTATCAGTCATTCTTTCGCGTCTGATCCCTGCAAAGGGGAGGAGCTGATCGAGGTTACTGCTTTTGCATATCATCCCCTTGCCGTAGGTGGCCTTCTCAACTTCAGGATTATTGGTGGTACCGAAAGAAACACCTGCCTTGAAACGCTCAAAAGCAGCATTTTTGGCATCGAGAGAAGCCAGACCTGCAACATTTTCGGGCCATTCTCCGTATAATAATATAGTAGCCCCTTCGTTAGCCATCTTCAGTATCTGGGCGAATGTCTCAAGGGGTATGTATTTCGACCCCGGAAGTATCAGGGTCCTGTATGCGTTTCCCTCTGTCATTATCAGTCCGTCCCCGGTAACAGAATTTTTAATCTGCAGATCGGAGATGAAATCGTATGCATAACCTTTCTCTATCATTTCTTCGGCAGCCGTCATGAAAGGAGTGCCCTTAAATGCCGGGCTTATTCCGTCGAAATGCTGAAGCAGGCTTCTGCCATAATCGGCATACCTGTCGAAGACCGGGAAATATAGAAGTATATTGTTATCGGGCATTCCCTGCTGGAGGAAGGACTGAACCCTTGCAACATACCTGTTCAGCGCTTCCGAATCATTCCAAAGACTGTTTGATGGATTAAGTTCCACGGCTGCATAGAAATGAAATCCGGGCCAGGGGGCATCTTTTGGTGAAAAACAGGTACCATGGTAAAAGACATGATTTATGCCTCCCAGGAAGAAGAGGTCGACAGCCTCGCGTATGTCAAAGAGGTCGGAAAGGAAATGTTCATCGAGCCATGTGGCTGCCTCGCATGCTATATAGGGTTTGCCGGTTACGTTTGCTGCAGAGGAGGCGAACTTGAACCTGGTGATCTCCCTGCCTTCGGTTTCGGGGATGTCGGAAGCGGCATACAGATCGAGGATATTTGCAGGCGAACCATGAGCCTGGTTTCTTATTGTCTTTCCCTGCCTGTTTGCCCAGGTTCTCCACCCGGTAGTGAATTTATCCAGTATAAGATCTGATATGGTCTGCCTGTAATCGGAAAGAACCCTGGCATTCAGCTCGGGCGTATCTTTCTGAAAGAGAGCCGGAAGATAGGCTGCAAGGTCGTAAGCTCTCCGGTTATAGAATTCGTAGAAGAGGTCACCGGTCCAGTTCGATTCCCCCGAGGCATCGTCAACTTCGTAGGAATCGTTGAAGTAGCCGCGCAGGCTTTCTATGTTGTAATCTTTAAAAACAGTATCGAAATGAGCAAGGAAATTACTGATCGCTTTTCCCGAGAAATGATCGATTACATCTCCTTCACCTCCCGGGCCTGCTCTCTCTGCAAGTTTTCCGTGCCATCCCTGGAAAAGTGCATATAATGTCCAGTTACCCTCCGGAGCTGTCCATTCAAGTACACGGTCGGATGTCACATTATCTGTCAGGTCGATAATTTCACCTGCGTCGGAATATGCTACAAGGATATACAGTGGCAGAGGTTTTTCAAATCTTATCTGGTCGAGGGCATAGAGCTGAAGGTCCTTGTTTTTGCCAATGGGATCGATCAGTTTGCTGATATCGGGTCTTACCCCTACAGGTCTGAGCAGAGGCTGCTGTACGAATTCTACTTTCTCAGTTAGTTTTTCACCTCCTTTGAGAGTGTAGGTTTTATAATTGATGTTCTTGCATGCATCGTCAGGACTTACCCAGGGGCCACCGAAAGGCCATCCTGAGGCATTGGCAAGGTCGATGCCCATGTCGCGCCTTTCAGCCTCGCCGAGGGTGTAGGTGAACATCTTCATCCATTCCGGTGAAAGGTAGTTAATGAACCTGTCTTCATACCCCTTAACACCATAGATGCAGGTTATCTCCATCCCTCCCAGACCAGCTTTCAGGTTCTTCTCCATGTTGTAGCTTATATCCTGTTCGGTGACGATGCTGCCGGGCCACCACCAGCGGGTCCAGGGCTTGTTCATACGGGTGATCTCCGGCCAGCTGATATCCTGGGCTGCCAATAGCTGCGAGGAAAGGATAAATAATACAATCAAACGTTTCATCTTAATTAGTTTTCCTCTGTGGAGCTCTGTGACCCGACATAATCGGGGCTCCGGATCTGCTCTGTGAAAGTTCCTGTTCATTACAGTTACACAGAGGAGATCGGGAGTTGTCACAGTGAGCCACAGAGATGGGTTAGTTAATCATATATTCCAAAATAAAACCACAATTTATGTTTTTTCACTCCGCTCATGGAAGTCTTTCTTCCGGCCGGTCCATATACCGATGCATCCGTTGTCAGTCCCATCGCAAGCTTCGAACCCAGAGCCGGTATGCAGTCGAGGAATGATATGTCGCCAGCAGGCAGCTCGGGGTATGATTTCGGACCTGTTATCCCGTAGAAATCATAGAGCCTGAGGTACAGGTCGCGGTCTTCGGTAGCCATCAGCATCTTACCCTGGGCGGTGCTGAGCTCTATCCAGGTAAAATTGGAGAAATAACCTTTGAATTCGGGATAATAAAACGGATAGGCGCCTGTTTGCGAATTGTTATATACTTTCTCCCAGACGTTGTAGCTTACTCCCTGCAGCCTGTTCTTCCATACCCTCGAGGGGCCGTCGCCGAGCCATTTTGCACGTGCGACATAATTTTCGGGATATGAGAAACTTATTCCTGCAAACTGATAATCACCCGTAAGCTCGTACTCATATTCAAGGCTCACCCATCCTGATGGATGCATTTCCCACCTGGCTGTTTTCATGTTGCCGTCATATTTAAACTCAGCCACGGCTGCTCCATCTTCTTTATTAGATTTCACCCCGGTGACTTTCTGTTTCCCGTCGGTGAGGACAGGGCCGTTGCCGAAGAACATCATCGACCTGTTATTGTAGGTAACTCTGATGATCTTTCCCGTTTTCCGGCTCAGGGTAAGCGATGTTCCATTGGCCCTGAGTGTTATGGTAGTATCGGCTTCACTGACTTCGGCAGCTGTGTTGCCTGTCAGTGACGCGAAACCTTTTATGATCTTATCATTTCCCTTTATCTGCCATGTTTTCGAAATGATCTCCTTGCCATAGGGATCATATGCTGAAAGCATGAGCGCATCGAAATTTTTCCAGTCAGTGGGAAGACTGATACGGATCTCACCTTTCGCCCCGGGTTTGATATCGGGCGATGCAAGCTTTATGTCGATTACTTTGTTGAAACCGGGCTGCCGGTCTGATGGTTTGTTGAAATTAAGAAGCTTATACTTAAAACTGCAGTCTTTGAGGTTGGTGAAATGGAATCTGTTTTCGAGAGGTATTGAACCGTTAAAATTGTCAGTCATTGCTCCGGGATTGATATATACAGGTGAGAATATCTCACGTGCGGCGAAAAAACTTCCCTCTTTCTGCCTGAAGGGTCCCAGGATGCCGTCGGGAGCATTCACCCCGTCGGTATCGATAAGTCCGTTCATATCTGTACGTGCAAGTCCCTCGTCGACCATTGCCCAGAGAAAGCCTCCACCCGAACGTTCTGCCGACCACATAAGTTCCCAGATATCATAAAGTCCAGCTCCTCCTCCTCCGTCATCCTGACAATGAAGGAACTCGGTGGTCATGTATATCAGTGTGTCTTTCAGCAGGTTCTGAATGCTTGCATAATTTTCGTAATGGTTGCAGTCGATGCCGTTGAAATGATTGCCGGGTCGGTGATGGGGATGAATAACGTCTCTTTTCGAAGGGTCATAGATGAGGAATTCGCTGTCGAGTTCCTTGTTTGTGCCACCTTCGTTTCCGTTGGCCCAGAATATCACTGAAGGATGGTTCACGTCGCGTATCACCGTCTCTTTTACTAATTTTTTTCCGGCGGGAGTGCTGTACCACCGCTGCCATCCGGCAATCTCGTCGAGAACGTATATGCCAAGGGAGTCGCAGATATCAAGGAATTCCACGTCGGGAGGGTAATGGGAGCATCTTACTGCGTTCATGTTCATCTCTTTTATCAGGAGTGCATCCTGAAGGCATATCGCATAATTGAGAGTGCGTCCGCTTTCGGGCCAGAAGCTGTGCCTGTTGACGCCTTTCATTTTGATCTTCGTGCCGTTGAGGTAGATCCCGTCGCCATGCCTTACCTCTATCGTTCTGAATCCGAATTTCTGCGTTGCCTCATAATATGTTTTCCATAGTGTCTTTAATGAATAAGAGACCTTATAGAGATGCGGGGTCTCGCTGCTCCAGAGGGCAGGGTTTTCAATTTTACATTTCACTGTAACAATAGAATCGGAAGTGTTAACCGGAATTGTTGCCGAAGTGACGATACTGCCGCTTCCGTCAGTTATTTCTGCCACTAAGGTTCTTTTTCCCTGGATGTTTTTCGGAAATACATCCATGCTGAATGATCCGTCGGCCCTGGCATCGATTGCCACTCTTTCAATATGTTCTGCCGGGAAGGCTTCGAGGTAAACAGGTCTGATGATACCTCCGAAGTTCCAGTAGTCGCCATAGCGCTCAGCCCGGTTTACAGACTCTTCGGAAGACAGCTTGCTAACATTTACTTCGAGAAGGTTGGTACCGTCGAATTTCAGTTTATCCGTAATATTATACCTGAACCTGTAGAACCCTCCCTGGTGTATCTCACCGGCACTTTTGCCGTTGATTTTAACCTCGGTGTCAGTCATTGAGCCTTCGAATACTATATCGATGCTTTTTCCTTCCCACGATGCGGGCAGACTGAAGTTATACCTGTACATACCTTTTTCGTCGGCATACTTATATTTGGGTCCGAAAGAATAGCTGTTACGGCCATATTCGTAGTTACCGAAGCCCTGCTGTTCCCAGCATGAAGGAACTTCTATAGTGGTCCATACACTACTGTTCCTTCCTGCGCTGCAGAAAAATTCCCATGTTTTTGTGTCGCGGAATCCTTTTCCCGACAGGTAGAGAACCTCTTTGGTGATTTGCGGCGCCGCATGAATTATCTGAAAAGCAAATAAAAACAATACGAGATTAAGGACTTTTTTCTTCATAATATTTTGTTTTTCTCTGTGGTTCTCTGTGTCCCGATACCCATCGGGACTCTGTGAACCTCTGTGTAACTTTTTCATTCAGGAACTTACACGGAGGATAACATGATCCCCTGTATTGCCGGAGCACGGAGTGCCACAAAGGTTTCAATTTGTAACTGTCACCGGTGACCGCGGACTCAGGGGCAGACTGAAATCCCCGAAACTGTCGGGCAGGGCCGGATCATAGGCAGGGAGGCCATTGATCAGATGCTTCCTGAGTTCCAGTTTGTTTTCCTTTATCCCCTCAATTATACACTTTGTCAGCTCGTAGGCGCCAAATGAGTTGAAGTGTGTGTTGTCGTTAAGTGCCTGTTCCTGACCGGGAAATGTATTTGCGGGATAGATGACGAAAAGTTTTTTTGATCCTTCCGGTCCCATAGCTTCGTACAGTGTTTTTGTCATTGCGTTCAGGTCAATAAACGGAACATTCATCTCCTGAGCTATTTTCCGCGCTGCTTCAGGGTAATCGCCCAGCGAGTTTGTTATGGTTCCGTCTTCAGCGAATGATCTTCTGTTTGCCGGTGACACTATTACCGGTATGCCGCCTTTGCTCCTGAATTCGTTTACGAACAAACGCATTCTCCCGGAATAGGATTTGAAAGCTCCGTCATCAGGTCCTTTTTCCTTCTGGTCGTTATGGCCGAATTCTATGAACAGGTAATCACCGGGTTTCATCATGCTCATCACTTTATCCAGCCTTTTGGAGGAGAGAAAACTGCCAAGCGACAGTCCCGATTCGGCATGATTGGATACCACGGCGGTTTTTTTCAGAAAGGCCGGGAGCATCTGTCCCCACGATGCCCACGGGTCATCATCCTGGTCGACGACGGTTGAGTTACCGGCAAGGAAAACCGTTACCGGATCATAAACCCTGGTTATTTCCAGGGCGCAGATACAAGGTCTTCGTCCGTTGAATTCGAAGGTGAGTTTGTTATCCCAGTTGAGCTTTTTCATTTCCCTGGGTTTTCTGCCAACCGTTTGTCCTGTTTCACCTATCTCAGGCACCCTGATATTTACTGTGGCTTCAAGTTTCCGGAATTTGCCGGGAGCCGTGACGACTTTGTCGAACAACAATCTTCTTGACTCGGCTCTCACTGTAGTTTCAGCCTCGTCTTTCATGTCGCCTGCAATTATCTTAACAGCATAATTTCCTTCAGGAAGCTTCACGGAAAAATAAAAGGGTTTATCGCCGGTGATGAATCCGCTTGTAAGAGGCTTTTTAGTGCCACGGTCGATCGCAAAAGGAATGGTTCCGAAATCAAATCCGTAACCTGTTTCATCGGAATAATTCAGCGACGGTTTAACCTGAACGTAACCTGTCACTTCACGGGCAGGCCCGAAAGAAAATTTCCAGCTTGTTATCTGCTGGGCAGAGATATTCTGGGCGAAGAGCAGAAGTATAATTATTGTTTCCTTTATCATTTTTTCTATCTTTTTTGACACCCCCTTGCAAGGGGGTAAAAACCCGTTACAAACCCGAAATAAGTGATTGGTTTTATGGCCCCCTTTAGGGGGTGGGGGGTTATCTGTTTGAACGCCAATCAGTCCCCGGCTTATAAAACATAACTGCCGAGTCGTTAATAACTACCTGCCAGTTATCCAGGAGCTTCATCATTTCAGCGCCCGCCATTATTACTGGTCCGTAGCCGTGAGCTGCTGCAACATTTACCGGGCGGTGATAGTAGAAGGCCGGGTCGAAGGCCATTCCCGTTCCCACGCAGGTGCCTTCAACTTCACCCTTCTGATTTACCTTTGTGCTGACAGCATTCCACCCGAGGACTGCTGCAGGTCCGTAAGCCTGTGCATCGAGCCATCCGTTGTTTATACCGTGAGCTATACAATATGTGAATATGGCTGTAACTGAGGTTTCGAGGTATGAGTCGTTCCTGTCGAGAAGCTGATGCCAGAAGCCAGTCCCGTCCTGATATGATACCAGTCCTTTCACGTGGGCGCGGTATTGCTCAAGGATGGCATTTTTTGAAGGATGGGTGGCAGGGAGAACGTCGAGCATCTCACACATGGTAAGTATCGCCCAGCCGTTACAGCGACCCCAGTAGAATTCCGGGTGCGGGTTCATATCCTGTATCCATCCGTGCATGTAAAGTCCCTTCTCCTTATTGAACATCCTGCCGGAAAACTGCAGAACCTGTTTGCAGGCATCATCGAAATATTTTACTTCGCCGCTTAGTTTTCCCATCTGGGCCAGGGCCGGCACACTCATGTAGAGGTCGTCGAGCCACAGAGCGTTGGGCAGCGGCCTGTTGCGTGACAGGGTTCCGTCGGAAAGTCTCTGTTGCTTAGTCGAGATATAGTTTATATAGTTATCGATCAGGGGACGAAGATCCGGGTTCCTGCTGACGTTGTATGTTTTTATCATAGCCGCACACATCGACCCGGCATCGTCGAGAGCGCGAGGATCGAGAACCGACCTTACCGGGTTCCCTCCACGGCCTTGCTGCTGAGTGCCTTGCTGCGAGCTGAAAGACTTTGCAACAGATCCTATAAGCCCTATCCTTTTTGTCGTGTATTCGGTAAATTTCTTATCGCCGGTAACTTCTCCTGCCAGAAGCATGGCTCCGTAGGCTACACCCCATTCATAGCTCACCAGCCTGAATACTCCGGGGGCAAAAACAGCATTCGGATTGAGTTTTGTCAGATCAGTGATTTCAGCTTTTGTCTGACGGTCGATCATTTTCGGTGGTGTCGATTCATCGAGGAAGTTGAAAATACGTGTCAGCACGGCGGAAATATCCTCGTTCTTCATCGGACCGTAAGGAGTTTTATAATCCGGCTGCATGGCATGCAAAGCCGTATTCTGGTCTGTAACTCTTTGTTGCTGAGGCTGCTGGGCAGAAGTAATTCCTGTGATAAGGAAGATCAGTGAAATTAATAAGGTTTTGTTTTTCATATTGTTATTCGTTATTCAATTTGATTTCACTTTATCAAGCGATGATTTTATTGCTACATCCCAAACTTTGGCCCGCCTGGATTTTCCTTCAGGGCCTTCGATGTGAAGGGTAACTATATAGCGTCCTGACCGCTGATAGGTGTGTAGCGGATGCTGTTCATCCGACGTTGTACCGTCGCCGAATTCCCATTTCCAGGAAGAAATTTCTCCCACTGATTCATCTTTAAAGGCTACCAGCCTTCTGTCCATGTCGATAACAGTAAATGACCACCTGGCATCGATCTTTTTCTGCAGGTCCTTTTCAAGGGGCATCAGCCTGAAATCTTTCAGGTATGAAGCATTGCCGTACATTGTATGTTCATCTGACATGTTCCAGAAACCGTTATTGCCCCTGGCTTTGACATCGTCGAAGTCTATTATAGCCCAGCAAAGTCCGATGTCCCGTCCTTCTTTCAGTACCGATTCCACAGCTCTTTCGGGGCCTTCCGGTCCGGCATAGTCGAATGGCGTGATCCAGAATTCAAGGGTGAGCTTCCCTGCTTCGCCCGGCCTGAAATCGTATGAATACGCTGCATTTGCCCATGGGAGCTCCTTTATCCAGGGTTGGCTTCCCCAGGCAAGACACCAGTCCTGCCCTTCGGCGGGAGTATAGATATGGTAATTCTGGGCATGAACGCCATGGAAATTAAAATATGCTTCCCACGAATTTTTCAGAAGAGGATGAGGGTGAAACTGTTCAATCAGCGGGCCTCCCGACTGGTCGCCGTCCACAACAATCTCAAAGATGTCGTGATGAAGGTCTGTACGTGAAAAATCCCAGTAGTCGTCGTAAGCTTCATACAGAAACCATAGTCTGTTCATTCCTTTAACCCAGCCTACACGGACTTTCACCTCGAGGTTGCCGGGATCAGCGGAAGCATGTCTTTTGTTATCATCTTTCAGAACCTCATTCCCTGTGATGTAACTTTCGGGGACAATGTCCCAGTCGCCGGGATCGCCGTCCACCCTGGGTATCTTGTCAGCAGGGAACTGGAAAATTTTAAACTGGTTATCTTCCTGCGCACTGAGTAATCCGCTGAAGATGACCATTGCAGATGCAAGGAACAGAGATATTTTCAGTTTCATGTCGGTTATTAAGGAGTACTGAACAAATATATCATTTTAATGGAAACTCTCCTACATTGCGATAATGGTATAAAGACCGGGAAGAAAGGCGGCGGAACTCAAAAATTCAGGTTTAAAACAGATGATATACAGTATAATATCAGTATTGTCACTACTGAATGTGATACAGGACTGAGAAGAAAAATTATAAATATTTAACATCAGTATTATGGTAAATGAGAACTTTATTGCAAAATTGCACGATCATCAATTAACCCTGGTTATGAAAAGAATAATTTTAGTGCTTTCAACTGTCTTCTGTATTCTCAGTCTGGGAGCTCAGAATACGGAAGTGCTCTATCTTAGCGGTTGCGACAAGGACAACACCGTTGAATGGGATTTTTTCTGCACTCACGGCATGAACAGCGGAAAATGGAGCAAAATAGCTGTTCCGTCATGCTGGGAGCTTCAGGGATTCGGCTCATACCTGTACGGGAATGTAAATAAGAATGCTGATGAAAAGGGGCTCTATAAATACGAATTTAAAGTTCCTTCCGGTTGGAAGTCAAAGCAGGTCTGCATCGTTTTTGAGGGTTCTATGACAGACACTGAAGTGAAGATAAACGGAAAAGCGGCAGGCCCTGTCCACCAGGGAGCTTTCTACCGTTTTCGCTACGACATCTCCGGACTTCTCGATTATGAAGGCATTAACCTTCTCGAAGTTGCAGTAAGCAAGGAGTCAGCCAACGAGAGTGTAAACAGGGCAGAAAGGGTTTCAGATTACTGGGTTTTCGGAGGAATATTCAGACCTGTTTACCTCGAGGCTTTTCCTGTTCAGCATATCGACCGTGTTGCCATAGATGCAAAGGCTGATGGTTCTTTCTATATGGATGTTTTTACTGAAGGCAGCGGAAAGGCAAAAACTGTGAGCGCACAAATTGAAACAGTTGAAGGAAAGCCAGTGGGAGAACCTCTTTCAGTGAAATACGATCCTGCCGGAAAGATGACCTTCAGGGGAAATTTCCCCGGCGTGGCAAAGTGGGATCCTGAGTTCCCCAATATGCACAGGGTGGTAGTATCACTGAAAAAAGGAAAGAAAACCCTTCATCAGATAACACAGAAATTCGGATTCCGTACTGTGGAAGTAAGGGAAGAAGATGGTATTTACGTAAACGGCACTAAAATAATTTTTAAAGGAGTCTGCCGTCATACCTTCTGGCCCTCTTCAGGCAGGACCAGCAGTAAAGAGCTGGCTGTTAATGACGTCCTCCTGATGAAGGAGATGAACATGAATGCCGTGAGAATGAGCCATTATCCTCCCGACCAGTATTTTCTCGATGTATGCGATTCACTGGGATTGTTTGTCCTCGATGAACTTGCAGGGTGGCAGGCCTTTTACGATACTCCAACGGCAAAACGCCTTGTAAAACAGTTGGTTGAAAGAGATGTGAACCATCCTTCAATAGTACTGTGGGATAATGGTAACGAGGGAGGTTTCAACAAAGAGGTGAGAGGTGATTTTGCTCTCTATGATCCGCAAAAGAGAACTGTTATTGAACCATGGGCCATTGTTAACGGAACAAACACCAAGCATTACCCCCGGTTTGAGTATGTGAAAAATGCCCTGAATAACGGGAAGGAGATATTTTTCCCAACGGAGTTCCTTCATGGTCTTTATGACGGTGGCCACGGTGCCGGACTTGATGACCAGTGGGATTTCATGATGTCAAAGCCACTCTCGGCAGGAGCCTTCCTGTGGGTGTTTGCCGACGAGGGTGTGGAACGCAGGGACCTTAATGATTCTATCGATGCCAACGGTAACAGGGGTCCCGACGGAATTCTCGGTCCCTATCACGAAAAAGAAGGCAGCTTTTACACAGTTAAAGATATCTGGTCACCGCTTCAGTTCAGCCTTAAAAGCATTAGCCATGATTTTGACGGCAGGATGGAAGTCACCAACGGGTATCTGTATACACCTCTCAATCAGTGTAGTTATACTTTCGACCTCGTAAAATATGAAAATGCATTTCCTGATCTGAAGGAGGTGACTGTTTCATCCGGAAAGATTTCCTTTCCTGAAGTGGCTCCGGGAAAAACGGCATCACTAAAACTTGACCTGCCTTCAGGGTGGAGAGATTATGATGTTCTGTATCTCAGGGCTTACGACAGGCACGGTATGATCATCAATACCTGGTCGTGGAACATTAGCAGTGCCTCCGCTCTTGCTGAGCGGACAGTAAAGCCTGAAGAAGGCAGGCTGAGTATGATGGAGAGGGGAGATCTCGTTGCGATCTCCTCTGGTGGCAGCGAGATAAGCTTCAGCAGGACGACAGGTTTGATAGTGTCGGTAAGGAAAAACGGAAATATAGTTCCTTTTTCCGGGGGCGCAAAATTCACCGTATTAAAAGCCGTATTAAAAGCCGTATTAAAAACCGGTGATCCCGAATTTAAACATTATACTGAGGGAAGGTCTTATGTTGTTGAGGTGTTGTACAGTGAAGGTGCCCGGGCAAAATGGACTTTCGACGGAAGTGACTGGATAAAACTTGATTATGAGTATTCTGCCTCAGGAGAGTTTGATTATGCAGGTATAACATTTTCTTTTCCTGAAGAGAGTGTAAGGGGAGCCAGGCTGATGGCAAACGGACCCTATCATGTGTGGAAGAACAGGCTCAGGGGTGTAAATTTTGGTGTTCACGACAAAAAATACAATAACACCATAACCGGGGAGTCATGGGACTATCCCGAATTCAAAGGTTATTATTCGAATTTCTACTGTGTGAGGCTGGATGCCGGATCAACTCCTGTCACTGTTGTGGCTGCGACTCCCGGGCTGTATCTTCATCTTTTCACTCCTGCTAACGCAAAATTTTCGGGTCGTAACAGGGGAGTAAGGGGAGAGGTAACTCCTCCTTTTCCTGAAGGCGATATATCATTTCTGCATGGTATCAGCGCCATAGGCACCAAGTTTTCAACAGCCGCCGCTGAGGGACCGCAGGGAGAGAAGAACCGTTATAACGGTGAGAAGCTTGGCGGTACACTTTATTTCAGGTTTGGGGAGTAGCCACATATTCCTGGTAGAATAGGACAGGAGTGCGTGAGTGGGAGAATGGGAGAGGGGAGGAATGGGTGAAAGTCAAACTTTTAAGAAGATCTTTTTTCTGTATAAGAAATAAAGAAATAACCATGCAATAATGGTTACTCCGGTTGCCATTACCAGGGGCACCAAGCTTTCCGGGAAAAGATCTGCCAGTCCCTTGAAGAAGAAAGTGTTTGCCTTGCTGAAGCCGACTATCCTTTCGGTGAGGTAGATTGTGATCGGGTTCAACCCTATCACCACGAAGAAAAAGGCCCATCTTCTGAAATTCCAGACATCGATAATGAGGTAGAACAAAGTGAAAAGGAGGAGGCTTATTCCCCCTGCCCAGCATACAAATGAGCTGGTCCACAGATTTTTGTTGATAGGGAAGACCATATCCCATAACTTCCCTGTGCCAATGAGGACAATGGCTGCTCCGGCCATCACGAGGACCCGGCTTAAGGGTCTGTTTCTGAGGTAATCCGACCTGATGAACTCGCCGGTGAACATGCCGAGAAGCGCTGTACATATTGCAGGCATGGTGCTCATTATTCCCTCAGGATCGTGGTTGCCCAGGTATAGTTTTCCCGGCATTATTGCCCTGTCGACACGGCTTGCAAAGTTGGCTTCCCTGGAAAATATATCAACAGTACCGGACTCGCCATCAGGAAAGAGAAGCATCAGCACCCAGTACCCGGCAAGAAGCCCTGCAAACCATAATATTCTGGTATTAAGCCGTGTATTCATGAAAATCAGCGCCGCGAACATCCATGCGAGACCTATTCTTCCGAGAACGCTTCCGTAGCGCAGTTCACCGAATTCAAAGCGCAGACCGTTATTGTAAAGTATCCCCAGCAGGACAAGGATAAATCCTCTGAAGAATACGTGTTTGTAGATTGAAATCCGGCTGTTGCCTGATGCTGTCCTTTTAGCCAGAGAGAAAGGGAAAGATATTCCGGCGATGAAGAGGAATAATGGAAAGATCATGTCGTAGAATACAAATCCGTGCCATTCCACGTGATGTAGCTGTCGGGCACACCATTCGAAAACAGGCCATCCGGTAAGAGAAGCCAGGGCGATGAATATTCCTTCACCACCCATTATCCAGAACATGTCGAAACCTCTCAGGGCGTCGAGCGAGTACAGACGTTCAGATGTTTTTATGTTTTTCATGCAGGTCAGGTTAGATCAACAAATTTACATTAATGCCCGTTAAGGGATGTTAAAAATATCAAAAGACTTCAAACTCAGAAAAAAAGCACGGTTTTTGTTTGTGTACGTTAACGGAAATATACTATTTTTACAACTGTACCCCTGCTGCCCTGTTACGGGATTTTCATAACCGGTATGCAGAAACAATGCATCCCAGGGGCAGGAGGAGTGGTAACAGTCAGATATGTAACATTTTAACTGATAAAAATTATGACAACCAGAAGAGAATTTGTTAAGAAATCAGCTTTGGGTGCAGCAGGAGTAACCTTTGGCGCGAAAAGCTATGCCCGTATTCTTGGAGCAAACGACAGGGTAAGGGTAGGAATAGTAGGCTATTCAGATCGTTTCAGGGGATCACTGTATCCTTCATTTATGAGCCTGGCAAAAGAGATGAATTTTGAATTCACGGCACTCTCCGACCTGTGGAGCAGAAGGAGGGAAGATGCCGATAAATTCTTCAAATCGAAGGGCATGACAATAAGGCTTGCCAGGAACAACGAGGAGCTTTACAGTGGCAACGACACTGATGCCGTAATTGTGAGCACAGCTGACTTCCAGCATGCTTTGCACTGTGCAGAAGCTGTTAACGCTGGACGTGATGCTTATGTCGAGAAACCTTTTGCTGAGTCAATGGCAGATGCAAGGGTAGCCCGTGCTGCAGTTGAAAAAACCGGTAAAATAGTCCAGATAGGTTCTCAGCGCCGCAGCGCTCCGAACTATATCGCAGCCAACGAATATATCAAATCAGGTAAATTCGGGAAGATAGTTATGGTTGAGATGACATGGAACGTCAATCAGCCGGGAAGATGGAGAAGACCTAATGTGGTTCCTCTTCTTAAGGAAGCCGATACCGACTGGAAAAGATACCAGATGAACAGGCCCACGGCTTCATTCGATCCGAGAAAATACCTCGAATTCAGGTTGTTCTGGCCATATTCATCGGGGATACCCGGACAGTGGATGGCACACCAGATCGACACCGTACACTGGTTTACAGGCCTTGCACACCCCAGGAGCGTGGCCGCCAACGGAGGCATCTATCTATGGAAAGACGGAAGGTCAAATTTCGATACGATGACTGCCGTAATGGATTACGGTGATCCCAACAACCTTTCGGAAGGATTCCAGGTAGTATATTCATCGAGGTTTACAAACTCGGCAGGAGGTACAAAGGAATATTACTATTCAAACGGCGGTATGCTGAACCTCGACACCAACAAGATCACTCCCGACGGAGGACTTCAGGCCAGGGAAGCCAAAGCCATGAACATGCAGCCTAACCTTCTTGAGCCATTTGATCTTCCGGGTATGAGGATCGAAACAGCTGCCGATACCGGTGGTGACCCGATGACGACAGCTCACATGAGAAACTGGATGGAATGCGTCAGAAGCAGACAGAAGCCTCATGCCGACGTAGTTGCAGGTTACAACCATTCGATAGCATGTATTATGTGTACTGCAGCCCTCAGGACTGGTGAAAAAGCAAGCTTCGACGAGAAAAACCAGGAGGTGCTTGCCGGTGGTAAAGTATTTCAGTATTAATAAGATAATATATCAATAAATGTTTATGATGAAAAAATTTTCAGCAATCCTTCTTGCTATCTTAATCGGGGTTACAACCCTCAGCGCACAGGCTGTTAAAGTTAAACTCGTCAGGGATGACAGCCAGCGTAAAGTTGACGTTATGGTTGATGGAAAACTCTTCACATCATACCAGTATCCTCAAAACATGGAAAAACCTTACCTGTATCCGGTTGTAGCACCCAGCGGCTCGGTTGTGACAAGGGGCTTCCCCCTCGACCCCCGCAAAGGCGAAAGAGTCGACCATCCGCATCACGTTGGAATATGGTTTAACCATGGAAATGTGAACGGCCTCGATTTCTGGAACAACTCATCTGCAATACCGGCAGAACGGAAAAGCAGATACGGTCATATTGTTGTAAAAGAGGTTGTGAAGGCAAAAAGCGGTAAGAAAGCAGCTCTTAGCGTTATTTCCGAATGGAAAGACAACAGTGAAAACACACTCCTTGTCGAGAACACTCTATACATCTTCTCTGCCGACAAGAATTCCAGGACGATAGATCATATCTCGACACTTACTGCAGCCAATGGTACTGTTACGATAACCGATAACAAGGAAGGTATGTTCGCCATCAGGGTCGACAGGGCTTTCGAGATGCCTACAAATCAGCCTGCCATTTACACTGATGCAATGGGAAATCCCGAAAAGGTAAGGGCTACCGACAACACAGGAGTTACCGGAATGTACGTTTCCAGCTCAGGAAAGAAAGGAGATGACGTATGGAGTTCCAGAAATGACTGGGTCCTTCTCTCAGGCACAAAAGACAACGTGCTTACTACAATGGGCGTTTTTGATCATCCGAAGAATACCGGATACCCTGCCCATTCACATGCCAGGGGCTATGGCCTCTTCTCAACCAATAACCTGGGAGCACAGTCGTATGTTAAGGATCATGCCCCTGTAGTTGTGACACTCGAAAAAGGACAGTCAATCACCCTGCGTCACAGGTTCTATCTCACTTCAGGCGCTGAACTGACAGCTGACAAGGCCAATCAGATCTTCAGCGACTTCTCAAAACTTTATTAATATACTCTTGATTTTTACAAATCACCCCCTCTCTCAGCTGTCCGGCAGAAAGAGGGGGTTTTAACTGATAATCCGCACCGATATGAAAAAAACACTCTTTCTCGCCCTTATCCTGTTCCCCTTAACATTGTTTTTCAGTTGTGATAGTACAACTGCAACTTCGGAACAGATGTATTACGAGATCAGAATCTACGGTATCAGCCAGCCTTCGCAGGCCGAAGCGACAGACAGCTACCTGGCCGACGCTTTCATCCCGGCTATGCACAGAGCCGGAATAAGCAAAGTGGGCGTTTTCAAACCTATAGAGGCCGATTCGGCTGCATTCGGGAAGCTGATATATGTCTTCATTCCCTATACAAAGGCAGAAGACTATTTCAAAATCAGCGAACTTCTTGAAAATGATGCTGTTTACCAGGAAGCAGCTAAGGCATTCCTTGATGCCCCTGTTAAAACTCCTCCATTCAACAGGTATGAGAGCATATTCATGAAAGCATTTTCACATATGCCGGCCTTTAAAACCTTCACATATTCTACTCCTCCTTCGGAAAGGATATATGAGCTGCGCAGTTACGAGAGTGCCACTGAGGCAAAAGCCCTTAAGAAGATTCACATGTTCAATGAAGGCGGCGAGATAGCCATCTTTGAAAAAGTGGGATCCAACGCCGTATTCTACGGGCAGGTTCTCTTCGGAAGCCTGAAGCCGAGGCTTATGTACATGACGACCTATGCCGACATGAAGTCGCATGATGAACACTGGAATGCTTTCAGGGCTCACCCCGACTGGCTTGAACTCAAAGCCCGCGGGGAATATGCATCTACCACATCAAAAACGGCAGCTTTCCTGTGCCATCCGACTGATTATTCCGACTTTTAGAAAAACGGACTCACCCCAGCCTGTCCCGCCTCCGGCGGAGCAGGCTCTCTCTACTGACGCAGAGAGGGGGATGGGTACATATATTGTCTAATTCGGCAATTCGATAGCTTCAATCGCTGCCTCAACTTCTTCCGTAGTCATCTCATGGTCTGGCAGATAGCCTTCGAAATATTTTTCGTATGCCGATATGTCCATATGCCCGTGTCCGCTCAGGTTGAAAAGTATAACCCTTGATTCGCCGGCGAGATCCGATTTTCTCGCTTCATCAAGAGCGGCAGCAATGGCATAGTTGGATTCAGGAGCCGGAAGTATACCTTCTGTCCTTGCGAAAAGAACACCGGCTTCGAAACATTCTCTCTGAAGTTTTGCCTTTGCTTCAATAAAACCGTCTTTAAGAAGCTGACTTACAAGTACTCCTGCGCCATGATAGCGGAGTCCGCCGGCGTGTATCTTTTCGGGTATGAAATTATGGCCGAGAGTGTACATCGGAAGGAGAGGGGTCATGCCTGCAGAGTCGCCAAAATCATACATAAATTTGCCCTTCGTAAGCTTAGGGCACGATGCCGGTTCTACTGTTACCAGCCTGATGTCTTTGCCGTTAAGCAGT
This sequence comes from Bacteroidales bacterium, assembly GCA_016936435.1. Taxonomy (GTDB): domain Bacteria; phylum Bacteroidota; class Bacteroidia; order Bacteroidales; family VadinHA17; genus LD21. The sequence goes on from JAFGXX010000133.1 coordinate 24,495, forward strand.
TTCTCACGCAGGAATGGGAAAGCTATCCCGGAAAAGTTAGAGCCTCCTCCGAAACAACCGATGACCACATCGGGGTAGTCGCCTGCCTTCTCCATCTGCAGAAGGGCTTCCTGTCCAATAACAGTCTGATGAAGGATCACATGGTTAAGCACACTTCCAAGCGAGTATTTGGTATATGGGTCCTGCATGGCTATTTCCATGGCTTCGGAGATGGCTATACCGAGGCTTCCCGGGGAGTCGGGATCCTGTTCCAGGATTTTCCTTCCCGATTCGGTCATCGTACTGGGAGAGGGGACCACCTTTGCATTATAGGCATTCATCATTACCTTTCTGCCGGGTTTATGGTCGTAACTTACCCTGACCATGAATACCAGAAGATCAAGTCCGAAGTGGTTACATGCAAAGCTCATCGCACTTCCCCACTGACCGGCTCCGGTCTCGGTAGTGATCCTCTTGATACCTTCCATCTTATTATAATAGGCCTGTGCAATGGCAGTATTGGCCTTGTGAGAACCCGAGTAATTTCCTCCTTCATATTTATAATATATCCTGCTTTTTGTTCCCAGCGCCTTTTCGAGATTGTGAGCTCTGTACATTGGTGAAGGACGGTACATCTTATAGAGGTCGACAACTTCATCGGGTATATCGATGTACCTTTCCTGTGATACCTCCTGCTTTATCAGCTCCATCGGAAAAACAGCTGACAGGGCATCGGGACCAATGGGTTCGCGTGTCACCGGATGAAGTGGGGGCAGAGGTTTGTTGGGCATATCGGCCTGGATATTATACCATTGCCTCGGAAGTTCTTTCTCGCTTAATAAAATCTTTGTCTTTTTCATAGTTTCTAATATTAGTTATTGGTTAATGAAATTTTTCAATAAAAAAAGGCACGCTGTGTACAGCGTGCCCTTATCTTATATCTTGCAGGATAATATATGGTCTGTTACACAGCTACAATTTTTGTGCTGCGCCACAACCAGATATTTATCCTCATCATTTTCATGTTTGCAAAACTAAATAAAAAATTCATTTCCAAAGAAAAAATTGAAAATATTTTAAGAAATTCCTTATTCTGCTTTACCAGATATCTAAAAATTACTGAATGTCAGATGATTCATCAATACGGGCTCCGGCCATCCTCATGTCATCGTAGAATCCGGGGTATGATTTTTTTATACATTCAGCTTCTCTGATGACGATTCTCTCCGAAGCTCCAAGTGCCGCCGTGGCTAGCGCCATTGCAATACGGTGGTCGTTGTGCGAGTCTGTCACCCCTCCTCCGGGACGGCCGCCGGTCACAAGCAGGTGATCGGCACTCACTTCAATTTTGATATTCAGTTTTGAGAACTCTGTCACCAGCGCTTCAGCCCGGTTGCTCTCCTTGTATATCAGCCTGTTTACTCCTTTTATCCGGCTTGTGCCCCTGCAGTAGGATGCAAGTGCGACAAGAGGAGGGAAAAGGTCAGGCGACTCGGTGGAGTCAAATTCAAATGAATTAAGATCAGAACTGACGATTTTCACCGATCTTTCGTTGATGGTCATCTTTGCCCCGGCCCTTTCGAGTGCTGTCAGAATGGCCCTGTCGCTCTGCCTGCTGCCGGCCCTGAGCTCCTCCACCGTGATCTCTCCGGCTATGGCTCCGGCAACGAGCAAAAAAGCTCCGCCGCTCCAGTCGCTTTCCACCGCGAACTTTGTCGCCCTGTATGTCTGCCCCCCCGGAATCGTAAACACAGAGTAGCGGTCATTTGTTACGCTTATCCCGAAATGTTCGAGTACCTCAAGAGTCATGTCTATATATGGCCTGCTCCTGAGGTCATTGACTTTTATTATTGAATCTCCCTGCGCAACAGGAAGTGCCATTAACAATCCTGTAAGAAGCTGGGAGCTGACGGATCCGTCTGTTTCGCACTCTCCTCCGGTGAGAGGACCTTTGATGGTTAGGGGAAGGAAGCCCATATTGCTTTTACAGACAACTCCGAACTGGGTAAGGGCATCCGATATCATCGACATTGGCCTTTTTACAAGTGATCCCCTTCCTGTCATTGTTATTTCATCGGGCCAGAGGGCAGCCACAGGTGAGAACATCCGGATGGCCAGGCCTGATTCACCACAGTCGAGGGTGTTGAAAACAGGCTTTCCACTTCCTGTGATTTTCAGTTCTCCACGTGTTTCTGAGATAACTGCACCCAGGTTTTCAGCGATGCTGAGGGCTGCCAGGGAGTCGTTGCAGAAAGAAGGATTGATAATGGTGCTTCCGCCATCCGCCAGGAGTGCTGCAGCAATGGCTCTTTGTGTCATGCTTTTTGATGACGGGGCCTTAATGTTGCCACTTACTGATGAGGGACTGACTGAGATAACCATAATCTATTTCGAATTTTGCTTGTCTGTTCCGTTATGCTCCGTCAGACCTTCGTTCATGATCTTCATCTGCCTGTTTATTGACTCCTGGTGAACAGCCTTGAAGACGTTGTCGATAAGCTCCCCGCTCAGACCTTTTGACTTTCCTTTTGTCATGGCTCTATTCACTATTTCATCCCACCGGGCGCTCTGAAGGATAGTTATGTTATTGTCTTTCTTGTATTTTCCTATCGTTTCCGAGACTTTCATTCTCTGTTCGAGAAGATCGAGAAGATAATCATCGTAAATGTCTATCTGTTGTCTCAGCTCCCCGAGGACATCGAGCAATTTCGGGTCGGTTGTTGACGGACTACGGAGTATTAGTCTGAGCAACAATTCTTTAAGTTCATCAGGCGTTATCTGCTGTGCTGCGTCGCTCAGAGCCTTCGACGGATTGATATGAGATTCAATCATTAGACCATCGAAGTTGAGGTCGAGAGCTTTCTGGGATATTTCATGGATGTATTCCCTGTGACCCGAAATGTGACTTGGATCACATATCAATGGCAGGTCTGGTATGCGCCTTCTGAGTTCTATAGGGATCTGCCAGTTGGGCTGATTCCGGTAGGTGGTTTTTTCGTAGGATGAAAATCCACGATGTACTGCGGCTATTTTTGTTATCCCTGCCCTGGCTATCCTCTCTATGGCACCCATCCATAGTTCGACGTCGGGATTGATGGGGTTTTTTATGAACACCATAATCTCAACGCCTTTGAGAGCATCGGCTATTTCCTGCACCGTGAAAGGATTGACAGATGTCCGGGCGCCGATCCATACCATGTCCATCCCGTATTTAAGGGCTTCGTAGACATGCTTTTCATTAGCCACTTCTGTTCCTACCATCAAGCCGGTTTCCTGTTTTACTTTCCGGAGCCATTTGAGTCCTGACACCCCGACTCCTTCAAAAGAGTTGGGCCTTGTACGGGGTTTCCATACTCCTGCCCTGAAGATGCTTACCTGTTCTGTCTTTGCCAGCTGAACAGCAGTCTCCATTACCTGCTCCTCAGTCTCTGCGCTGCAGGGTCCGGTCACCAGAAACGGCCTGCCCTTATATCCGTTCCATTCCTTTATTGCCGATGTTTCAAGTTTCAGTACCATAGTTTTAAGTTTAAGTGCCTAAAGTGCCTAAAGTGCCTAAAGTGCCTGGAGTGCCTGGAGTGCCTGAAGTGTTTTGAGTTGTCATAGTTCACGACAGGTTTCAGTTCAGTATTTTCCTTATTTTATTTGCTTCATCCATAAGTGCTTTAAGTCCGTCCAGGTTCTTTTCAGCTATATATTTCCTGAAGAGATTCATTTTGTCAATATATGTATCTATTGCCTCAAGCAGGAAGAATGCATTTTCAGTGAAGATAGGTGCCCATGTTTCGGCGTTACTTTTTGCCAGGCGGACTGTGCTGTCGAAGCCACCGCCTGCAAGAGTAAGGATATTTTCCTCGAAGTGTTCCTTTTCAAGTACGCTCAGGGCAAGTGAAAATGAGGTAATATGCGAGATATGCGACACATAAGCTACATGAACATCATGAACTGCCGAGTTCATGTAGGTTATCCTCATATTGAGCACTTTGAATAGGTTTTCAGTTACTTCGAGGGCATCTTTGTCGCTCATCTCCGGATCGCAGATGATCACAGGCTTGTAATCGAAAAGCTTTCCAATAGCTGCCAGAGGGCCTGAGAATTCGGTTCCTGCCATCGGGTGGGCAGCAACGAACCTTCCTCTCGCCGGATGATATTCAGCTGCCTCGGCAATGCTCCTTTTTGTTGATCCCATGTCTGATACCACCTTCGTTGTTCCGGAAATCATGTCGAGTATTTCAGGAATAAGTTTACAGTTTGTGTCTACCGGAGTGCAGAGCAGGATTATTTCAGAACGGCTGACAGCTTCTTCAAGAGAGCAGGTGTCATCGACGATGCCGCAAAGTTTGGCGATATTCTGATGCTGAACATTCAGGTCCACACCTATTATGGTGTCGGCGAAGCTGCGTTTTTTCAGATCCAGGGCAAGAGAACCTCCGATAAGTCCGATCCCTACAATTGATATTGTCATATTATGTTGATGATTTTAAAATCGTTGTTCATTCTTGTTCCGTTATTCAGATATTCTGATGTTCAGTCAGTTTTCGTTCAGGAAACTCTTTATCCGCGACTTTGCCTTTTCAAGTGCCGGTTCGCCGGCGCACAGTGATATCCGGATATATCTTTCTCCCCTGCTTCCGAAGATGGATCCCGGAGTCAGAAATACATGAGCTCCCGTCAGGATATCATCAACTAGTTTTTCACCGCTTGCTGTCGTTGAAGGTATTTTTCCCCACACGAACAGGCCGGTCTGGGAGCTGTCGAAACTGCAACCAAGAATAGTCATTATTTCTTCAACTATCCTGCGGCGCCGTGTGTATATCTGGTTGACTTCTTCGTACCATCCCGCAGGGCTTTCAAGTGCCTCGACAGCCGCTTCCTGCAAAGCCCTGAACATCCCGGAGTCCATATTGCTTTTCACTTTCAGGATGGCATTTATGTATTCACTGTGGCCTGCCACCATGCCTATCCGCCATCCTGCCATGTTGTGCGATTTGCTCAGAGAGTTGAGTTCCAGTGCTGTTTCCTTTGCACCGTCGGCAGACAGGATACTGAGATATTCATCGTTCAGGATGAAGCTGTATGGGTTGTCGTTGCATAAAAGAATACTGTTATCGGCGGCGAACCTTACCAGGTTGTCGAATACTTTTCTTCTGGCTCTGGCGCCTGTGGGCATGTGAGGATAATTTATCCACATCATCTTTACCCTCTCAATGCCGCTATCCTTTATTTTATCTATGTGGGGAAGCCATCCGTTACCTTCATCAAGCTCATAGTATCTGATATTTCCTCCGGTAAGACGGGTTACCGAGGAATATGTGGGGTAGCCGGGGTTGGGCACCAGGACCTCATCGCCCGGGTTGACGAAGGCCATACTGATATGCATTATACCTTCCTTGCTACCCATTAGAGGCAATATTTCTTTGTCCGGATCAAGCTTTACATCGAAGTATCTGGCATACCATGCGGCAAAAGCGCTGCGAAGAGCCGGTATTCCGGTATAACTCTGATATCCGTGATTACCGGGATCATGTGCTGCCACCGTAAGTTTTTCTATTGCTTTTGCCGGTGGGGCCTGATCAGGGCTTCCGATACCCAGATTGATGATATCAGCCCCTTCTTTACGCATTTGATCTATCTGCCTGAGCTTCTGAGAGAAGTAATATTCTCTCACGCTTTCGGTTCTGTCTGCCGGTTTAACTTTCATAGAGCTGTTCACATTTTGTATAAATACCAAGTAGCTCGAGGTTTGTTGTATAGTTCTCCAGGGTGTTTCGTATAAAGCCTATGTCGTGATCTGGTTTAAGCTCAAGGTCGGTATAGAACATATATTCCCATTCACCGTTGAGCCGGGGAACCGACTGGATCTTTGACAGGTTTATATCGAGCTCTGCCAGCCTGACAAGTACGGCTGCAAGGGATCCTGGTTTGTGGCCGGTAGCAAAACAGATTGATACCTTGTTGCCGTCTCCGGGAGCTGATTTTTCATTACCCATAATTGCGAAGCGGGTGTAATTTTTCTGATATGTTTCAATACCAGCTGCAATGATTTCAAGTCCGTAAAGGCCGGCTGTGGCAGCTGATGCTATTGCAGCCACACCTGTGAGGTGGTTTTCACTTATATACCTTGCGCTGCCTGCAGTGTCTTCGCTTTCGATAAGTGTAACACCCCTCAGGTGGCTAAGCCAGGTCATACACTGCGACAGGGCAATGGGATGCGACCTTATCTCCCGGATTGCGGCAACAGTCTGCCCGGGAAGAGCCATAAGGTTTTGCCTTATTCTAAGGTTTATTTCACCGTATATCTTCATCCCCGATTCCCTTATGAGGGTATAATTCGAAAGGATACTCCCCGACCTGGCATTCTCCACCGCCATCACTGCAAAATCAGCTCTGCCTTCCGTGACAGCCATCAGAGTGTGTTCAAAAGTTGTGCAGGCAACAATGTCGATGTCATCGGTTTTAAAATACAGCTTTGCAGCCACTTCATGAAAACTTCCCTTCTCTCCCTGTATTGATATTTTCATCCGGTTATCATTGTTTAAAAAAAAAGTCCCCGTATTCCGGGGACCCTGTGTCATATTTTTCATATCTGTATATACAACAATCCCCTTATTGCTTCCTGTTAAAATAATAGAAGTAAAAATAAGCGGCCGAAAAATTGTATATAAGATGTGTCATTTCCTTAATTTGGCTTACAAATGTAATTTAATATTTAAAATTTCAAAAATAAGTAAGAAAAAATATTCATCCTGTTAAATATTTCAATTTTTATGTCGCTTTTTCAATACCTCTTCAATATCGTTAAGAGTAACTCCTTTTGTCCTGAGGAGAATAAGAAGGTGGTAAAGAAGATCAGCCGTTTCGGAAGCGAAAAGTTCCCTGTTGTTGCCCAAAGCTTCAATTACCACTTCGACTGCTTCTTCTCCCACTTTCTGGGCTGCCCTGTTGATCCCTTCACTGAAGATGCGGTAAGTGTATGATCCTTCTGCCTCTTCGCTGATCCTGCTGTCTATAATTTTTTCGAGTTTGTACAAAAATCCCTGTGCCCTCTCTTCCCCGAAACAGGAATAAGTTCCCAGGTGGCATACCGGTCCTTTGGGTTCTGCCTTTATCAGGATGGTGTCATTATCGCAGTCGCTTGTTATTTCCTTAACGATCAAATAATTACCTGATGTTTCACCTTTGGTCCACAGCTTGTTCCTGCTCCTGCTGAAAAAGGTAACCCTGCCTTCCTGCAGTGTTTTTTCGTAGGCCTCCTTATTCATGAAGCCCACCATAAGTACCTGCAGGGTGGTGTTATCCTGGATTACCGCAGGTACAAGGCCGTTGAATTTTTCGAAATTGATATCGTTCATGGCGTTATTATTTTTCATTTTTAAATTCTGACAGGGACACCCTCATTGTAAAGATATTCTTTCAGTTGGCTTATCTTAATATCACCGTAATGGAAGATGCTTGCTGCCAGAGCTGCACTGCATCCGGTGCCGGAAAAGAGTTCGCTGAAGTGTTCCATCTTACCTGCGCCTCCCGAGGCTATCACGGGAATGTTAAGTTTTGATGCTGTTTCTCTGGTAATGCTGAGAGCAAAGCCTTCCCTGGTACCGTCGTTGTTCATCGAGGTAAGCAGTATCTCTCCTGCACCCAGTTCTTCAGCTCTTTTCGCCCAGACGAGAGTATCGAGTTCTGTCGGGGTTCTTCCCCCGTCGATATGTACAAACCAGCCGTTGCCGCGGAATTTTGTGTCGATGGCTGTTACCACACACTGGCTGCCGAATTCACGGGCTATATCGGTGATAAGATGCGGATTTCTTACCGCTGCCGAGTTAATGGTTATTTTGTCGGCTCCGGCCTTAAGCATTACCGACACGTCGTCGATCGTATTTATACCACCGCCGACTGTAAAAGGTATATTTATTTTTGCGGCTATCCTTTCCACAAGGTTGGCCAGGGTTTTGCGGTTCTCTATTGTCGCTGTTATATCAAGGAAGACGAGTTCATCGGCACCCTGTTCTGCGTATGCTGCTGCCAGTTCAACCGGATCGCCGGCGTCCCTGATATTGACAAAATTGACTCCCTTGACAGTCCGTCCGTCCCTGATATCGAGACAGGGGATTATTCGTTTCTTCAGCATATATCTTTCAGTTCTTTAAGCTTTATCTTTCCTTCGTACAGCGCCTTGCCGATAATGACACCTTCGCAACCTGCGTCTTTTACGTTTTCGATGTCGCGGAGCGACGATACTCCGCCACTGGCTATCAGATTTATGTCGACTTCATTTATTATCTCCCTGTAAAGTTCCGTCGCCGGTCCCTGTAACATACCGTCCTTCGACACATCGGTACATATCACATACCTGAAACCTCTCATCCTGTAACCTTTAATAAATGATATAACATCTTCCTCCGATCTGCTCTGCCAGCCGTCAGTCATTATCATTCTGCCGGTGGCGTCGGCTCCGAGGATGATCCTGTCGCTGCCATATTTCTCGAGCCATCTCATTGCTGTTTCGGGTGAATGAACTGCAATGCTTCCCGCAGTTATCTGCCGGGCTCCTGCATCAAAAGCAGTTCTGACGTCATCTTCGCTGCGGATCCCGCCCCCGAAATCAATAAGGAGCGAAGTGGAAGAGGCTGTTTTCCGGAGTATGTCTGCGTTCACTATTTTTTTTCTGCCGGCACCGTCGAGATCCACCATATGAAGATATCTTATTCCGTTATTCTCAAGTTCTTTAGCTACTTCAACAGGGTCTTCGTTATAGACCTTGCTCGTCGAAAAATCGCCACGTGTAAGACGCACGCACTTACCTCCCAGTATGTCGATCGCAGCTATTATTCTCACAGTTCTATAAAGTTTTTAAGTATTTTTTCTCCCGGTCCGGCGGATTTTTCAGGGTGAAACTGCGTAGCATAGAAATTGTCCTTTTGCATTGCAGCGCTGAATGGTACTATATATTCGCATACAGCTGTTGTACAGGGGCCTGTCTCCGCGTAGTAAGAATGTACAAAATAGAGATTCTCATCGGGCGAAATGCCGTTCAGCAGTGGTCCCTTAACAGTGATAAGGTTGTTCCATCCCATGTGAGGAACTTTGTCAGCGGGAGGGAAGAGCCTTACATCGGAGGGGAAGATGCCCAGGCAGGTGGTGTCGCCTTCTTCCGAATGTCGGCACATAAGCTGAAGGCCGAGACAGATACCTAGTACCGGCTGCTTTAGTGATATGATCAGTGTGTCGAGGTTTTTCTCCCTGAGGTATTTCATTGCAGAGGCGGCTTCTCCGACTCCCGGGAAGATCACCTTTCCGGCATTGAGGATCTCTTCGTGGTCGTCGGTGATGACCGCCGTGCATCCGAGACGCTGAAGGGCATTCTGTACCGACCGTATGTTACCGGCATTATATTTTATTATTGCGATCATAGTTGTCCTTTTGTTGAAGGGATCTTCCCTCCGGCAGTCTTTTCGGCTGCTTTCTTAAGGGCTTTTGCGAATGCCTTGAAGAGAGCTTCGATCTTATGGTGCTCATTGTCTCCTTCGGCTTTCATATTCAGGTTGCATTTTGCATTGTCGGAGAAGGATTTGAAAAAATGGTAGAACATTTCGGTGGGCATTTCTCCGATCTTACCTTGTGAAAAAGCAACATCCCATACCAGCCAGGCTCTTCCTCCAAGGTCGATTGCAACCTGGGCCAGGCAATCATCCATAGGCAGAACAAAACTGTACCTTTCAATGCCTTTTTTTGAGCCCAGGGCTTTGCCGAAAGCATCTCCCAGACATATTGCTGTATCCTCTATCAGGTGATGACCGTCGTCGCCCCTGTCGCCTGAGGCCCTGACGCTGAGGTCGAAATTACCGTGCCGCGCTATCTGGTCGAGCATATGGTCGAAGAAAGCTATCCCGGTATTGATATTGCTTTTGCCGCTACCGTCAAGGTTGAGTTCAACCGTTATATCCGTTTCACCCGTTTTCCTCTTAACTTCTGCTTTTCTTGGCAGGGACAGGAGGAAACGTCTTATCTCATTCCAGTCGGTGGTTGAAAGAACTGCTTCCTCAGTCCTCTTGTCGCTGAAGAATATAACCCTGCATCCGAGATTCCTGGCAAATTCAATGTCGGTATATCTGTCGCCTATCACATATGAATTTTCCATGTCGACACCCGAAGCCAGGTATTTTACAAGCATCGCAGTTCCAGGCTTACGTGTGGGGGCATTTTCGGCAGGAAGGCTTTTGTCGATGAAGACTTCCCTGAACCTGACACCTTCACCCTCAAGTATGCCCGTCATTTTGTTGTGTGCAGGCCAGAAAGTCTCCTCAGGGAATAATGTCGTGCCAAGTCCGTCCTGGTTGGTGACCATAACCATTTCAAAGTCTGTCTCAGCTGCAATGCCAGACAGAGCAGTTATTGCACCGGGAATGAACATCAGTTTTTCGAGAGAGTCGATCTGCTTATCTTCAGGTTCCCTCAGGACTGTTCCGTCACGGTCGATGAAAAGCACTTTCTTCATATATCCATTGATTTTAAAAATTTTAAAAGTGTGTCGTTTTCCTTTCGGGTGCCTATTGTTATTCTCAGCGAATTACCTGCCACACTGCTTCTGTTTCTCACTATTATGCCATTGTCAACCAGGTATTTATATGTCTTTCCGGCATCTTTCACCTTTACAAGCAGGAAATTTGCATCGGAGGGCCACACTTTTTCTGTCATGTTGAGTTTCTCAAGTTCCAGTCTCATCCTTTCCCGTTCCGATTTTATCTTTCTGACCTGTCCGGTGAAATAGCTTCTGTTGGTTATTCTTCTCAGAACAGTTTTCTGATTGATGGTGCTTATGTTATAGGGAGGTTTGACCCTGTTTAAATAGTTAATTATTTCTGATGAAGCGAAAGCAATCCCTATTCTTGCCGATGCAAGGCCGTAAGCTTTGCTGAAGGTCTGCATCACTATCAGATTGGGGTGACTGTCGATGGAATCTGTCAGCGAAGCTTGTCCGGAGAAGTCAATATATGCTTCATCGACGAGTACTATGCCCCGGAATGCTGAAGCTATCTTCAGTATGGTCTTCCTGTCGATACAGTTACCGGTTGGATTATTTGGGGAACATATAATGATCAGTTTTAATTTTTTGTCCTTAAGATGAGGAGCTGTTGCCGGGAAATCGATCTGGAAATTTTTGTCGAGCGGAACTGTAATGAAGTCAACATCATTTACCGAAGCTGAAACACCGTACATGCCGTATGTGGGCGAAAAAGCAAGGGCCCTGTCGGATGATGGGCTGCAGAAGATCCTGAAGCACAGGTCGATGATCTCGTCGCTTCCGTTTCCCAGGAAGATATTTTCGACAGGTATTCCTTTTATTTCCGAGACGGCTTTCTTAAGTTCGGCCTGTCTGGGGTCGGGGTACCTGTTAAGGGTACCGAAAGGATTCTCATTGGCATCAAGGAAAATGCCTGTCTTTCCCGTATATTCATCTCGTGCCGAGGAGTACGGAACAAGGTTCCTTATATTTGGTCGTACCAGTGAAGCCGGGTCAAACATTGCCTGCATATTTTAATCTAATGGTTACCGCATTTTTATGTCCTTCGAGCTTTTCTGCTTCAGCCATAATCCCGACAGCGGGACCCAGGTTAAGGATTCCCTGCCTGCTTATCTCCTGGAAGGTGATCTTTTTCACAAAGCTGTCGACGGACAGGCCGCTGAAGGTTCTGGCAAAGCCGTTGGTGGGAAGAGTATGGTTGGTCCCCGATGCATAGTCACCTGCACTTTCGCAACTATAGTTACCGATGAATACCGATCCTGCATTAACGACCCTTTCTGCCAGTCTGCCTGCGTCTTCTGCATTGATTATCAGGTGTTCGGGGGCATAGAGGTTGCTGAAGTCGATGCAACTGACGATATCGTTCATCAGTATTGCCAGGCTGTTCATCAGCGAGTAGCCTGCGATGCTTTTTCTTGGAAGAAGCTGAAGCTGTTTTTCAACCTCTGTTTTTACGTTGGTCAGGAGCTCTTCATCATCGGTGAGGAAGAGGACCTGGCTGTCGGGTCCGTGCTCAGCCTGCGACAGAAGGTCAGCAGCAACAAAGGCAGGGTCGGCTGTCCTGTCTGCGATGACAAGTACTTCGCTTGGTCCTGCCGGCATGTCGATGGCTATACCTTCCGACTGAACAATTTCCTTTGCTCTGGTAACGTACTGGTTGCCGGGTCCGAAAATTTTGTCTGCGGCAGGTATGGTTTCGGTGCCGTAAGCCATTGCGGCAATGGCCTGTGCTCCTCCTGCCCTGAATATTTCTGTTACTCCGGAAATTTTTGCACAGTATAGTATCAGCGGATCCGCCTCACCGTCAGAGTTCGGAGGCGTACACATTATTATCTTTTTACACCCGGCTATTGATGCCGGGATGGCGAGCATCAGTACTGTTGAGAAAAGAGGGGCAGAGCCGCCAGGGATGTAAAGCCCGGCTGTTTCGACAGGAACATTTTTTCTCCAGCATCTTACCCCCGGCATGGTTTCAACGACTTCTTCTGAAAGGAACTGAGCCCTGTGAAACTTTTCAATGTTGCTGCGTGCAATGTCAATAGCTTCCTTAAGTCCGGCTGACACCTTCTTTTCTGAATCATTGATCTCTGTCTGTGATATTTTAAGGCCTGTCAGCTCTGCCCTGTCGAACTGACGGGCATAATCCAGAAGAGCGGCATCACCCCTTCGCCTGACGTTTTCCATGATCTCTCTTACCGGTTTTTCGATGTTGCCGGTTTCCATGAGTGGTCTTTTGCACAGGCTGTCCCAAATCTCTTTCGGAGGGTTGAATATAGTTTCCATCAGAGTATCATTTTTTCTATTGGTATCACGAGAATCCCTTCTGCTCCGGCATTTCTGAGCTGTTTTATCCTTTCCCAGAACTCGTCTTCGCGTACAACCGAATGAAGGCTGAACCATCCTTTCTCTGCTAGCGGCAGTATGGTAGGGCTTTTCATCCCCGGGAGTATTTTACATATTTCAGGTACAGCATGTTCAGGAGCATTGAGCAGTATGTATTTGTTCTCCCTTGCGCTTTTTACAGCTCTGATCCTGAAAAGGAGCTTATTAAGGATCTTTTTCTTTGCTGCCGACAGATTGTTGCTGCCGATGATCACAGCCTGACTTTTGAGGATAGTGATGACCTCACGTAAGCCATTGGTCATGAGGGTGCTTCCCGAGCTGACGATGTCGCAGACTGCATCGGCAAGTCCTATTCCCGGAGCTATCTCAACGCTACCGCTGATCTCCTCTATCTCGGCTTTGATACCGTTGGCTGTGAAATATTCCGACAGCAGTGCAGGGTAACTTGTTGCAACTTTCTTGTTGTTGAAATATTCAGGACCGTCATATTGATCTTCCCTGGGTATGGCAAGGCTCAGACGGCATTGTGCAAAGCCCAGTTTTTCGAGTATGGTAACTTCTTTTTTCTTTTCAAATACCATATTTTCGCCCAGGATGCCAATGTCGGCCACCTGTTGTTCGACATACTGCGGGATGTCGTCATCTCTGAGAAAGAGTATTTCAACGGGGAAGTTGACAGCTTTGGTTTTAAGCACCCCGCTTCCGTTGGAGAATTTTATTCCGCATTCTTCAAGCAGCTTTTTGGAGTTTTCGCTCAGACGTCCGCTTTTCTGGATCGCAATCTTCAGTTCGCTCATATTTTATTTTTTTATGTCTTTGCTTCCGGCAGTAAATAAAAAACCCGTCGGAACTGCTCAGACGGGTTTTTGATATTTTAAAGGTATATACTTATCATCAGCACCACGCCCGGCAAAAGGTGAGTGAATGATGATGATATGATATAACGCTATACATTTCTTTATTAAACCGATGCAAATATAAGATATTTTTAACAAATGCAATAAAGTGGTATGAAAAAGTAATTGGATTAGAAATGTAAATGGAAAGATTGTGGTAGGGTTTGGGGTTCCTCGACCCGCCTTGCGGCGGGACTCGGAATGACAGTGGAGGTGTAAATGGAAGAAATGGGGTGGGTTTTGTGGTTCCTCGCCCCGCCTTGCGGCGGGACTCGGAATGACAGCGGAGGTGTAAATGGAAGAAATGGGGTGGGTTTTGTGGTTCCTCGCCCCGCCTTGCGGCGGGACTCGGAATGACAGTGCCTTTTATAGGTGGGGGAAGGGGTAGAGGGGCGGCTCGCCGCCCC
>JAFGXX010000134.1 GCA_016936435.1 Bacteroidales bacterium
TCACCCGTTTGGCAACATCCATTGCATGAGGCCATAAGGGCAGGCGGTAAATAACGCATGGAACACCGAGGCGGTCGAGCCGGGCTTGCAGGGTATCCGACTGGCTGACCGGAACCAGTTCATCGGATGTGCCGTGAAGGATCATTGTGGGAGGATCTTTCTTCTCCGGATAATTAACCAGGGATCCGAATTTTTCTGAGGGCAAACCATGAAATAAAAATAGCCGATATAACAAAAAAGATATTGACAAAATATTTCCCAAATACGATTTCATGAAGAGTCAGGCCTGAAATATCAAGACTTTCGGGATTGATCTTCAATCGTGCGAGGGAAATGAAGATACATGACCATACAATCAACAGGAACATCCCTTTCAGCGCTTTCCTTCTACTTTGGATAATATTTACAAGCAATGCCACGGCCAGAGTCATGATGATGATTATTGCTGCGGGCAGAGCCATCCGGGAATCCGCAATTGATTCCGGATAATAATCTGCAATAAGGTCGATTGCACAGTGGCAGAAAGTCAGTGTGATCCCGATCTGCCAGCCTGCCGGCGGCCGGATCATAACAGCAACAACCATTATTAAACCGTAAAAGGCATAATTTGACAGGATTATTGCAATATCCACCAGGCCTGGCATGGTAAATCCTTTAGGTCCGCGCCCTGTTTCAACGAATGTGTCCAAAAAATAAGGGAAGAAACAGTAGATCAGGAGACCAACCCCCAGCCCCACTGTCAGTTCCTTCAGTCCATGGGCGGTTACCGGATTCTTGTCTGCCGACGGATCTGCTATCCCGGTGTTTATATCTTCACGGCTGAGCCATGTGGCATACCCGAGGGCAGCTCCCAGCAATAAGCCAAATGTAAATTCCATTGCTTTCCACCAGTTTCGGAAAATGATGTCAACCGGTAAATGGTTCCCCAGCACCATCCAGAACCCTCCGAGTCCGAAACCCAGACTGCCTCCTGCCATTCCGAATAAAGCGAAGCGAAAGATTATTTTAAATTCCCTGGCTTTTAACTTATACTTCAGATAAACCAGAAAAGCGAATGCACCAACAAGAAGCGCTCCCCATGATTCCGGACGCGGATTAGCCGGATCGGAAAAATAGATTATCATCGGCTGGTTTATCAGTTTGAATCCAATGAGCATTCCCAGAAGCAACAGCAGAAATGCGATAATAATGATCTTATGATTCAATTGCCTGTACAGGAATCCCGTTGCCAGTACCGAACCGCCCAGTAATCCCCATACAGAACCTTTAAGGGTTGTTCCGAGTGTTCCCCACCACATGGTGTCAGGGTTTCTGAGAAAACCCAGTGTCTGTCCGTATGTCATTTCTCCTCCAAGACCGATGCCTGTAACAGCAAAAACTATAACAATTGAAGAGAATGCATCCGGCAGCCTGAGCAGCATACAGAGTGTCAGAGCAACGAATGCCCCCGGTATCATGGCTCCGAACGGACCTCCGCCTATATGTCCTCTCAGACCCCAGCCAAGCATCATTGCAGCAGCAGGGAACACTACGAACATCCATCCGGGATGTTCACCGGTTACAATCTTTTTCCTGGTATTTATCATCATCGGAGCTGTAAAATTTATTCTAGATCAGTTTGGCATTTTATACGAAGTTCAATAATGTTAAATTTAAAATTAATATCTGATATAATGAAAATTCAGATCCGGAGCCTGTCTTCAGTTGGTCAGCAGTCGGGAGTTATTCGATCGTGACTGATATTAAATTTGCTTTGCTTTTTTATGTTTCGTACCTTTCATTATCTTATTGTGTTGATAACAAATTAACAGCCTGTTCCAAAAATATTCAATTATCAACTAACCTATTTTAACTATGAGAAAGATTATCCATTACATGTTTCTTGTACTTGCTGTAGGATTAGGATTGAGTCTGTTACAGTCGTGTGAGGAGGAGCAATCAGCCGGACCTCCAAAGGCTCAGATCTTTTTCAGCATCGTTGACAGGCAGGTGGCATTTACTGCTTTGACAAAACGTGTTGAATCCTGGGACTGGGATTTCGGCGACGGGGAATCAAGTACAGAACAGAATCCTGTCCACATCTACGATGATGGAGGCTATTATGATGTCGTACTGACCGGTACCGACAAGAATGGTGTTACAGCTGTTTCGTCTGTCAGCATTGCAGTGGCTGTAACTCCTTATGTGTTGCTTACAGGCGGACCAACAAACCCGGACGGCAAAACATGGAAACTGACTGCCAATCACAGCCCTGATGACAAGCTGGTCAATGCCGATGCTACCTTTACCCTTGCAGATCCTGACATTCCTGTGCTGCCACAGGGAGCATTCAGCCTGTTTTTAGGCATGGGAGAAGTTTATGATGACACTTACACTTTTCATTACGACGGAAGTTATTCTCTTGATGCCAAAACTGATAATGCTGTCTTTGCAGGAATCGTACATCAGTTTATGACCACAGGAGGAGCAAATATTGTAAACAACGGAGGATCTGATTTCGGCCTTTGTACAGCATTGTATACACCCCAGGCAGGAACTGCATTCACTTACGTCGAAGAGGAAGATTTTACAGTAGCTTCAGTCTATGGACCGGGAGGGCAGTTGACTTATCCGGGTGTGAGTACACTTGATTTCTCAGGTACCGGGTTTGTAGGCTTCTGGGATTATCAGAGGAAAGTCATTGTTCAGGAAATAACTGACAAAACGATGAGACTGGTGATGTTCATGTCTGCCTCACCGGACTATTACCCGCTCAACACCCATGCCCTGATCCTCACTTTCGCGCTGGTCGAATAATCAAAATTTAATTTATAGACATGAAATCATGAAATCATGAAAAATAAATACAAGCTTCATATTCATCTGAAACTCCTGTTGCTTATTCCGGTCCTGCTAATGCTGTCGCCAGTCACTCATGCTGCGGTAACAGGTCCTTCCGGTCTTTCCGGGCAGGCTTATAATTCCCTGAATCAGCAGGCATTTGTGGTTACGGGAACGGTTACATCAGGTACTGACAAAACACCGCTGGCAGGAGTAAGTATACAGATTAAGCAGACACAAAGAGGAACTTTCACTAATTCTTCAGGTTCATACAGTATTGAGGTCTCTGACGAGAATTCTATCCTTATTTTCTCTTTTATAGGTTACACCACGGTAGAAATACCTGTAAACGGACGCAGGATCATCGATGTAACAATGAATGAAGATATGCAGGCTCTCGATGAAGTCGTTGTGACTGCCCTGGGTATAACAAGGAAACAGAAATCGCTAGGCTATTCTATTGGAACCGTAAGTGGTGAAAACCTTGCAAGGGTGGTTCAGGAAAACACTATCAATTCCCTTGCGGGTAAGGTTACGGGTGTGCAGATAAGCAACACAGGGGGGACGGGGTCTTCGGTAAGTATGGTTATCAGGGGAGCCACCTCACTTAGCAACGATAACCAGCCTCTTTTCGTTATCGACGGTGTTCCTGTCGTTAATACTCTTAATAATATATCAGGCTTTGGAAGTGATAACCGTGTTGATTACGGAAATGCAATTTCTGACCTTAACTCTGACGATATTGAAAGTGTCTCCATCCTCAAGGGCCCCGGTGCTGCAGCATTGTACGGATCCAGGGCAGGCAACGGTGTGGTGCTGATAACAACTAAATCAGGGCATAAAGGCCAGGGGATAAAGGTCAATCTCAGTTCCAACACTGTTTTCGATATGCCCTATAAATATTTTCCTGTTCAGAAGAAGTTTGCCACAGGCACTTTTTCTTTTACTCCTGACGATTTTCCCCCGGGCTATGTGTTAAAGGTGAACGAAGGTGAAGGCTTCGGAGCAGGTATTGAACTCGACAAGGAGTTTTTTGCCGTCAACTGGAACAGTCCTTTTGATGCTAACGGCATCAGAGTGCCAACTGAACTCGTAAGCCATCCCGATAATGTTCCAAATTTCGTTCAGACCGGTATTACCACAACAAATGAGATATCCGTTTCGAACAACAGCGATCTGATGAATTACAGGATAGGAGTTTCCAATATGTCAAACAGGGGACTGGTTCCCAATTCAGACCTGTTCAGGAATAACCTTGCCGCTGCGGCTTCAGTCAAAGTTCGCGACAATTTTACGATAAGCTCAAATATTAACATCAACAAGTCGTGGTCGAACAACCGCCCTGCAAGCAACAGGGGTACCAATCCTCTTCAATGGGCATACAATGTCCCACAACATATTGATATACTAGACCTTAAGGATTATTGGGAAGAAGGACGGGAGGGTATCCAGCAGAAGACTCCTTACCTGGGGATCTATAATAACCCTTATTTCCTTGCTTATGAGGTGAATAACAGTTTTAACAGAGACAGAATTTTCGGCAATCTGAAAGCAGAATGGAAGATCACAGATAACCTTAGTCTTATGGGAAGATATTCCCTCGACCAGTTCTCTGAGAAAAGGGAATCAAAAATTGCACCCAGCTATACAGGAGAACCAAATAACGGGGCATACGGAGTTCAGGATATTACAAGCTATGAACGAAATGTCGATGTCCTTGCCAGTTACTTAAAACAATTTTCAGATTTCAGCCTTTCTGTCTCAGCAGGAGGTAATGCGCTTTACAAAAAGGGAACATCGATAAGCAGTTCTTCAATGTCGGGAGCAGGACTAATCGTACCTGATGTCTATACTCTGAGCAACATTAAATCAGGATCCCTGAACTACGGAAGTTACTGGTCACAGAAAGCAATATACAGCGTATACGGACTTGCAAACCTCGGTTGGAAAGATATGATATTCCTCGATCTGACAGGCAGAAATGACTGGTCGAGTACCCTGCCAAAGGAAAACTGGTCCTACTTTTATCCGTCTGCATCACTGAGCCTCCTGGTTGACCAGATGATAGAAATGGGTAAAAATGTGGACCTTTTTAAAATACGTGGAGGATGGGCAAAAGTTGGTAACGATACCGATCCATATCAGCTTTATAATACCTATGACAACGCAGTTCAGTGGGGTGATGCAACGCGCCTTGCCAAATCAGGTCAGATACTTACACCGAACCTGAAACCTGAAGAGGCAGTATCCAGGGAAGCCGGTATTGATCTGAATCTTTTCGGGAACAGGTTGCGCTTTGAAGGAACCTATTACGCTGTGGAAAACAGGAACCAGATAATCAGGAATATACCTGTAGCCAGCTCCACGGGTTCCGATAATGTAAATATCAATGCCGGTCTCATCAGAAGTAAAGGATGGGAGTTAATGATCGGGGGGACTCCTGTCAGGACTCCTCTGTGGAGCTGGGACATAAGTGCCAATTTCACCCGTAACAGGACCTGGGTCGTGGAAATTGCTGAAGGAATTGATGTGATCAAGTTCTGGGAAGATGCTAAAGGAGGTTCCTGGTCTTATGTGGGCGATGAAATCGGGACGATTTACGATGCTGAAATGATAACGGTCACAGATCCGTCATCACCTTATTACGGATATCCGGTTCTGAGTCCTGCTGATCTGGAATGGGAATCTGTTGAAATGAGAGATGCCAAAAACAAGATTGGCAACTATAATCCCCGGTTTATAATGGGACTGCAAAGTTCACTCACCTACAGGGGATTTTCTCTTAATATGACATTCGACTGGCGAAACGGAGGTCAGTTCATTTCCCAGACCCAGAGATATATGGCTGAAGATGGTCACTCACAGCTCTGGCTCGACAACCTTATCAATCCCGAAGGAAGGACGGGTAAAGAACTTCGCGACTGGCTCGTTGAACATGAAGATGAATTTATCAAAAACGGATTCCATGTGGTCGGAGGTCCGACGATCGAATATGGAGGTTTTGAAGAAAACTATAGCGGAGTGTATGTCTCTGACGGAGTTTTTGTGCCGGGAGTGTGGGCTGTCGACGATGGCGAAGGAGGAGTTACCTATGTGGAAAACCTTGGAGAAGAAGGGACACTGGTACTGCCCTATATTGTAAGTTATCCCTGGGGATTTGCGAGACCATCGATGTTCGATTCGGATTTTATTAAGCTCAGGGAGATTTCGCTGAGCTACAACGTACCCCGCAGTTTCCTGAACCGACTGAGGGCCGTGGAGAATATAGCAATTTCACTTTACAGCCGGAACATTATACTATGGACGAAAGCAAAAGCTGGGATTGATCCTGAAAGAGCCTTCCAGGCTGAAGGTTCGACAGGAGGTACCAGAGGAACCCAGTTTAAGCAGGGAATTGAAAGATATAACCTTGAACCATGGGTAATACCTCTCGGGATTAAAATAGACATTACTTTTTGATAATTATAAAATCAGGAATTATGTACGCACGAATAGAAAAAATATTATCGGTTCTGATGCTTCTGATGGTAATTATGGTTTCTTGTCAGAAGCTTGAAGACCTTAACATTAATCCGAACGGCGTCGATCCTTCAAACGCCAAACCTTACCTTCTTATGGCCACCGTAGTTACATATACCGGTCAGAATGTAGTGGGGCTTGGATTCGGTGATATAGCAGGCGTTATGCAGCATACTCAGAAAGACGGCTGGGCCGGAGGACATAATTCGTATGACTGGTCGGACCAGAACTGGGGAAGCTATTACGGAATCCTGAGGAATACAGAGGAAATGCTTAGGAAATCTGAAGATTCGGGATTGGAATTCTATGAAGGTGTTGCACTGGTAATGAAAGCATATAATTTTGGATTAATTGCCGATCTGTGGGGCGATGCACCTTTTTCCGAAGCCTTGAATGGAGAATCAGGCAACCTGAAACCCGTCTTTGATTCCCAGAGGGATATCTACATGGGAATACTTGACTATCTGGAAACTGCAAATACCTTGCTGTCGAAAAGCCAGAGCGAATATGAGGAAGTAAATGCAACCCAGGATGTCGTTTACGGAGGTTCAGCAGCCAAATGGAGGAAATTTGCAAATTCACTTGCCCTAAGATATTATATGAGGATATCGGCAAAAGAACCCTCCCTGGCAAAAGACGGAATTGAAAACATAACAACTCATCCAGATCAGTATCCTTTGATAACAGATGCCGCTGATGATGCAACAATAAAATACATCGGCAATAGTTCCTCCGATTCATGGCCCTGCAATACAGTTTACGACCTGAGTGAGAGCAGCTGGAGAAGGATAAAAATGTGTGCCACACTGGTTGAGAAACTTCAGGAACTTGATGATCCACGTCTTGGAGTATGGGCAAATAAGGTACAAATACCCCTGGTGGTTGACCCTGCAAAACCCGATGGATACGATGAGATCGTTGACGGAGAACGGATTATAGCACAGGATGTTGCCGATGCCTACGAGTCGGTATACGGATTTCCGCCAGATGAAGATCCGGAATATGTCGGACTGCCTCCGGCATGGCATATGGCGCCTCAGGCCTATAATCTCTGTCCGACACTGGAACAGGCGCCGGTAAATCCGCATGTTTCACATATCAGTGATCTTTACAA
This sequence comes from Bacteroidales bacterium, assembly GCA_016936435.1. Lineage (GTDB taxonomy): Bacteria > Bacteroidota > Bacteroidia > Bacteroidales > VadinHA17 > LD21. Next base: position 7,454 of record JAFGXX010000134.1, read on the forward strand.
AAAAGCTTCTGACGATTTGCTCAGAGCCCGCCTCATAACTGCCGCCGAAGTCAATTTCATCCTTGCCGAAGCTGCCCTTAAAGGCTGGTCTGCGGTAGACGATGCCGCCACTTATTATGAAGCCGGGATCTTAGCTTCATTTGACTCGTGGAATCTTGCCGGACTGGCAGAAGAGTACCTGGAAAAACCAGGAGTAGTCTATAATGGCACACTGGATCAGATCATGGAACAGAAGTGGATATCATCGTGGAGTGCGGCAACTGAAGCATGGTTTGACTACAGAAGAACAGGACTGCCTGCCCTGAGTCCGGGGACGGTGGTTAAAAGAGATGCACTTCCTGTCAGGTTCTATTATGGTACAAATGAACTGTTATATAATACAACAAGTGTCGGGTCTGCAATTGAGGATCTGGAAGAAACAACCTATTCTTCCACCGACGGTAAAAACAGTGCCTGGTCGCGAACCTGGCTCATTCAGGGTACCGGCAAGCCCTGGTAGTTTCTAATAAGAGATTTATGTTTTCAGCAAAAGGAAGAGGCAGAACTAATTGAAAAATATATTTTATGAAGGCAAGAATTATTTTTTTACTCTTGCTGTCGGCTGTCTGTGGTTTATCATTTTCGCAGACACTGGCAGAAAGGCTTGGTTACAAGGCCAGCGACAGGCTTCTGATAATAAACTGCGACGATGTGGGAATGTGTCATTCTGCCAATCTGGCTGTTATTGACGGTATGGAGAACGGACTTATTACCTCAGGCACCATAATGACACCCTGCCCCTGGTTCAATGAGATTGCCGACTATGCCCGCAAACATCCTGAGAGAGACTTTGGGGTACACCTCACTCATACCTCTGAATGGAAAAATTACCGCTGGGGATCCGTGGCTTCCCGTGAAAAGGTAAAGGGTCTTTATGACAACGAAGGCTACTTGTGGAAAAGTATCGAAGAGGTATATGCTCATTCAACCCCTGAAGAGGCGCTTACCGAAGGGCGGGCACAGATTAAAAAAGCTCTTGATGCTGGAATCCCGCTTACCCATTTAGATTCACACATGGGTACAATGCAATATAATCCTGAATATATGAAGGTATATGCACAGCTGGCTCTCGAATTCGGTCTTCCTCTCAGGATGGCCACGCAGTCGACCATGGAAAATTTTGGATTTCCGGACCTGCGCAGGCAATTTAAGGAACAGGGCATTCTATTTACTGATTATTTCATTTATGATGAGCTGGAAAATTATGAGGATGTCAGGTCTTTCTGGACAGAAATAATACAAAACCTCAAACCGGGAGTTACGGAATTGTATATACATGCATCAAAAGAGAGCGATGAACTGAAAGCAATAACCAACAGCTGGAGAACACGGGTTCAGGAAGCGGATATCTTTACTAAGGATACCGGAATCAGACAACTCATAAGTGACAGGAATATAATTCTTATCGGATACAGACCCCTGATGGAGCTGCAAAGAAAGAACAGACTTACAGATGCAAAATAATATCGAAGGTACTGATGAAAAAAATTGCGTCCGGCCTTCTGATCTTCCTCTTATGTTTATTACTGTTTCTGGAATGATGCCCTCCCCTGTAAATGCCTGTATCCAGGCTGATGGGCTGGTTAGGTCCCGAAATGGGTGATTACACTATGGAGATGACCCGTCAGATATTAAGGATATCGACCGCTTGTGGAAATATCTGATTCCGGATATTTTTCTAAAGATATAATCTGAAGAATTCATCCATCCTTATCTGTGCATAGTCGTTCACCCGTTTGGCAACATCCATTGCATGAGGCCATAAGGGCAGGCGGTAAATAACGCATGGAACACCGA
>JAFGXX010000135.1 GCA_016936435.1 Bacteroidales bacterium
ACCGTATAATTCTGTTTCCTCTCCCCTATCAGTGCAATGCTTACTTCCTGGTAGGATAAGCCCATGCTTCTGAAAACGAACACGAGCGAAGCCACCACCGGGAGCACCGCCAGCGACTCCACAGCCATATAACTTCTCCCGAGGAAAAAGGTTACGAAAGGATGGACTCCCAGTGACAGTATCGAGGTAAGTGCAAGCGGAAAATAAAACTTTGCAATGGATCGCAGCCGCATGCCGCCGTTCTCATGATCTTCTTTCTGAAGTAGGAAATTCAATGTCTTCGAGGCCATCATCCTGGTAGCAATAGCTTCAAGGATTACTGCCAGCGACATAGCTGCTGCACCAAGATATGCACCTGCAATTCCCATTTTGAAAAAAAGCAGTCCTGCAAAGACTATTACCGACAACCTGACCATAGTCCCGTAGGTAACCCTCCGTGTGAGGTTGTGCCTGATGAGGATACCCTGATAAAATCTCCTGTATCCTATCGAGGCAGCCCAGGGAAGGAATATCAGCAGTGCCACATGGGCCAGCCGTGCAACATCTTCCGGCACCTCCATCAGGCGGACGACAATGAACCTGAACACGGGAGGGATAAGGAATAAAAGCTGTATAATGGTTATACCGGCGTTAAGGATATCGGTGAATTTCTTCAGTTTCCTATATGAATGCCGTCCTCTCACCAGGGCTGTGGAGGCGCTCATAAGCATTATTATCGGTGCTTCTATTATCATGGCAAAGGAGCCTGCTATTCCGAAGGCGGCGAGGTTGTATTTTGCTTCACCCAGACGTGCAATAAAGGCTATGAGGAAGGGTTGTTCAAGGGCCATCATGAGCCAGGTCAGGGCCAGCGGGCTCCAGAAGAGGAAGATTTTACGGTAGCTAAGTTTGTCGGTAATATCCACTGCTATGGAAAGTCGCAAATATAAGAAATTATCCGACGGCCTTTAGTCCCGAAATTTCGGAACTCAGGGGAATATCCAGAACTGTCGGCAAAAGATATTTCACTAGCTGTATATGACACCCACAGAGGCTTAATGAAGCATTTTTAATTCATTTGCCCCGGAATTTCCGATAATTTTCTGATAACAATTAGTATATTAGACCACTACTAATGATATTCATATCATTGTATTGGTAATTAATGTTTTATATATACCATTAATAATTTTCCCAAACAGTAACTGTCATGTTAAACGTCAATATCCCCGGTTATAAGACTATAAATGCAGAGCATCTGGTTCTTGATTTCAACGGAACTATTGCTGTTGATGGCCTGTTGCTCGAAGGAGTAGCTGAAAAACTTATCAGCCTGAGTTCCCTCCTTCATATTCATATTCTGACGGCCGATACATTCGGGACAGTTGAAAACCAGATGAGAAATCTGCCGGTGATGATAAAGAAACTTGATCCGAATGACCAGGACAGCCAGAAATCGGAATACGTTAAAAAAATAGGTCCGGAAAGGGTTATAGCTGCCGGAAACGGAAGAAATGACCTGCTGATGCTCAGCGTGTCGTCACTCGGAATAGGTATTATTCAGGATGAAGGAGCATGTTCTCAGATTTTCACCAGTTCAGATGTTATCTGCAAGACCATTATTGATGCGCTGCTGTTGTTAATAAATCCCGGCAGACTTATTGCCACATTAAGAAATTAATGTAAAATTGAAGACCTGGTGGAAAAAACTCTTGTCGATGCCGGATTTTAATACCAGGGTCTCATAGCTTTTTTGGGCTTCCTGTTTTCGTAGAAAAGTCCCCAGTGCTTTTCTGGTTCATCCTCATGAGGAAAACCTTTCCATGGTTCATCGAAAGCTTCAAAGAAGAAGCTTATAATCCCTTCCTCCTGTGACCAATGGTTAAGGTCGTGGTAATAAATCTCCTGATATTCTTCACTTACATTTTCAGAATTTATACCTCTGCCATTGGAATTTGTTGCCCAGCCGGCTTCGGTTATCATAACAGGCTTATCAGGATATAGCTGATCCACATCCCTGAAATTCTGAATCGTATAGTTAAGAGCCTCATCAATATGCTTATGTTCCCAAACCGGATAGGTGTGGATCGAAATGAAGTCGACTTCCGCTGCAAGAGGCCTGAGCTTATTCAGCCATGGCACATAATTCTCGCAGAAAGTGACAGGTTGAGAAGTGTTTTTCTTTATCAGCCGGACAAATTCAAGGATCCTGTCTACCGGGACAAAATGATCGGTCCAGTCAACTGTTGCCTCGTTACCTGCAGAGGTTGAAAAAATAATGTCAGGATATTTGTTTGCGAGTTCGATGAGCTTGTTGATGGTGGCAGAGTTTTTTCTTTTGTTGTTTTCAAGAGTCTGGTCGGAATACAGACCTCCCCAGGGACATCCGAAATTATTCATCTCCGCCACAACAAAGGCCCCGAGCATGACCTTGAAATTAAGTTTTTCCTTCCGTATAACTTCAAGTACCGTTTCCGAATGAGGGTTGCTGTCGTAAAGTCTCAGATATTGCCATCTGTCACTCAGTATCATAAGATCCTCCTTCACCTGTTCATACGAAGGGTGAACATCTGTCTCAGGGCTCTGTCCCTCACGGTAACCCGAATAACATAATGCATTACCCCATTTAATTTCCAGATCACGGTACCTGTTCATAGAATTATTGAAAATAAGATCAGTACTTCAGCTCCCCGTCTTCATTCCACAAGCCCCAGTAGGCCCCCACATCACCTTCAGATCCTATTTTCCAGCTTTCATCAAAGCTTGAAAAATACATTATTTCGATATTTTCTTCGAGGCTCCAGCGCTGGATATTAATAAAATACTTCAGGGCGTTCTCCAATGATGGTTCCGATGCTTCAAAGGCTGTTCCCCTGTCGGGCCATCCTGTTTCACTTATGACAATCCTCTTTCCTTTTGCAGCCTTCATGACGCTGTAATACATATTTTTGATATAGATAAGTGAATAATCTATATGGCATCCTTCCCAGAAGGGATAGCAATTTGTAAAAATCACGTCTACGGCATCTGTAATTGCAGGCCTGTTGATAAACTCGTAATAGGCATCGACGTAACCAACCGCTGCTCCGGGGAGCATTTCCTTAACCCTGCGAATATAATCCAGGAGCTCCTCCTCTGTTAATTCATCGCGGTACAATACTTCGTTGCCAACAGCCACCAGATCTGCATTTCCTGCTTTGACGACCTTGACCAGATTACTTATCTCAAGTTCATTTTTCTCCCTGTCATCGCCAAGCCAGGCTCCCGCCATTACCTTAAGTCCATTTTCTTTGGCTATAGCAGGTATGAGTTCGCCTCCGTCGGTGCATGAAAAAGTCCTTATCCACCTGGTATACGGTTTAATGATATCGATCCTCGACCTGATCTGCTCCGCACTTATTATGCTTCCGGGAGCCTGTCCTCTAAGGTATGAACTGAAACAGAGTCCGTGAATTCCGTTTTCCAGGTATTCCCTGAAAAGTCTTGTAAGATCGCCGGCCGTTTTACCGGTGAAATCCTCCCCAAGGAGTGATAATAGTTTATCGCTTCTGAATGACATGGTTTTATTTTGAATTATGATTTAAAAAATCGGTTGTAAACTCAATCTTCTTTACTATAGATTGCCTTCCAAAGACATTTCTGCTTATTTCGGCATCGATGATAGAGCCATTAATAAATTTTTCTTCACCTGTTTTATAGCAGATTTTAATAGCCGGACCAGCGCCGGATGAGTAAATTACAGGCACCTGGCATATCGTGAATGCAAGCTGACCCGCTGAAAGCTCAATATTGTCGGTATTTCCTTCCGAATTAAAATATGTAAACACTTCATTTCCTGCCAGCAATTCTTCCGGCTTTAACATCCACGGGGTAAATGATAACTTGCCGTTTTCAATATTAACACCAAGTTCTCCGAATCTGGAAATGATATCTTCCTTTACCTGTCCGGTAAGACCCGGTTGCTTAGCTCCATCTCCGGCGGGCGTATGTGAATAGGCGTCAACTGGAATTGCACCATGTAAAGGAGGCGACTTATGTAATCCCAAACCTTCTTTTATGGAATAATAATGATCCTGAAGGCGTGACAATAATGATTTATCTATATTCTCCCTCACAGCAGCCTGAGAGGTTTCGAAGACAGCGAGCAGAAGTTTGGAGACCATATGCCAGTAAATACTTCCTATGCCTTCGTATCCGTAGAATGCACCAGATCGGCCAGTAAACGACTGATGATCAAAGACTTTCTCGTATAAATCAAGAATATAGTCCTTATCTTCCATAATCAGACTGTCATAATATTTCTCATCGAGCTTTTCAAGAGCCTGAGATAAAACTGATGCATTTCTAAAATCGCCGTTAAAATGAAAACATCCTGTTGAATCTTCAGAAACGATTGAAAAGTCATTCTCAGAGATCATTTTCTGAAGCAGTCCCGATCCTGATAACTGATCACGGGTAATGATATTCTTTTCCACAAATCGGGGCAGCTGCCTCATAGGATAAAGCATATAGCTCTGCTGATCTTTCCTGTATAGTGCGGATGTACGTAGAGAATCAAGCACATCCAGACTCATCAAAGTATTCAGTGAACCTGAGCTCAGTACTGCCACCTGTCCTTCCAGCATGAGGTAAAGCCTTCGTATTTTTATACTCTTCTCTCTGAATGATATCAGGTTATAGGAATGAAAAAGCGCGTCATCCCGTCTGTTCTCCTCTATTGTTTTATCGGCGTAGGCAAGTGCCAGCTTCATGAAATCAATGATATCTTCTCTCCCTGTGAAAGATTTCACTCCCGAGAATGAGTTTGAATAGATCTTTTGTCTGTACTCATCGCCTGCATTACCCAGTTTCATTGCAAAATCATAACGGTCGTTATCAGTGAAACCTGTTGCCAGAATTGAATATTTTTCTTTAAAGAGATTATAGGCTATCTCAAAGAGCTTCACAATTTCATCAGATACTTTATATCCCTTTTTTTCACTTTCTTCAAGGAGATCAATCCAGAAGCGGAGTGAACGGCGCAGGTAACAAAGTGTAACGACTGATACTCCGTTTCCTACCAGGGCATTGTTGGCGTCGTTCCATTCGGGTCGCTGGGTATTTAGCCAGATACCGGCTCCGGGGATAAAATTTACGAGTTTGGCAAGCAGAGAGCACAGAATCTTTTCGATGAAATTTACCCTGTAAATCTCCCCTCCCGGCTCTCTCAGTAACCTGGCATCAGAGCCGAGGCTGCCTGACAGCGTTTCAATTTTTGAGTCTAGCTCCCGGTCAAAGACAATTGTATCCCTCGGATTACGGATTATCTGTTCAAATGGTCTTATCCTGTATGGGACATTTGCGTACACAAAAATCTCTTTTCCGAGCAAATCCTGAAGCTTACCGGGGTTATACCTGCAGGACTGTTCAAGAAATTTCTGAAGATATATGACCTGATGATCGCCCCAGTAACCAATGTAGGCCCATGGATCGTTATGATGAGGTCGTTCCCAGTCGATACCTTCGCGGGTGATCCTGTACGGGTTATAACCATCTGCTGTAGAGGCATTGACAAATCTGGCAATAACCGATTCAATGTAACCCGGATACGAAAGACACAAAGCCTCCCAGTTCTGAAAAATATCGCGCCAGTTCCCCTGATAACTCAGTTTTCTTTTCCCATTTTTTGTCCGGGGATCAATAGAAAAGCGGTTCCACGGACGGCTCGGGTCTCCATGACGGCGACTGAAAGCAAGAGGCAGATATTCATAGCCGATTCTTTCAAGGTCAGGGTCTCCCTCTTCAGTGAGCCTTTTGATAAGATTATCGCGTAAAATGGCAGGCGGAAGATTTGCAAGACACTGAGGAAAAGCTTCACTGATGTGGGTATTACACTGTCTAACAAAAAACCTGAAATCATCTGCACTAATATTGTAATTATCCTGAAATACTCCGCCTCTCATAATATTATAAAGAGTGTTTGTAAAATGGCGGGCATCAACAAGCTTGTCGGAGCTCATCTGCAGACCGTCGGATGAAGCGACCAGCCGTACCAGACTAAGTGTTCCTGCAGAAATATCTTCTTCCAGTTCCGTCACAACATTGCTGTTGTTTTTAATGAAGACATCGAGGTTGGCGACCCGGGCTGAATCTTTGCTGACATCAGCAACAAAATACCATTTCAGCGGTTGCGATCTTTCAAGATTGTAGTCACTGACTGTATAATATGACCCCCTTGAGGCAAATACGTCAGTTTCGGTCCTGATATTTTCTCCTCTTCTGAAAGCATCAAGCTGTTTGTCCGAAATCAGAAAAAGAGTTTCAGTGCAGGTACCTGCAGTCCATACTACAGTAGCTTTCAATGATTCACTTGGTTCAGCTTTGTCAACCGGTATTGAAGTGAGAGTGAAGAGACCCAGTTTGCTTTCGGTTAACAACTCGTTCTTTCTGTAGGCTATCAATAAGTTGCTGTATTCATTCTG
>JAFGXX010000136.1 GCA_016936435.1 Bacteroidales bacterium
GTTCAGAGAACAAAAGTAAGAATTATAGAGCAAAGAATACAGTGCGAAGAATAAAGGCTTTAGAGACTGCACGACTGCAAGACTGCAAGACTGCATAACAATTTCACCCTGACTTCCGGTATATATACCAGTAGGCAAGCGGAATAAAAAACAGACTGACGACGGTTCCCAGCGACATCCCTCCTATCAGCGCCAGGGCCATGGGACGCTGCAGTTCCGATCCCATTCCATGACTGAATAATATCGGCGCCGTAGATATTATGGAAGCCAGCGCTACCATAATTATCGGTTTAAGCCTCCGCGATCCCCCTGTATATATGGCTTCTTTAAGTCTCATCCCTTCAGCCCGCAGATTATTGATGGTATCGATTTTCAGGATGGAGTCGTTAATAATTACCCCTGACATGACAATAAGCCCGATCATAGTAATTATATTGATGCTACCTCCCCACAGCTTCACCAGTAGCAGGGCACCAGCAATATCGATCGGTATTTCGAGGAGGACGATCAAGGGCTGTGTCAGCGATTCAAACTGAGCGGCGAGAATGAAGTAAAGAAGCAGAAGAGCCACAACAAGTATTATCGCCAGCTCGCGGAAAAGCCTCTGACCGGTGATCAGTGAACCGCTGAATCCAACCATCAGAGACTGGTCGGCTGTAACGATATTCCTGATCTCAGAAGTCACCTCAGAAGGCTTATTGGTTTCAATACTCATGTTAACAGGAACATACTCACCATTCATGCCTCCTTTTATAGTTTTATAGTCATGAACATGCTTTACGCTCAAAAGTTCCTTTACAGGGATATACTGACCTGTCCTGTTCAGCACAGTTCCTGATGAGATTATTTCACTCACCTGCCTTTCGCGGTCCGAAAGAACAATAGGAAGAAGTTCGTATGATGCTCTCAGGTCACCTATGTTGCTCTGGTTTAAAGATTTTTTAAGAGTGGTATAAAGTATTGAAGGATCTATATCATATAACATCAGCCTGTCGGGATCTATCTTAAGATGGATTTTGTCTTCAAGGGGAGGATATGAAATGCCTGCATCAGGCCATCGTTCACGCATCTTATCGGTTATTTCTGTGATAACTTCAACAGGAGGTACTTCTTTCTCTTTCATCAGGCTTACTTCTGCAATAAGGGGTGTTTCGGAAGCCTCAAATATCTTCTCGAAGATATTCTGCTGTGCAGCAATGTTTATGAGGGCACCGGGGTAATTTTCCCTGATGAACCGGGAACAGTTCTTTTCGATGTTTTCCCGTTCGTCGTAACTCCCGGCCTTAATGTAGACCTTTGACTGGGTGTATGACTGATCATAATCCCTGTTAAAAAGGAACTGTTGTTCACCAATGAATGAGTTTGACAGGGCCACCATATTTCCATTGGCTTCCAGCATCGTCATGTTCCTTGCAAGGTTTTCATGAACATCAATATTTTCATTCCAGTCGACCGACACTACAAGCTCATCCTGTCGCACGGCAGGGAACTTTTCTTTTTCCATCGTCACAAGAAACCAAATCATCAGAAGTATTAGCAAGCCGAATGAGATCATGGTCGCTTTCCTGTATCTGAAGAAGAAGTTCATCCCTCCCTCATACCTGTCCTCGAGATTTTTCAGACTTATCCTCTTCACAAATTTTGTAAGAAAACCTTCCTTCCCATTCCTGTAAAGAAGATAATAAATCGTTGGAAGCAGCGTGATACCTACAAAAAGTGAAACTCCCTGACCTATCACAATTGCAATTGCCTGGTCATAGAAGAGAGCTCCTGAGATACCACTCAGGAAGATTAGCGGGATAAAAACGGCACATGTTACCAGAACAGAGGATATGAGGGGTGTAATAATTTCATTGGTTCCTTTTACACAGGCATCGAATAGTGAAAGACCACGATCGATCCATTGGGTAATATTCTCGATGACCACTATTGAATTATCTATCATCATCCCTATTCCGAGGATCAGCCCGGCAAGTGAAATAATGTTTATTGACAAACCCACCATGTAGAAAAAGAGAAGGCTGATAACAAGTGTTGCGGGGATGCTGAAACCGATTATCATTGGTGCTTTGCCGTCTTTCAGGAAGAGGAACATAAGCAGGAAGGCCAGTAAGCCTCCTGCCAGCAGACTCTGCTTAAGGTTGGAGATGGAATAATCGAGAAGGCGGGTCTGGTTCTGAGAGATATTAAACTCCAGTTGCGGGTAATCTGTTCTGAAGATTTCGATCATCTCCGTCATCTTTTCTTCGAGGGCTGACATCTTTGATGTCGACTCCTTGATGATTGCAAGGGCAACTGCCCTTTTACCGTCAGAATAATACAATCCCCGCGGTCTCTCCTGCCTGATGCCAACTTCGGCTATGTCTTTGATCTGCAGAATCCTGTCTCCCTGTTTAATAAAAATATCCTTTACATCATCCAGTTCTTTCAGGTAGGAGCTGAATTCCAGGTTATAGAGGTACTTGCCATCCTTTACAAGTATACTGCCGATAGTTAAATTGTTAATCTGAACGGCACTGGTAATATCATTATCTGATATCCCGAGACTGAGCATTTTCTTCTCGTCGGGATCTATATATATCTCCCTTCTGATCTGGCCTGTTATATCGGCCATAGCGATTTCGGGCAGCTGCTCAATCCTTTTCTTTATCACTGTTTCGGCAAATCCGCTCAGCTCGATGAACTTTTCATCTCCTGCCATACTGTCGGCAAGAGTGACGTTCAGCATAAAAACAGGAATATCGGTAGCGCTGGCTTTAATGATCCTCGGACGTTCAAGGTCGCGGGGGAGGTTGTTCATTGCACCATCAACTTTCTCATTCACTTCCATGAAAGCCAGGTTGATATCGTTCCCGAATTTGAATGAAAGGCGGATCAGAGCAGACCCGTTACGCGATTCCGATTCAATCTTATCGAGTCCCGGGACCTGAAGAAGGTTTCTTCTGAGGATACTGACAATGGTATTCTCAAGTTCGCGTGCACTTACATCAGGCCTTGAGACAGCTATTGTTATCTCCGGTATTTCGATATCGGGCATAAGGGATACCGGCAGGCGGTTCGATGCAACAATACCAAGCAGCAGTAATGCTAAGAAAGTCATTATAACTGCTACGGGGCGTTTTATGAGGAATCTTATCATGTTTGTCTTTTGTCTTTTGTCTTTTAAAACCCACCCCTAACCCCTCCGGGGAGGGGAACTATGATAATTCGCCTGTCATTGCGAATCCCAACTCTACGGGATGAAACAATCTTTTCTTTCTTAACATTATTGGTTGATATATAATTAGTCCAATCATACTGAAAACGAGTCCTCCGATCGTACCTGCCGCCAGTGCAAACCAGAATCTTTCATCTTTCCCGGTGAGGAGAAAGGGTATCAGACCGATAATTGTTGCAAGTATTGTAAGGAGTATCGGTATTATTTTGCCATTGAAGGCTTTCATATATGCAATCCGTTCCGGGAGCATTGGTTTGTGACGCCTAAGGCTGTTATAATCATTCAATATATAAAGCGTTGCATTAACAACAATACCGCATAGAAGTATCAATGCTGCAAACACACCTTCGTCTGCGGCGATATTGAAGACATGGAATGTAACAAATACTCCGATAAATGAAAAGGGTATCAGGCTGATCACCACAAAAGGTTGTTTGAAGGACTCAAGCAATATGGCACAGATAAAATAAATGATCAGAATTACCAGGAAGATAAGATAGTAGTTAGTTTTTCCCTGATCCCAGGAATATGAGTAAGAGCCGCTGCGGGCAGCATATCCCAATGGCAGGAGAGCGCTGGTTTCATCTGCATTCCTTTCGAGAATAAGTCTTCCAAGTTCATAGTTACCGATAAAATCATAGCCTACTGTGATAATATACTGCTGATCCTCGCGGCTGATTGTTGCATCCGATACCTCCCTGTTGACACTTGAGAAGTCCTTCAGCTTCACAAACTGGCCGGATGCAGTAGTAAGTGGCGAATTGTTTAAGCTCCAGTAATCATATTGATCTGACTGCAATGATCTTATACTTACAGGAGCGTTAATTCCATCAATATAAACCGGATGAAGGGATGTGGTTCCCCGTGAAAACCTCCTTGTTTCGCTGTATGCCGATGCTATATCTGATCCATTCTCTGCAAGCATGTATTTATCCATATTCAACATATTGCGATAAGTCTTCCTGGTATTGCTAATCATGTATCCCCTTTCCTGCGCTCCCAGCAGGTATACTTCCTTTATTCTTCCTTTTCCGCTTGCGATCAGTCTTTCCCTAAGATCTTCGGCATAACCGTAGAGCTCATCGTAGTTATATCCGGTCATTATCATCATATAGCTTGTACGGATATAGTCGCTGTACACCTGGTTGCTGAAGGCTTTCCCCACACCATAGACCGAAGCATGATAACTTCCTATACCGTTCATATAATCTTCGATCCTGATCTTCAGTATATAAGGGAAGATCGTAAAATCGTGTTCCGGTTTAAATGTTATTGAGACAGTTGCTTCCTCAGCATCATAGATGCCTGTTGTAAACATTTCTATTTCGTCATAGCCTGCCAGCATATTTTCAAGTCCGGCACATGTTGTATTCAGATCCTCAATGGTAAGTCCTTCTTCACTCAGACCAATATTGACGGTCAGCCGGGTTCTCTGTACATCTTCAGAACCGCCGTAATAATAGAACCTGCTGTTTTTGACCTTTTCATTAAAGAGCCTGAATGTCCCTCCAAGCGCCTTATTCACCACCGGCTTAATATCCTGTACATATTTACTGTTGCCAAGGGTTTTGTTATAGAATCGCTGCCAGGCGCTACGATCCTCATCCTTAACCTGGTTGCGCGTATCTTTCGGAAGGGAATCGGGCAGGTAAAAGACAGGCAGACCAAATACCAGGATGGCAGCTATTATGAATGCTCCCCTGTATTTGATTATAAATCCTATGACCTTAAGGTATCTCAATGAAAAGCTTGCTACTCTCCTTTTTCTCCTTATGATCCTCGCATTGAACCTGGGAGCGAGTCCTATCTTATCAATCAGGGAGGGGATAAAAACCAGCGCAACTCCCAGTGAGACAGAAAGATTAATTATAACAACAGCAGCGAAATCGGCCAGTGTGATTTTTGAAGCTTCATCGAGGAAGAAGATGACCACCAGTGCCCCGATGGTCGTTAGGGTAGCTGCGAGAAGAGAAATCCCGACCTTCCTGTTCTTCTGAAACCTGATATGGTCGACCATAACAATGGTGTTGTTGATGATGATACCGAATGACACTGTTATTCCGGCCAGGGAATAGAGATGAATCTCGAGCTTAAAAAAATAATAAAAGATGAAGGCTATCAGGATATTGGCAACGAGGCTGATGGTGATGATCAGCAGATATTTGAATTCCCTGCTGATGGCGAGAACAAAAAGCAGGAGAAGAATAACAGAAAGAACCGCACGGAAAATATTCTTCGTTATCTCCTTTTTGAGATATACTGTAGTATCGGAGGACGTCCTTATCGTGTAACCCGGAGGCAGTTCGCCCCTGATCTTCCCGATTATTTTCTTTACATCTTCCGCAACTTTTATATTATTTACATTTTTCCCGGCGCTCACATTGATATTTACCGTATTAAGCCCGTTTATCCTGTAATAGCTCTGAGGTCTCTGGTCTTTAAGCCTTACACCGGCCACATCACCCAGATGAATTATCCTTCCCGATACCTTTGTCACAGGAATGTCCTCCCAGTGAAAGGAGTTTGAATTATTTCCGTCAAGAGTAAGATAAGTTCTCTTTTCAGACCCTCCCCCACCGGTTTCCGCAGCACCTCCAAGTTCCGTTTCCAGCAGGTAATTGTTAATCGAGTTGCTGATTGCTGAAGGATCAAGTCCCGCTGAGGATAGTTTTTGATTATCGTAAAAGAGCTCCCACTGCTGAGGTGTGGCTCCATAAACAGAGACATTATGGACACCCTCGACAAGAGCCAGCGCCGGTTTTATAAGTTTTTCAGCAAGGTCGTATATATATGCAGGACTAGCATTCCCGTTAAGCTGGAAGCTAAGGATTACAGAGCCTGACTGATTCGAGGGCATATTCATTCTGATAACCGGATAGGAAACTCTCTCCGGTAATTTTTTCACTGATTCTCTCAGCAGTGAAGCCACCTCGAACCTCTTTGCTCTGAGATCGACATTTTTGTCAAACTCAACATTTATCTTTCCTCCCTCATTATATGTTGAGGATGTGATCTTTTTAACACCGGCAACAGTGCTAAGCACGCCTTCATGGGTAGTTGTAACTTCCTGTTCGACAACACGCACAGGGGCTTCGGGCCAGCTCCATGAGATTGTAATTGAGGGCAGGTAACGGGTCGGATTAAGCTGAAGAGACAGCAAAGGTATCATTGCCGCACCGACAATGATCAGCATTACAAACAGAATGTTGACCGTAAATGTGGACAGGAAAGTGCTGTAGTGAGGTTCCCTGCTCATTCTTCTCTTACGACCGTTTCATGTGCCAGGTTAACATTGCCGCTGATGATAACAAGATCTCCCGGGTGTATCCCGTCGGGTTTATCCTGAACCGATACGCTGGTGCTGTTCCCGAATTCGACAGTGACATATTTCCATATTGCCAGCGAGTCCTGACGAATGAAGATCACATCCCTGCCCTGACGGATCACAAGGGCTTCCCTGGGAACTACCAGGCGGTTGGGAACAGGCTTGCGAATAACCACTTTTACATTCATACCATCGATCAGCCGGCCCTTATTACGAAATTCGGCTTTCACTCTGATCATTCCTGTTTCATCAACCTGGGGATTGATTTGTGTGATAATACCGTTAATGTAAGTGCTGTCGTTAATATAGGGAATGATGCCAACAGGCATCCCCTTGCTTATGAATCCATATTCAGATTCGATAACAGGGAATTCGACATTCATCATTTCATCGGAAATAACCGTACAAAGGTTCTTATAATTCTGCGAAGGATTCCATTGCATGGCTTCCAGTCCGGCAATTCTCCCGGATATGGGGGCATAGATACTGGTATTGTTGAAATTGTATTCAGCAATTTTTAATGAGTTTATTGCATTATTCAGGCCGCTGCGAATTTTAGAATAGTTAATATCTCTTTGAGAGAGGGAGGTTGTATCATCGGTAAGATAAAATGTGAGCAGATCTTTTTTAAATTCTATTTCTGCTTTTTCAAGGTCGTGACCGGCACGGACAAGTTGTGTTCTGAATTCAAAATCTTCAAGTTTGGCGAGCAGTTGGCCTGCCGTGACTTCCATGCCGTTAATGATAAGAAGTTCCTTTATGACAGCATCAACTTTAAAAGGTACTACAGCTTTCTGAGAGGCAAATACTTTCCCGTTACTTATGAGTTCGTGGTAAAAAGTGGACGGTTCAAGTTTTACCGTTTTCACCAGTACGGCTTCGGGCCGTGAAGAGCGGCGGGCCATCTCTTCGAGGTTTTCGGCTGTTTTGGGTTTGCAGGAAAAGAGTAATGCTGTTATCAGTAAAAGAGGAAGGAAGATTCTGACGTTCATTTTAGCCTGGCTAATAGATAAATATAATTAATGAGTATAAATTTAAACAAGATTTTACTAAACCAGTAACTTCTATGACTATATTATTCGTTGAAACATGGTTTTTAATAATCCCCGTCAATTTAATCTCTTGCTTAAATAAGTTGTAAGGCAAGTAGCACAGAGGACAGAGATTTTTTTAGAGATGTTGTGCTGAACCTATAAAACCATATATTATACTTTTTCCGGAAACAACTCTATAAATAAATGCATAATAAACATATAATCAACATGTACCTTGCCGAGTGCTTACTTACAAATTAGTTTTGGGAGCAGGAACATAGCAAAAACCCTGTCTGCCTGGAGCAACCCTGTCCGACTGACAGCGTACAGGCGGGCAGGCAGGCGTGACAAGCTTATTAAACATAACGTCCGTTTAAGGTTTTCGGGACTGTTTAAAGGTTAATGTGTTTGGATCCTGTCTTGTGTCATAGATTCTTAAGTTCTCAATACCTGATTTCTTATCTCGGTAAAAGAGAGTATTGTGTTTGGTTTAAAAAGTCACTTTCAGCGAGAGGTGACCAGGTAATTTTCTTAAGCATTATATTTCTTGCGGATATTATCTATTACATCATTGTGAGAAATACCTTGACCTGATTCCAATTGATCAATGGCGTCCATTAATCCCTGTTTTTGAGCTAGAGAAAGTTTGTCCCAATCTGATATGTCTTTTTTCCCATTAATGTAATTCAACAATAATCCATAGAATTCCTCAAGCCGGTTCTTTTCAAGGGAATCGATTTGCCTGAATATTTTGAGTTTTAAGTCTGAAACTGTCATATGACATTTTTTTTACTAAGATAACAGAATTTTTGCTTGATGTCTGGCACGGCCACCGCCTGAAACCTAACTCACTAATAAATGTAGGAGGATTTCTGTTGAGGGAAGGCTGAGGGTGAGGGGCGGAGAGCGGAGAGCGGA
>JAFGXX010000137.1 GCA_016936435.1 Bacteroidales bacterium
ACCAGAAGGGCATCTTCCAAACCCTGTGGTCGCATGAACAGTTTGCTTATCTCAGGCATAACCTTCTCATCCAGTTGAATGGTCATTCCGTTCTCAGGGTTAAGCCATTTCCCTGAAAAGGTGCCTGAAAATCCTGACAGATCGAGGTTTATTTCTAAATTATCAGGCAGATATGCAAGGATAAAGCTTCTATCGGCAGCTACCGATACTACCATTTTACTGGTATCATTTACCGCCTGGTTTAGTATCAGTTCATGGGCTGGTACGAGTTTCCACCATTCAAGCGATTTAAAGAAATCATGCATGATTGTCATCTGTCCGGCACTGGGCCACTGTATAGCTTTCTTCCAGTAATCATAGGTTTCAGGGTTGTCATTCCATCTCCAGACTCCCCCTGAGCCTTCAGGCACTTTGGGGGGTATATCACCGGCACCGTAGGTATATCCTTTTGAACCTGATAACCAGGTAATCCATCCGATCTTCCTTACATCCTTTTCTCTCCAGTTCTTACCCTTATTATTTCCACGTGCGTCGTACATGCCTTCAATATTGATAACGGGTTTCATCGGATTACCGTTCCACATATCGAGAGTCCACTGGCGTGCTGCGTTATATGCTCTCTCGAGCCGGCCGCCATGATGACCGCTCTGCATCCCGCAAAAATCGGTATATGACGAATTACGGTACTTCGTATTAGCTTCATAGTTGGTGCCCGGATGCTGGGTTACAAGATGTGTTGTGTATTTTTTCAGTTCCATTGCCATGGTGTCATTACCTCCCATAAATACCTGGTCGAAGCTGGGTGAGAAGATAACCATATATGGAGCCATCCTTCCGGCAAAATAGGTGGCAAAATCCTGGTTACCGGGGTTTTCCTTAAATTCATCATTCCACACTTTACTGATCCCAACCATAAAGATCAAAATACCCCTTTCATTCGCATACCGTATTTTTGATTCCAGTTCGTCCCAGAACGCAGGATCAGGAGAGCGGTCGCTGAGAAATGAGGTTTCCCTAAGGTCTTTGCCCGGATTTTTACTGACTCCTTTCGGACTTACCTGGATGACTGTGAATTTCTGATCTGAACGCGTATCAACATAATGTCGCCAGTCTTCCATCGAAGTGCTCCGTATGGACCGCCATCCTGTCTCCCCCATCCAGAGAAAAGGTGTTCCGTCGGCATGGACAAGATACCTGGAGTCTCCGCTGACACGAAGGTCTCCGTGCCGGTAAAGAGGATTGTCACCTTCATATGGAAGGACTTCAACTTTACCTTTCCTGTTATTAAGGCCTCTGTCCTTACTACCAGAACAAGCTGATATCCAAATCCATTCCCCGGGAGCCGGGAAGGCTGCCCTGAAACTGTAAACAATTCCGTCGTCAGTAAATGCGTGGTTTGTAAACTCCTGCCCCTCAGGACCCTGAAAAGTAACCTCAACTGAAGGCCTGGCTTCTGCAGCAGGTTTCTTTGCCTCAAGGGAGAATTCCCATGGTTGCCACTGCACTGCTTTCTCCCTGGCAGGCAGGCTGCATCTTACTGCTATTGCAACAACAATAGCTGGCAGCATTACTAACACGCTGATAAAATGACCGTGCAATCTGGTTTTGACATTCATGATGGTTGTATTATTGGTTCTGTAATTACCTTGATGACTAAGCCTTAAAATATTTTTTCAGATAAGATATGCTTTTTTCTGCCCACATTTTTTCTTTTGCTATTGTCTTTTCAAGAGATTCTTCGGGAGGAGTCCATTGTTCAAGTATGGCGGTACGGCATTTTCCGGGAAGCATACTTAGTATCCACTGAAGCGGAAGATTTCCTTCGCCGAATGGTTTCCCTTCGATATCAAATCCCATCTTATGGTATTTACGCCTTATTGAGACCTCTTTAAGATGAAAGTTGACAGCATAGGGAGCCAGACTGCTTACCACCTCACGGATACCTTCACCAACTCCGAGCGAGTTTGCACAATCGAGGCAAATTCCGACATGATCACTTGCAACCGATTCAATAATTTCTACAAACTGAGAGGTAAAAAGCCTGTCATGATTTTCGATGGCAAGTATAATTTGCTTTTTTCTCAGTTCAGGTTCGGCATCCCTGACAATTGAAATAATATCAGGAACATCGGGACGGAAATCTTCTCCGTCGATAACAAACCTCAGTATCGGGGATTTCATCCTTTCTGCTATGCCGATATATTGCTGAAGGTTTTGAGGAGTCATTTTGTTGGCTCCGGTTTCCAGTTCAATTCCCAGGTCCGATGCTCTCAGGACAAGGTTGTCAAGCTGGGATTCAGTCATTTTATGAAGAGGCATATTATCGGCAATCTGGACAAGTTTTACATTCAGTTCTTCAGCCCTGTCTAAAAGATCCGTTTCATCGAGTGTTACGGAAGGCATGTGGCCCGGGACGCCTACGGCCCAGGTATAAGAATAACTGCTGATACCTAATTTCATTTTTCAGAATTTTAGAAATTTAAAAAGGAGGACGCTTATTGTGATAATTGAAAGCAGCAGGATAAAGATCATTATATATCAGCTATATTTTATAATTATTCAGCACTTTATCAAAGTATTTTTCTGTCGTCAGATTCTCTGAAAGCGATAAAATAAATATAGTACTTGTTCTTTAATTTTTGTCAGTTAACATCTTTGATCAGAAGAATTGCAGCATCCGTTTTGATACCTGTATCTATTACAACCCTGGCACCTCCTTCTGAAACATGAAGTTCTTTCTTCTCACCTGTTCTGATATCAAGTGCTGTAAGATTGAATTTACCTGTAATCCCTGACAGGTCTACAGTAAATGTACCTCCCCCCTCCAGAAAGACAGCAAGATTATTACCGAATTTTCCGCATTCCCCACGGCTGACGAGCGTCGATGCCGGGACAAATTCATCCAGATCGTTTTTGAGTATACTGAAGAAATCGGAAAAATAGCTCATTCGAATAATCCCCGTATCATTGGCCATCAGGTAGTTATAAAGGGATATTCCCTGTTTTTCAGCCTCGTCAGGCGGAAAGGGAGTGTTAATACCCTGGTGGTTTCTCATCAGGCTGCCCATTGTGGGAAAAGCCATCGCATAAACAAAGTTCCTGTAGGTATTCTGAATCCCGACATCCTGGGCCCCGTCCATTTCATACCAGTATTCCTCATACCATAGCGGTTTTTTCCATTTCCGGAGACTGATTGCATTTTTGTACTGATCAGGCGATGTCCTGTCACCTTCCTGAACCTTTATATAATCTATGTTATCATCGGCGGCAGCATAAAAATCCACTCTTGTATTGTGACTTCCCACAGGATGTTTATATGGGTCATATTTTTTCACCAGTCCGGCATAATGATCCCCGGTCCACTCCCACGATTTATCTTCAAGCATATAACTGCCCACGGCTTCATTAAGTTCTCCGAACAGACCCCATCTTACATTATAAGCAGAGTAACGTGCGATTATATACCTGAACCACCTGTCGCTTCTTTCAATAGTTTTAAACCTCGTGAACCACTGGCTGTTATCGGGGAATCCCCCAATAACCAGGCCCATCATTATGCCTTTATCATTTGCATACTGAACCATGGGATCAAGCTGCCTGATGAAGAAATCAACCAGCAGGGTATCAGAGGCAGGCTCCCTGCCGGCAAAAGGTTTCAGTTCCGACCTTGTATATTTACCAAGCCAGCAGCAACCCATGAATGTATTGTATCCTCTGAAAGCGATCAGGTCCATCCACTCCTTCCATTCGGTCAGGGTAAATTCTTCTGAAAAGGACCACTGGGTTTCACCAATGGGGAAAAAAGGTGTTCCGTCACTCAGCTTCCACGAAAATGTATCGGCCCGCTCAAGGAAACCATGATAAAGGATATTAGATGACAGTTTATCAGAGGTTGGGGATATTGCCTTGAATTTGCCTCTGCGGTTATTAAGTCCTTTATCTGGTGATACGGTACGGTACTCCCACTCTCCTGTTTTTGTCGGAGAGAATCTCAGTTTCCATATGTTACCACCATCCCAGAAGCCATAAACCGTGTATTTCGAACCGGCAGCTTCTCCGGAGATTCCCCGGAAGCTTGCAATTAGCTCAGGACCATTGACATAAGGATTAGAGCAAGGGTCTGAGGCTTCAAAGGATAATTCCACTACCCTGAAGAGTTCAGTATCAGGTATAGTACTGGTACATGAAACTGACATCAGGGCTATCAGTCCCGATGCGGTAAAAATCAATATTCCATTGTTTTTCACAGCTCCTTATTTTAGTTTCTGAGAAGGTATCCGAACTGAGAAGGGTCAGAAGCCCAGGTCTTTTCCGGCATCTCTCCCATCACTAATTCAAGAGTACCTCCTCCGGTTATTTCGGAATGCTTTATCCATGCCCTGTCAAATTCCTTTCCGTTAAGCTTTGCCGACTGAATGTATTTATTCCTCCGGGAGCAGTTTTTCGCTTTAACAGTAAATGTCTTTCCGCCAGGCAGTTTAACTTTAATTTCATTGAAAAAAGGGCTGCCGATAGCATACAGTCCGTTCCCTGGTGTAACAGGATAAAATCCCATTGCCGAGAAGACATACCATGAACAAAGGGCTCCTCCGTCCTCATCGCCCGGCAGGCCAAGGGGATCATCATCAAACCACATTTCCATTATCTCCCGGATCCTTCTTTGTGTTTTCCATGGCTTACCTGCATAATTATACAGGTAAGGGACATGGAATGAGGGTTCATTTCCTGCAGGGAACATCCCGTTGAGGCCTGAAGCATCCGGGAATTGTCCCATAAACCTCCATTTTGCTATTCTGGTGGGTTCATTGAAAAGTTCATCAAGACGCCTGGTAAAAATCTCCTCTCCTCCCATTAATGAGATCAGGTCGGGGATATCGTGCATTACCGAAAAATTCCAGATCCAGGCATTGTTCTCGGCATAATACATCCTGCCTCCCACTCCTCCTGAGAGTTTGGGGTCAAAAGGCTCCACCCATGTTCCGTCAGCCTTTTTTGGCGACATAAAACCAGTGGCCGGATTATAAATATTCCGGTAATTTTTTGACCGTTCGATGAAATAGTTGTAATCGTCTTCCTTTCCTAGTGCTTTTGCCAGCTTTGCGAGGCACCAGTCGTCATAGCTATGTTCGAGCGTAACCGCTACTGACTGGCGATTTTCAAATCCGTCGACCATCATCTCAGTCTCCTCTTCTCCCTCTGCAAGGGCAGGATACCATCCGTTTTCAATGTAGAAGCTGTCGAGTGAACACATAGGTCCGGCACGCCATGGCAGCATCGTAGCGCTCATGGCATTCTTTTTTAAGCCTTCATAAGCTTTTTCAACATCAAATCCGGTGCCTCCCTTGCTGTAAAGATCCCACAGCAGTGCGGCTGAATGAAAGCCTATCATCGCAGGAAAATCGCCGTAAAACTGCGGGAATGTCGGCATCCATCCGCTTTGTTCATACATAAGTACATACGACTGGGCCATATCGACACGTTTCTGAGGATCGAGGATAAAAAAAAGCGGATGATGGCTTCTGAATGTATCCCACAACCAGTCGTCGACATAGAAAGGACTTCCGTTATCGTTATGAATCTCCCTGTCATAACCACTGTAATATCTGCCATACTCGGAAATGTTAACCATTCTCTCATATCCGCGGTAGAGGCTCGTATAAAATATCCTCTTCTGCCTTTCAGTACCCCCTTTCACCATGATCTTTCCCAGGGCGTCTTTCCATATCCGGTGGCTTTCTTCCTTAATATCTTCAAATGAGCTGCCTTCCGTTTCCCTTAACAGATTATCGCGCGCCTGTTCCTCATCAATAAATGAAATCCCTATCCTGATCTCTACAGGTTTCCCTGCTTTAAAAAAGGAAACATATACTCCTGTCGGTGTACGTGAGGTCTTGATATCATTACCAATAATTTGATTACCAAAGATAAATCCATGATTATCAAAACTTTCCGGGAACTCTGCATAGAAATATTGTCTTGTATTCATGAATTCTTCCCATCCTGTAACCACGTTATTACCTCTAACATTGAAGGCGGCTTTACCCTTCGACCTGAAAATAACATGATTTGAATCGCCGGGCGTGAACATAAACCTGTATATCACCGAGTGTTCGGTAGTTGTCCAGTCAGCTGTTATACACGGATCTTCAAGCAGCACCCTGTGATACCAGGGATGGACTTCTTCGAGGTCGTGATCATACGAAGAAGCATTAACATTAATATCGGCAGAAAGGGTACCGCTTAGAGGCATAAGTTCAGTTACATATCCTCTCCTGTATGCAGGCATATTCAGAACGAAGCCGTATATCTTATCGCTGAGATACCTGTCTCCAAGTCCGGGTCTGGTTACAGGGAAGACCCTTACCATGCTGTTCGGTCTGTGGACTGTTGGATTCTTTGTTGTAAGAAGCGGCGCCACACCACCGATATTTGGATCGACATACGAGGTCACATCAATGTTATTGCATGAAGCAATAAATGTTGCAAGTAAAATCATGAATTGCAGTCTCATTATGATTTGATTATATGGTTAATTTAAAATCAGGATACTTATTTTTGAAGTTAAAAGAAAGACAACCGCTACTTTATAACCGTGACATAAATTACTTTTACAATAAAAAGAAAAATCCGACATAAAATATTAATGACACTGCAAAGGATATTCAAATATACTGATAACACTTTATTAAAATTATAACATGAAAACAATTGTCTTTCTGATGGCTCTGTTACTTTTGATTTCTGGTTCCTGTACCGATATAGAGAATGAAAGTGTCAAAATCATTTTCGACACCGATCTCGGACCCGATTATGATGATGTCGGTGCTCTTGCATTTCTTCATGCGATGGCAGACAGCGGCAGGGCTGAAATACTTGCCACGGTGTCATCGAACAAGAATGATCTTGTGGCTCCGTCAATTGATGTAATCAACACTTACTTCAGGAGAGGAGACCTGCAGATCGGAGCCACGAAGGGCGATGGTGCTGATATGGGAGCCCGTCAGCACTGGGCCGATTCGATTATAAAATATTACCCTCATGATGTAAAGAGAACATCAGAGGTGCCGGATGCTGTTGAGATATACCGGAAAGTACTTAGCAGCCAGCCGGATAACAGTGTTACCATAGTCACAGTAGGTTTCCTGACAAATATCAGCAACCTTTTAAAATCCGGTGCTGATCAGTATAGTAATCTCAATGGCACAGACCTGGTAACAAAAAAAGTGAAAAGACTCGTCTCGATGGCCGGAGCTTTCCCGACGGGAAGGGAATATAATATTTTTATTGACCCCGTATCATCCAAATACGCATTTGACAACTGGCCGGGGGAGATCATCTTCACCGGATTTGAAATTGGATCAAAGATCTTTACAGGATTACGCCTCATAAGTTCAGACATTGAAGGAAGTCCCGTGAAGGATGTTTTCAGCATAAGCATACCTTTCTCAGAAGATGACAAGAACGGCAGGATGAGCTGGGACCAGACTGCAGTTCTTATAGGTGTATATGGAACTGAAGGATTTTTTGACACGGTCCGGGGCAGGATAAAAGTTACCGTTGAAGGGAATAACAGCTGGGAAAATGATCCATCAGGCAACCATTTGTATGTTGTCCAAAAGATTCCCATACCCGAAATGTCAGCATTTTTAGAGGACAGGATGATGCATGAGCCTGCAGGCACTGAATAATCCCGGGAATCAGGAGACAGTTACCGGGAAGAAAATATCATTATTCTATTTCCCCTCTATACCTTATTTTATTCCATCTGCGGATACCTATTATCTTTTTATAAGGTTCAAAAACCTGATTTTCTGATCCTGTATCAGCAGCTTTATAGAGGTGCCAGACAGGTTTTTTCCCTCCCGGATCGTCTTTATCATCAGGGAACCTTCTCAATCCCAGTCTTAATCCTCCCTCTCCCCTGTGGTCAAACCAGTTATGCCACTGGAATCCGTCTATCCCGTCGAGTTTCTTCATTTTCTTCCAGGCATAGGCAAAACCTGCAGCCTGTTCGGCAAGATCCTGTTCTGAATATGATTTGGAATTTGTTCCATTCTCTGAAAGCCATAAAGTCCTCTTTCTCTTTTCCTTGTACAACATTTCAGGTTTTTTCATAAATGCATCCAGCACTTCAAGGTTTTTGAATGTTATCAGCCTGGTGTCAAACGAAAAATCAACCTGTTCATCAAGCCAGGTCTTCGGTTCAAAGAGGGATTGCGGATAAGGATGCTGGGCTACAGCCCAATGGAAGTCACCCTCTGCCCTGGTGTAATCCAGTAATATCTCCATCAGGTCTCTTGAAGGATGGAACAAAGGATGTGAGGTCCACGACCAATGGTGGGTCAGGCTTATGAACACTTCACTATGAGGATTATAGCTTCTGGCAAGAGCATAACAAAGGCGCATTGATTTGATATAGGCATCCATATAAAGCAGAGCGCTCTTTCTTCCCATATTTGTCCAGACCCATCCGGCATCAACTTCATTATGGATGATCAGGTGGTTCAGCATCCCGTACTTTTTATCAGGTCTGGTATAGCGGCTTTCAAGAAAATCTATTGCCGCGGCATAGCAATTAATGCTTTCGGGACTGGTCATATTCGGCATGCTGTAGATACCTGCCGGGTCCATATCGGGATGTTGAAGCAGTCTGCCGATTTCAGGGTCGGGACATTGTTCCGCTTTGCCAACCAGAAGTATACCAGCGGTAACTATCCCTCTTCCGGCAGTGGTACTGAAGGTAGAATCGAGCATCATAACATCCTTCTTCCCGAAATAATATGTCTGCCCATTATAATTATGGCTTATTCTGTCTTGTGCCGGTTTGGTGAACATAAACCGTGTAAACCAGATGTTAACAGTGGCGCTGGTAATTCCCAGCTCATCGAGATCCTCAATATGTCCGCGGTTTGCACCGAATCCGCCTAATCCCTTCCTTCCTGCAGGCACAAGCGGCGGGAGGTCGTATTTTGCCTTTATTTCACCGGGATAACGGGCATGTGAAACCAGGCGGTATCCGGAAGAGTTTTTCTCAGCCAGGACCCATTTTGAGAGAAGTCTGTCGTAATAGACTCCATCCCTCCATGAGAAACGTTCTAACTGTTTTCTGAATTCACCCTCATCCACGGGAAAAACAAATGTGAAATCTCTGGTTTCCGTAACATCGTTGTAAGGAGGGACCTCACATAGAAAAAGTCCGCTGCCATCTGCTTTTCCTTCAATATAAACTGTCTGGCTGTCTACTGAGACCTTAACAATTTCAGAAGGATAATCAGCTGCCAGATATTCCATAATTCTCTGCTGCATTTTACCTTCCCTCCGGGCCTTTTCATCCCTTGTCCCTGCCAGCATTTTCTCCCTGTCTGTCGGAGGCCTTAAGCTTATGTTCCTGATTTGCATCCTGACACCAGCTTTCCCTCCAAAGTCAATTCTCAACCAGTCACCTTCTTTACCCCATACACCTTTATCCTGCGACAGGTCAGCCGTAAAAAGCGTCCACCCTTCAGATAATCCTACAGCACCGGTTCTCTTTGATCTGGCTTCGGCCAGGGGAGGGCCAAAAAAAAGTTCCAGATGATCCAGACCCTGGGGACAGAAATATTCAAAGGTTAAAATGTTAAAATCATCCGGGATTCTTTTCTTGAGCGGGAGTGTAATAATCGATGGATCGGCACCGGTTGTCACAATCTGGTATTCTCCATTCAGGTAATTCAAAACTATATGATTCATTTTGCCTGAATCAGGTTCCAGTAAGACAAAACCCGTCTGAGCCAGTGCACTGATTTCGCTGGACATAAAAAAAACAATCGCAGGCAAAAAGAGAAAATTTCTGATGACGAGCCTGAGTTTCATGTCAGTAATCCGTATTTACAGATATGGATTATCAAAGAATATATGAAGATGCAAGGTTTGTATAATGGCTTACCTGATCCTCTTCCCACTTTTTATCTTTTTTCAGTTCAACGGCCATCAGTGAGGCGACAGCGGGGGCCATTTCCACTGATGCCCTGGCGTCGAGATAGAGGGCTCTTACTCTTCGTGACAAAACATCGTCGACGGTTCGGGCCATTTCATGTCGTACTGCCCATACCACGCCTGCAGCGGTAAAATCAAAAGAAGGATGCAGTTTCTCTGCAAACCGCGGATTTTCTGAATAAAGTCCTGTTATTCCGTTACTGTCACTGCCATAAACAGAAAGCCAGTTTTTATCATCGCCGGGTTTTTCGGTGGCCCCATGGATCATAAGGTTGTATGTGATACATTTCCGTGATGGCAGTTTTTGTATCCTGACAGCCATGTTCACAGTGTCTTCAGCCATTTTCCTGTAGGTCGTCCACTTGCCTCCGGTTATTGTCACAAGTCCGCTTTTAGATGCTATCAGCTTATGGCTCCGTGAAATCTCCTTTGTTCTGGCAGTACCGGTATCTTCCTTCGGAGCAGCCAATGGGCGGAGACCTGCGAAGACGCACAGAACATCTTTTCGCTGAGGTTTTTCAGACAGATAGCGACCGGCGGTTTCGAGTATAAACTCAATTTCCTCTTCGCGTGCTTTCGGTTCAAGGACGAATTCATTCACGGGTATGTCGGTAGTACCGAGGATAACCCTGTTGTGCCAGGGGACACCAAACATGACCCTTCCGTCGCTTGTACGGGGAACCATTATTGCATCTTCAGCACCCAGGAATGATTTCGCAACAACGAGGTGGACGCCCTGGCTGGGACGTACCAGGGGCTTCTGATCCTTATTGTCCATTCTGATAATGTCGTCGACGAAGATACCGGTGGCATTAATGATGCAACGTCCCTTAAGTTCGAAGCTGCCTCCGTCAACAGCATCTTCAGCTATAACACCGCAGACCTTTCCTCCACTGTTCTTCAGCAGGCCGGTCACCGGAAAATGATTCAGCGTTACTGCACTGTTGTCAGCAGCTGTCTGCATTAGGTTGACAGCCAGTCTGGAATCATCGAACTGACCGTCGTGGTAAGATACTCCTCCTGTCAGATCTTTCTTTTCAATCTGCGGGATACGCTTTATCGCTTCCTCTCTGCTCATGGGATGTGAAAATCCCATTCTCATCCTTCCTGAAAGAAGGTCATACAGAGTAAGTCCGATGGTATAAAAAGCCTTTTCCCACCACTGGTAGGTGGCAATTACAAAACGCTGGTTACGAACAAGGTGAGGTGCGTTCTTTAGCAGGAGACCTCTTTCACGGAGGGCTTCCATTACGAGGCCCACATCACCTTTCTGAAGGTAACGGACGCCTCCGTGAACGAGTTTTGTGCTACGGCAGGAAGTTGACTTTGAAAAATCAGATTGCTCGAGAAGAATGGTCCGGTAACCACGGCTGGAGGCGTCAACAGCAATTCCAAGTCCTGTTGCGCCTCCTCCGATTACTATGAAATCCCAGGTTTCGTCCCGGTCTTTAAGCAGTCTTATAAATTCCTCCCTGTTATACAATCGGTGTTTGTTTTTACCGGTATCAGGAATTTTTTCTGGAGTTTTCAATCATCTGGTTGAATACTGTAAGTTGTTCCTTCATGGCAGCCACCCTGTCGGGAGGATTGGTTCGTGCTTCCAGAAGTATCCAACCCGAATATTTCATTCCGGTGAAGAGGTCAAACAGTTTCTGGTATGGATAGTCACCTATATTCAGTTCACGTACATGAACCGTATCGCCGAAATATTTTTTGACAGAGTTGAAATTAGGTTCCAGTCCGGGAGGCAGCAGGTCCTGATCGTTGCAGTTCCAGCACATCTTGACGTTCTTTTCGGTAACCTGGTCAAAGATGGCTTTCATATTGGGGATCTCCTGGGTGATATTACCATGAACTTCCACCCTTACGAGCTGACCGTAATCCTGGGCGAATTTACCGCATTCATTAAGTGAAGCTGCTATCTGGGCTATTGTTTTTTCGCGGGGTACCTCAGGAGGAAGGTAGTTTGGTTTCACCTTTATACCTGTGGCGCCGATGTCCTTGCAGAGTTTAATATACTCTTTGGTTCCGTCAATATTTTTCTTAAGCTGAGCAGGATCGGGGCTGTGGTATTCGTAATTTGCGCCATAGCCTACACATGTTACAGGACTGTCGGCGAATCTCTTTTTCACTTCAGCACGCTGGGCAGGTGTAAGGTCTATCTCCACTTTATGTGCATGCTGTACCCTGAGTTCAACACCTAGCAG
Organism: Bacteroidales bacterium; assembly: GCA_016936435.1. GTDB lineage: Bacteria > Bacteroidota > Bacteroidia > Bacteroidales > VadinHA17 > LD21. Next base: position 12,183 of record JAFGXX010000137.1, read on the forward strand.
TCCGGATGTTTCGCAATTAGAGATTAGTGTCGGCAGGTCCCAGTCTCTTCCCCATAAATAGGTAACAAGACCCAGTTTCATTCCTTTTTTTGCAGAAGCAGCTCCTAATTCAGGAAACTCTTTCAGGAATGCCAGTGCCACACCGGCACCAAGGCTTTTCTGAAGGAACTGGCGGCGTGAGAGTTCGTTTTTCATATTTTACTTTTCTAGTGGTTAGTAATGTGTTATTATCGTGCAATCCCTCCTTCACTGCGTTACGGAGGGCAAGCCC
>JAFGXX010000138.1 GCA_016936435.1 Bacteroidales bacterium
AATTTACCGGAGCCGAGTACAGGATCTCCACCGCCGTGTATTACGATGTCACCTTCCAGTATCCTGAATAATCTCGATATTTTACCTCTGTATCCGAATTCTGTCTTGTAAGTATAATCCGGCCCCAGCAGTTCGATTGCTGCAGATGTTGTGACCAGCTTCATGACAGATGCAGGTATAAGGCTCTTTTTTTCATCATGACTGAATACCGGACTGCCGTCAGAAGCATCAATGATCCTGAAGGATACCGCTCCGTATCGCATTATGGAATCTGAAAGGAATGAATTAAAAGCCTGCTCCTGGGCATATGCGAGAAGGGGAAAGTATGCAGTCAGCAGTATGATCAAGATTCTCGTCTTTATCATTTCTTCCTGTTTTTTTCTATTGTCGATAATAAGCCGCATGCTGCCTGTATATCCTCTCCTCTCGACGCTCTTATGGTGGCAATGATACCTTTGTTGTTAAGGGCGTCCCTGAATTTTTTTGTTTCTTCGATGCCGGGACTTGCAAGTTGAATTCCGGGGATGGAATGATACCTGATTATATTTACCCGGCAGCTGATTCCATTCAGTAACCTTGCGAGCTCTCTTACATGTGCCTGAGTGTCATTCAGGCCGCTGAAAAGTATATATTCGAAAGAGACCCTTCTCTGGCCGTTTATCCCGGATTTCTTTATTATTTCGACTACATCTTTAACAGGGTTGGTCCTCTGTATGGGCATCAGTGTTTTTCTCTCCTCATCGAATGGAGAATGAAGGCTTACGGCAAGGTGACACCTGCTTTTTTCAAGAAATGTTCCTATGCTACCCTTCAGCCCTACGGTGCTTACGGTGATACGGGTGGGACTCCAGCCATATCCCCATTCAGAAGTAAGGATATCCAGACTCTTGAGGAGTTCATCCATATTGTCAAGCGGTTCACCCATTCCCATGAAAACAATGTTTGTAAGTTTACTGTGTTCCGGGATGCTCCTGAACTGGTTGAGAATCTCGTTTGATGTAAGGTTGCCCTGGAAACCCTGTTTCCCTGTCATACAGAAGATACATCCCATTTTGCAACCTGCCTGCGTTGACAGACATACCGTTGCTCTTTCTTTGTCGGGTATGTAGGCTGTTTCTATGTATTTATCGGTGAGTACTTTAAAAAGATATTTTTTTGTTCCGTCGCTGCTTTCTGCAGTACCGGAAGGTTCTGATAAGCCGTATTCGTAACCTGATGACAGGAGATCACGCATCTTATTTGACAGATTTGTCATACCGCTGATGTCTGAAATTTCCTTCTTATAGAGCCAGTCTGCTATCTGCCGGGCAGCGTAGCCCGGAAGCTTCAACCGCCTGGTAACAGCTATAAGTTCATTCAGCGTTTTGCCGTATAGTTTTTCCTTTACCATCCCGGTATTCCTGAGTGATATATTTATTCATCAACTTTCTGTGTCCCTGTGCCGGTTTTATCAGTGAACACAAATATTAATTGAAAAAATAACCTGCTTTTTGCATATCTCTGAGCGATCTGAAAGGTTTTGGCGGATCAAGGTATTTGTTAAGGTGATTGTAAATCCTCAATCGTATCTCTTTTGCTTTCAGATAATCCATTCTGTCGAAAGAGTGGCCCCCCGGCATATTCTCAAATACCTCATAGGAAAAATTACTTTTACCCTCGGCTTTAAGGGATTTTATCAGATGCTCAACTTCAAGGACATTTACATCCTCATCATTCGTGTTCGTATGGATAAGAAGAGGGGTGTTCCTGTACTTATGAACCTGCCATGCGGGAGAACGTTTTCTGTATTCTGCGACATTTTCATCGGTCGGTTTGCCGATAGCTGCCTGAGATGAGAAAAGGTCGCGGTAGTTCTGGTTTTTATACCCCATTCTGGCTATAAGGTCGCTGACCGGGACTCCGGCAAAGGCAACTTTATAACTATCAGGATGTTCAAAGATGTTAAAGAGAGTTATGAGACCCCCGTGACTCCATCCGATCATCCCCACTCTGTCTTTGTCGACGAGCGAATAATTTTCCAGCATGTATTTCCTGCTGGCATCCACATCTTCCACTTCAAGCCCTCCGTAGTCGATTATGTTATAGAAACCTGCTCCATAGCCTGTCGATCCGCGGTATTCGGGAGCAGTTACAATATAACCCTGGGCGACCATTTCCCTGATTATATGGGTGTGGTAGGTCGTGAAGTTTGCATGCACGCCTCCATGGGGAAGGACGAGCAGGGGATATTTTTTTGACGGATCGGCATCTTTTGGGATGAAGACGTAAGTCCAGAATTTGACAGGATTGCCTGCGCCCTGTCCGGTCGGATTTTTTTCAACGGCCAGAGGGGGACCTGTCAGATATACCTTGTCGATATATGCTATATCGCCCACTTTATTGTACCAGAAAACATCGTCGATCTTTTTTTCAAGAACATCAAGACGGTGATTCAGAGCCCTGAAGTTTGCATTTGCAGTTTCAATGGCATTCATTAGTTCAACCGTTCCCGGCTGGCCCTGTGACACTGAGAGACCAGTGATCAGAACCATTAGCATTGAAATAACTAATTTTTTCATATCAAAACTGTTAGTTATAATTCCACAACTCCCAACTCCCATTCCGCTTCGCGGAACTTCGTCGCTAACGCTTGACTCACAACTCACAACTCACAACTCCCAACTCCCTTCATACACGAAAGTGGCAGGACCTGTGAGCCAGATATTTGTAATTGTTTGATCGTTAAGGTCCAGTTCCACCTTGAGGTTTCCGCCTCTGGCCTTTACGCTGACAGTACCAGTGTCAAAATGTCCTTTAAGGACTGCAGCAATGGCAGAGGCTGTCACTCCTGTTCCGCAGGCCAGTGTCTCTTCCTCAACTCCTCGTTCAAATGTTCTGATGTATAGGCCGTTATCGTGGACTTCGACAAAGTTGACATTGGTTCCACCGGGCGCAAAAAGTGGCGACCACCTGAGGTTCTTCCCTTCTTCGTTTACATTTATTGAATCAATTTCTGATGTAAAGACCATATAATGAGGAGATCCGGTGTTAATGAAATAGTTGCCCTCTATAATTTGAAATCCGTTCACGTCGGCCATCTGAAGCCTGACAGTGTCACCGTTTACCTCTGCCTCATGGATGCCATCGAAAGCCATAAATTTCTGAAGTTCTCCTGCTATCCCATGTTTAAGCGCAAAATGAGCAGTACATCTTCCCCCGTTACCACACATCGAACCGAGTTTGCCGTCGGAGTTGAAATATTTCATTTCAAAGTCTGCTCCGTCATGATCCGAGATCAGGATCAGACCGTCGGCACCAATGCCAAAACGCCGGTCGCACATTCTGTTAATTAAAATTGAATCTTCAGGATTAATAATAGCATTGCGGTTGTCTATCATTATGAAGTCGTTACCGGCTCCCTGGTACTTGTTAAAAGTGATTTTCATGTTTGTTAAAGTGTTGTTAAATCGTCATAATATTCTGACCCTCACATAAAAAAAAGCATGATCTTTGTAAAACAAAACTGTCAGAAAACGGTTGTAAAGATACAAACTTTTAAAAGGCATAAATTTTGACCGGGACAGAATAGGATAAAACAAACCTGTAACCGGTATCCAGTTATCAGTAATAAATTTTAAAAAAAAACATAACTATGAAAGGTAAGTATTTATTAGGCGGATTATTAATGGCTATTCTGGGCGGAGCAATAAGCCTTTTTGCATATACAAAATTTGTTGAGAAGCCGGTCACGGTGGCAGCAGGCGATACCTCCCTTACTGCCGGCACTGATGAATCAGCAAAGGCGAGGGCAATGCTGACATCTTTTCAGTCGCAGCCCGGACAGGTGGATTTTACCTATGCAGCAGAACAGACCGTTCATGCTGTTGTTCATGTGACCACGAAAACCAGGATTGATAGTCCTTACAATCCGCTTATGGAGTGGTTTTACGGTGACAGGTATGTAAACAGACCCAGAGAGGTCCCGGGTTACGGATCCGGAGTAATAATTTCCGGTGATGGTTATGTTATTACAAATAACCATGTTATCGAGGATGCAGATAACATACAGGTAGCCCTGAACGACAACAGGATTTTCAATGCTGAAGTCGTAGGAAGAGACCCGAGTACAGACATAGCGCTTCTTAAGATAGATGCTTCAGGTTTGTCTTTCCTGGATTACGGAGATTCCGAGAAACTGAAAATCGGAGAATGGGTACTTGCCGTCGGCAATCCTTTCAGGCTGGGAACAACGGTTACTGCAGGAATTGTCAGTGCAAAGGGCAGGGATCTCGGATTGCTTGAAACTGAATACAGGATAGAGTCATTCATACAGACTGATGCGGCTCTTAACCCCGGTAACAGTGGAGGTGCACTGGTAGATACCAAAGGTCTTCTTGTAGGTATCACATCAGCAATATATTCACCCAGCGGTGCTTATGCTGGAAATTCTTTTGCCATACCCATAAGCATAGTCAGTAAAGTAGTTAAGGATCTTAAGGAGTTTGGAGAGGTCCAGCGTGCAATTATTGGTGTGAATATCAGGGATGTCATTCCTGACGACCTTGAAAAACTTAATCTCAGGGAAGCCAGGGGAGCCGTCATTACCGGTGTGAGGGAAGGAGGATCAGCAGATGAAGCAAAACTGAAGGAGAACGATGTTATCGTTAAATTTGACGGTGTGTCGGTGGCTTCTGCATCCGAGCTTCAGACCCAGGTAGGGAAACACCGTCCGGGCGACAGGGCATCAGTAACTTACCGGAGAAACGGAAGAGAATATACCGTCCCCATAACTCTTAAAAATATAGCAGGTACTACAGAAATTGTTAAACCAGGGATGGGGGTCGGAAGAGTCTTTGGTGCTACATTCGAACCACTCAGCTCCTCCGAAAAGCGTTCCTACAGGATCGACAGCGGGGTAAAGATAACCGATGTGGGTGAAGGATGGTTTGCAGATCAGGGTCTTAGAAAAGGTACTGTAATAATAAATGTAAATGGGGATAAAATTAACAGTTCTGAAGACTTAAGAGCAGCAACAAACAACAGTGAAAGGTCACTGAAATCTATCGAGGGCATTACCAGCGACGGAAGATATTTCAATTATAAATTCGGACTGTAATTTCCCCTGATCAATAATATGTTGTGAATCAACAGGTTGATAATTTATTCTGTTGGTTTACAACATATTGGTTTTTAATTTGTTATTAATGTATATAAGTATTATCTTTGCGAAAATTTTTTCAGGCGGATGAGACAACTAAAGATTACCAAATCCATAACTAACAGGGAGAGTGCATCACTCGACAAATATCTGCAGGAAATTGGTAAAGAAGAGTTGATATCGGTTGAAGAGGAAGTCGAATTAGCTCAGAGAATAAAAAAAGGAGACAGAACTGCTCTCGAAAAACTCACCAAGGCAAACTTACGATTCGTGGTCTCAGTGGCAAAGCAGTATCAAAACCAGGGACTGAGTCTTCCCGACCTTATCAATGAGGGTAACCTCGGACTTATAAAGGCAGCAGAAAAATTTGACGAAACAAGAGGTTTCAAGTTCATTTCCTATGCTGTATGGTGGATACGTCAGTCAATACTCCAGGCTCTTGCCGAACAGTCGAGGATAGTAAGACTCCCTCTTAACCAGGTAGGTTCACTCAACAAGATAAATAAAGCCTTCTCCAAGTTCGAGCAGGAAAATGAGCGTACTCCTTCACCCGAGGAACTCGCCGATGTTCTGGAACTTCCAAAGGAGAAAGTAACTGACACACTGAAAGTTTCAGGACGCCACGTATCTGTCGATGCTCCTTTCATTGAAGGCGAGGATAACTCCCTTCTCGATGTACTGACAAACTCAGATTCACCTGTTGCCGACAAACTCCTCATGGATGAATCTCTCTCACGCGAAATTTACAGGGCTCTGGCTACACTTACAGAGCGTGAAAGAGATATAATAAGGTATTTCTTTGGAATAGGCTGCCAGGAAATGACTCTCGAGGAAATAGGAGAGAAGTTCGGACTTACACGCGAAAGAGTCCGTCAGATAAAGGAAAAAGCAATAAGAAGGCTCAGGCATACTTCAAGAAGCAAGCTCCTGAAGGGATATCTGGGCTAAAACATTCTACATATACTATATAATATTAAATGAGCCCCGGGGAGAGGCTCATTTTTGTTATGCCTGCATCAGAAGATCGCAGGCCGGGGGAAAACTCAACAAAGTTTATCAACTTAAAGCAGGTTCCATTACCCAAACCTAAACTGTCAGAAAATAAATAAAATTTCAGCACAGTTTTTACTTCAGTCAATAAACACCCCCTTTTATCCAACAGGATGCTGCTTTTTACTGATATACATCCCTGCTTTGTGGTGCAACAATTTTTACTTGCGGCTAAACAGCTTCATAAATGAACTCCTGAAACTGTCTCCCAGAAAAGCCTTGTTGTCTTCACTGAGTAGTATCTCACCCTGACGGGTGAAACTTTTTACATGAATAAGATTGATAAGGTATGAATGGTGCACCCTTACGATATTATTCTTTGTGAGGAGATCCTCATACTGCTTCAGATTTTTTGAGCTTACAACTTTTTTGTTGCCCTCAATAAAAAAATTAGTGCAGTAGCCATCGGCTTTACACATAATTATTTCATTGATTTTTAATACTTCAAACCCTTTGATGCTCGAAACTACAACGGTGGGTTGAAACGACATACTCTCACCCAGACTCCTGATAAGTGATGCAACATTTTTTTGCTCAATCTCATGAATGTTGCTTTTTCTGATCCTGTCAACCGCTGTTATCAGCTCATCGATCTTTACCGGTTTAAGCAGATAATCTACCGCATTTACCCTGAAAGCATTTATAGCATATTCCGAATACGCTGTCACAAATATTACACTGAAAGTGATCTTTTCAAACATCTGTAAGAGATCAAAGCCTTTACCGTCAGGCATCTCGATGTCGAGAAAAACGACGTCGGGATTATATTTCTGTATGGCCCTGTATGCAGTCTTTACCGAAGATGCTGTGGCGACAACTTCGACATCCGTACAGTAATCCCTGAGGTAGTTCGTCATGACTTCCCTCGAGGGAGCTTCATCATCTGCAACAATTGCCCTGATCATGATTGTCTTGTTTTAATCCTTTTAGCAGGTATCTCAACTTCAACACGAGTTCCTGTTTCCTTCCTGTCATTGAAAAGGTTACTGATATTAAGACCATAGTTCACCCTCTTAAGTTTCCCTGTGATATTCAGCCTTTCCCTGATCATCGTTATTCCTTTTGGCACATGTTTTACATTTTCTTCCTTTCTGCAGGCCGATGCACTTAAGCCTATGCCATCGTCTTCAATTACACACCTTATTCTTTCATCATCCTGAGGCATGAACTTTATCTCTATCATACCTTTCTTGTTTTCGAGCGGCCTTACTCCATGCCAGATGGCATTTTCGATGAAAGGCTGAACAATGCCCGGACATATTTCAATCTCTCCTGTGTTATCAAGTTTTTCTGTATCAATATTGTAGTCAAATTTATCACCAAACCTGAGATGCTCAATCCTGAGGTAATCCCTGATAGTAACTAATTCATTCTCAAACGGAATGTAACCTCTGTCCATGTTTGCCAGGATGGATCTGATAAGCCTCGAGAAATCTGCGATATACCGGTTTGCTGAAAGACTGTCATTGTTGGAAATGAAATAATTGATGGAATTAAGGGAGTTAAAGATAAAATGAGGATTCATCTGGCCTCTCAGCGACTGCAGTTTCAGTTCATCCTGTTTCGACCGCTCTTCCTGCCTTATCTGCCTGATGTAAAGAAGCACTGAAAAAACCATTATCAGAAGGATAATAACTGGCCCGATAATACGAAATCCCTTTGTCTGGTAAAAGGATGCTATTATTCTTATCCCGATGTCGCGCGATGTTGTCCATTCTCCATTGACGTCGGTAGCCTCGATTGTGAGCTTATGCCAGCCCGGTTTAAGATTTGAATAGTTGATATTTCTGTTGTTACGTCCCGTAACCATCCATCTGTTATCGGTTTCTTCTATCCTGTATCTGAAAATGGTTTTATCAGCGTTAACGAAGTCGGTGGTTGAAAAAGAAATATGAAAATTATTTTCCCCTCTGGCAAGAATGATCGTATCTGCATCGCTGACAGGGCAGGCAAGATGCTTTTGTTCTCCCGAAACTTCAAGACCTGTCAGTATGATGCTATTTCGCCGGATGTTCTTCCCCGCTTTTGCAATGCTGTCGGGATGGAATCTGACATATCCGCCCATTCCACCCAAAAAGAATTGTCCTGAAGATGAAACGAAAGCCGCCCCGGAATTGAATTCCGAGATACCTAAACCGTCACTTTGGTCGAAGGTGCGGATATGATCGTTATCCGGGTCAATTCTTGAGATACCGTTATTGGTTGATACCCAGATTTTCCCTGAACTGTCCATGAGTAGACTGTATGTAGTGTTGTTTGACAGCCCTCTGGCAGTTGTGTAATATGTGAATGTACTGTCGGCTGTGTTATACCTGCACACTCCTTTTCCGAGAAGTGCAAACCAGAGTTCTCCGTGGCTGCCTGAAATAATATCCTCAACATTTGTAATTCCCGGTGCAACTTTAATGATTGAATGATCGCCGTTTTCCAGGTTATATTTTAATACCCTGCTGTACGACAAACCTGCCCATAATGTTCCTGAATCATCTACATATATCCTGAAGACGGAGTAAGGTTCTTTGCTGCTCCAGAGAAGAACACTCTTCCGGGTTGAGGGATAGTATCTGATCAGCCTGCCATCGCACCCGATCAGCAGGTTTCCGTCGGGATCGGCAGCCATGGCCCTGAAACCCTTTATCTCAGGTCTATGCCTTGTAAACGTTCCTGTCCGGTAATCATAGTATTCCAGTAGTTCCCAGTGGTAACCGATCCAGATACCATCACTGACAGGGATCATTGTCCTTATATAACCTGTCCTGCTGCCAGTCTCAGCTGTGATTTTTCCTGTAAAGCTTACACTGCCGTCAGAAGATATTTTCGAGATATGGTTAAAGCCCCTTACTCCGGCCCAGATATTATTGTCCTTATCCTGGATCACCGAATAGAGGGCAGGAGTGGTTGAATCGGGGGAACTTATCAGATTATTCCTGAAATAACCGGGGATGACAGAAACCATCGAAAATCCCATCGCCACTCCTTTGGAAGTGATAGATGAAAACCAGAACAAATCTTCTCTTTCGCTGAGCATGGTATGCGCCCAGTCTGACCGGGAATAGGGTATATTGATGAGTTTTCCCCCAGAGGCGGAATAGTAAAAGACCCCTTCGTTTCGCTTTGCCCATAGGAAACTCTTTCTCCCGGTAAACTCTTCAACGGGAGGTTGTCCGGCGAATAAGGAATACCTCTTTTTATCTCTGTCGAAAAGAAAAAGCCCGTTATCTGATAAAAGCCACTTATTGCCTGCAGGAGATATGTAGAGGTCACGCCAGATGCTTATATCAAAATATACGGCAGGTTTAACAATATTTTCATTTATGGGATAGTCGCCTGTCATCTCATAATTGTCAGATGTAATTTTTCTGAATTCCGTCACCGAGTTAGTGCCACTAAGAAATATGACAGAATCATTACACATGGTAAGGAATTTATAGTCTGAACCCTGCCGGAACACTTTCCCTCCCGGAAAAGTAAGACGTATCACTCTTACATCTTCTGCGGAAGGATCCCCGATAATGATCATACTGTTCCTCAAAACGACAAGTTTTCCCGAATGATCTGTCGATATGTTATTTATTGAATCAAATCTTATCCCCCTGAAATTTCTTATAACTGAGAAATTATCTTCCGACCGGTTATAAAGTGTAAGATCCCTGGTGTCTGTGAGGATCCAGAGTTTATTATTGCAGTCTACCTTTAGGTTATATATCGAAAAATAAGGTAATGAGGCTGAATCATCTGGCTCATGGAAATAATTTCTGAATTCATGACCGTCGAATCTGCTCAGCCCGTCCCAGCTTCCGATCCAGAGAAATCCCGTACTGTCTCTGACTATCGATCTTATGTTATTGTGAGGCAATCCGTTATCGTTGGTGAACTTCCTTATGGTAAAACTTTGTCCTTTAACAATAACATCTGTCCCTGCCGTGAGGGTTAAAATGAAGATCAGAAATAAGAAATTGTTTGTAAAACTCCTGTGCATATTCAGAAACCTGATTATTCACAAAAGAAAGCTATTTTTGAGATTTTAAAGTAAATAAGTCCCAAAAAAGCAACATTATTCTTTAACAATGGATTTCAGGCTTATATCGGATTTTGTTCCTACGGGTGATCAGCCTGAAGCAATAGAACAACTGGTAAGAGGCCTGAATAATGAAGTACCATTCCAGACCTTGCTGGGAGTGACGGGCTCGGGGAAGACATTTACAATCGCCAATGTCATTGCAAGTGTTAAGCGTCCCGCTCTTATTTTAAGTCATAATAAAACACTTGCAGCCCAGCTATACGGGGAGTTCAGACAATTCTTCCCTGAAAATGCAGTGGAGTATTTCGTTTCATATTATGATTATTACCAGCCTGAGGCCTACCTTCCAGTCTCTGACACCTATATTGAAAAAGACCTTTCAATAAATGAGGATATCGAAAAACTAAGGCTTAGTGCTACATCGTCGCTTCTTTCGGGAAGGAGAGATGTCATCGTCGTTTCATCAGTATCATGTCTTTACGGAATAGGAAATCCTGATGACTTTCATTCCGGTACCATTCAGGTTCTTAAAGGACAGCGTCTGGCAAGGAACTACTTCCTCCGAAAACTGGTCGACAGCCTCTATTCTCGTAATGATCTTGAATTCAAACATGGGACATTCAGGGTAAGAGGAGATACGGTGGATATCTTTCCTGCCTATGCCGACATTGGTGTAAGAGTGATCTTCTTTGGCGATGAGGTTGAGGAGTTAAGTACTTTTGACCCTGAAAACGGACAAAAAAGCGGGCTGGTGGATGAATACACGATTTACCCTGCAAACATTTTTGTTACCACCCGCGAAAGGATAAATCAGGCGATGAGCTATATACAGGACGATATGGTAAGGCAGGTAACCTATTTCAGGGATATAGGGAAGACAGAAGAGGCCAAACGTCTGGAACAAAGGGTTTCTTACGACCTCGAGATGATAAAGGAACTTGGATACTGCAGCGGGATTGAGAACTATTCACGTTACTTTGACGGTCGCACAGCAGGAACAAGACCTTTCTGTCTTCTTGATTATTTCCCCGAAGATTTCATTACCATTATCGATGAGAGTCATGTGAGCATCCCCCAGATAAGGGGAATGTACGGTGGTGATCATTCAAGAAAGCAGACACTGGTTGAGTACGGATTCCGGCTACCCGCAGCGCTCGACAACAGACCCCTGCGTATTGAGGAGTTTGAAACCCTCACCGGCCAGGTCATCTTTGTAAGCGCTACTCCTGCCGATTATGAACTTGAAAAGAGCGAGGGAGTGTTTGTAGATCAGGTCCTTCGTCCCACCGGACTTCTCGATCCGCCTGTTGAAGTAAGACCCACACTTAACCAGATCGACGACCTGATGGATGAGATCAGGGAAAGAGCAAAGGCCGGAGAAAGAACACTGGTAACTACCATAACCAAACGGATGGCAGAGGAACTAAGCGCTTATTTCTTAAGATTCGATATCAAATGCCGGTATATTCATTCCGACATCGACACGATTGAGAGGATTGAAATAATGGAAGGGTTGAGATCAGGAGCTTTCGACGTTCTTGTGGGGGTAAACCTCCTGAGGGAAGGGCTCGATCTGCCTGAGGTGTCTCTGGTTGCGATCCTGGATGCCGACAAGGAAGGATTTCTCAGGTCGGCAAGATCTCTTACCCAGACTGCAGGCAGGGCTGCCCGCAACCTGAACGGGAAAGTAATCATGTATGCCGATACCATTACAGGAAGTATGCAGGAGACCATTGATGAAACCAACCGTCGTCGCGAAAAACAACTGAAATATAATGAGGCTATGGGGATAACCCCGGCCCAGATATTCAGGAGGAAGGGATCGGTGCTGACCGGACTTACAGGCAAGGGAGTGTCGGTAAAAGCTTATATTGAGCCTGAACGACCTGACATCGCTGCTGATCCTGTAGTTAAATATATGAACAGGGAAGCACTGGAGAAAGCTATTGAGAAGACCAGGAAAAATATGGAAAAGGCTGCTTCCGGGCTTGATTTCCCGGAGGCAGCAAGACTTAGGGATGAAATGGCCGCTCTCCAGAAACTGCTCAGATCCCGGTCACGATGATATTAAGGCTGCTCAGTTCTGACTGCGCTCCAGTTCTTTTTTACTGAGCCTGAGTATAATTCCCCTGTCATTGCAGAACCATCAACTTTCCCGGTATATAGGTTTCCGTTAACCCTGAAGGTGATATCGTTTCCGCTAAGACGCCCGTCGGTTATCTGAATTATCTCATCTCCTTTTATGTAGGTTCCGTATATCATCTGGTATTCCTGAGTCAGGACTATTTTATCGGACCCTGTTTTCCACGTGCCTTCCACTTTTGCAGGTACGATCCACATCAGGGCCGTGTTCCAGCTGTTCCAGTTCTCTTCGGTTGTAACTTCAAAATCGGGAGTCCATTCGCCCATGGTGAAGGTGTTTGAAACCACACGTGTGCCTGGTTTTAACGCGAGAAGCCGGGGTCGCAGTTTAAGGTTTATTTCAGGAAGAAGAAACATCGTTATTACTGTTGCTTTTGAGAGGTCATACTCATAAAGATCTGCTTCAACGAACGATACTTTGTCAGCTACTCCTTCGCGTTCTGCATTTTTTTTGGAAAGCACGACCATTTCCGGATTATATTCTACTCCTTCTGCCCGTGCACCGATCTTTGCTGCCGCAATAACCGTCCTGCCGTCACCTGATCCAAGGTCAACCACATAATCTGCAGCCGTCACTTTAGCCGTTTTTAACATCAGATCGACCAATTCATCGGGTGTGGGCACCCATACCACATCCTTCCCCTGCTGGCCTACTTCCGGAACGTATCCGGGTTCTGACTGGCTGTAGGTCACACCGGTTAATAAATAAAAAGTTAAAAGAAGAATAAAACCGCGGATTGCATCTGTTTTAATCATTTTTACCTCCGTTTTATAAATTACCCGTATTAAAAGTAATTCTTTTTTTCAATTAACCGATCAACGAGAAAACATGATTTGCTATTGCCAGACATGAAGTCAGACCCGGTGATTCCATCCCGATCAGGTTAACGAATCCGGGACAACCCCTGTCTGTTTCTTCCCTGATATAAAAATCCTTTACAGGATCCCCATGTCTCTGGATTTTAGGCCTTATCCCCGCCATCTCCGGATACAAGTCCGATGGTTCCAGAAAAGGCAGAAATTTCCTGGCCGCTCTGAAGAAGGCATCTGACTTGTCAGGGTCTACCCTGTAGTCGTATTCATTCGATTCGAGATAAGTCACGTCGGGACCGAGCCTTGCTCTTCCTCCCATGTCGATGGTAACGTGAATACCTATACCCTCCAGATTCTTATAAGGAATCGGGTAAACGAGTCTGTTCAGAAGCCGGTTCTTTGGCGGTTTTATGCCGAAATACTCTCCTTTGCAGAAACGTATCTTCAGATTTTCATCAACCAGACCTGCCATCTCCGCTATCTTGTCCGATGCAAGACCTGCTGAATTGATGACCTTCCGGGAACTGAATGTAAAATACTGTCCGTCAGCATCAAGGACGGTAAGCTCATAACCTTTCCCCTTCTTTTTTATATCTTTTACCTCACTGCCGTAGGCTATCTGCCCCCCTCTGCTCAAGGTCTCTGACTCAAAGCTTTTCATAAGCGAATGAGTGTCGATTATGCCGGTTAGCGGTGACCAGAGAGCCATGAGAGCAAAAATTTCAGGCTCCAGCTCTTTGATACGCGAAGGACCTATGGTCTCCAGTTCAACCCCGTTGCCTGCCGCCGTCTGCCGTATCTCCTCAATCACTTCCAGCTCACGTTCAGAGGTTGCGACAATGAGCTTTCCGCACTTATTGTATGGAATATCATGCTCCCTGCAGTAATTGTAAAGGAGCTCCCGGCCTTCCACACATAATCTGGCTTTAAGACTTCCACGGGGGTAATAAATGCCAGCATGGATCACCTCACTGTTCCTGCTGCTGGTCTCCTGTCCGAATGTATTATGCCTTTCAATTACGAATAAGTCATTGTATTTTGCTGATATCTTTTCCGCAATGGCAAGTCCTATTACTCCTGCCCCGATAATTGTAATTTCCGCATCCATATTATGCTTTTGCCGATATTTGCTTTTTGAGTTTCCAAAAATACTCTTATTACTTTCTAAAACAATACCCTAAGTAGCCTTTAACCCAGATTTGATTTTATTGCTTATGCAAATCATCGGCAAAAACTATATCTTTAAATCTTTAAAATCTGATCATGAAAAATGACTTAATATTTTTCCCTGGCCTGTTTATCTGTCTTCTGGCAGTGTCGTGTACGCAGAAGCAGATGGAGCCGATCGACAGGCTTGCTGTCGTAAACCGTCATAATATCACTAATACGACAGCCGACAGCCTGAATTCCCTTTCTCTTGGAAACGGGGAATTTGCATTTACTGCTGACATTACCGGGCTTCAGACTTTCCCCGGGGTTTATGCCCGTGGCATTCCCCTTGGAACAATGTCGAACTGGGGATGGCATTCTGAGAAGAATCCCGGAAATTATAATCTGACCGATGTATACAGGACCTATGATGTGCATGGAAGAAATGTTGACTATGTACACCAGTTCAGGGCAGGAGATATGCCCCGAAGAGGTCCTGCCACAGAATGGCTGAGGGCTAATCCGCATAAAATACACCTCGGTCTTGCCGGACTTCACCTTAAAAGAAAAGACGGGAAAGATGCATCTGTAAACGATATTAAGGGCATCGAACAGACTCTTAACATTGCTTCCGGTATACTGGAGAGCAGCTTTGTGTTTGAGGAGACACCGGTTAGAGTCACCACAGTGTGTCATCCTGAGAAAGACATGATTTCTGCAAGAATAGAATCCGGACTTATTCCCGAAGGCAGGCTGGGGCTTAAACTTACATTCTGGCCCGGACTGCCCCTGTGGGCGGGTTTCGGTCCGGGCGATCCTGAGAAGCACGAAACCCGGATAGTTTGGCAGAAACCTGGTCAGACTCTTTTCGAAAGGCAGCAGGATGAAGATAAATATTATGTTCTGCTGCTTCATCCAAACGCAGCTGTGAAGGAATCTGAGCCCCACCTCTATATAGCAGAACCTGATAAAAATAGTAATGTATTCGAGTTTTCATGTCTCTTCAGCAAGACGATGACAGACTATGAACCTGAGGCTTTTCCAATAGTTGTGGAAGCATCCCTGAAAAGCTGGGAAGCCTTCTGGTTAGGCGGAGGAGCTGTAGACTTCAGCGAATGTACCGATCCAAGGGCATCTGAGCTTGAAAGAAGAGTAATACTTTCAAGATACCTTACGAAGATACAATGCAGCGGATCATTGCCTCCTGCAGAAACAGGTCTTAC
>JAFGXX010000139.1 GCA_016936435.1 Bacteroidales bacterium
ACATAATCGCGTACGATGATCAGGCTGTCTTCCCTTGTTGATGCCATAGTTGCGAGAGAAGGAACCTGGTGGAGATAAAGGACCTCATCACCAACTTTGGCAACAGCAACAAACCTGGTGTTGTTATTGCTGTTAACACAACCGGAAGTTATTGCCACTGTGACTATAAGAAATATAAGCTTATTCATCTGTTGTTTTTTTCCTGATCTCCTCCAGGACCGGGTCGTGTATTTTAACGGCATATTTTTGCTTTAATTGTTCTATCCATCTGTCCTCCAGAAGTTCCTGGTAGCCGTTGATCATTTCACCCTGTACTTCTTCAAAAGCCAGAGGCCGGGGTTGGTGTACCTCGCTTATAACCACCACAGAAGGGAAAGCTCCTGATTTTGTTACATGAGTACCTTTCGACCATATTACCCTGTCGATTACATCTTCATCACCCCTGATAAAATTCCCTTGCCTTATTATAAGAAGAGAATCATTTTCACTGTTGTAATTTTCAAGCAGTAGCGAGTCCCCGTCCGGTCTGCGGGAATATTTTCGCAGGTTTCTGATGAATTTCTTCTCTCCTTTTGATTTTTTTAATGTATAAATTTTTGCGGTAACAGCTTCGGGAGAGAGATACTCATTTTTATGATTTTCATAATATTCATACAGTCCTGTGGAATCTTCCTGCACCCTGTTCCAGATCCTTCTTCCCGATATTTCAAATAGAAGTATCCCGTCATGAAACTCTGTCATAAGATATCTGAAGTCGGGATATTTTTTTTCAAGGACGGAATTTTCGTATTTTAATATCTGGTCCGAAATACTTGTTTCTATTGATTGTCTGATGAAATGTTCCGGATCGGTGGTGACTAACCGGGAGGCTCTCTTTTCCAGATACGCAGCAAAGTCCCTGTTTGAAAAATTCTGGCCGGCGAAAGAATAGATGTTACCTGATGGCATTTTAGCCCTGTTGTACCTTTGCAGTCCCCTGATCTTGTTGGTATCAGTATTTGCAATAAACCAATTCATGGCAGACTGGCTGACAGTGAACTCATATTCCTTTTTCAGCTTTTCCACGAATGATTTCCTGCTGAGTGAATTAAGATATGTCTGATTCAGTTTGCTTTCAAGGAATGAACGTGTCTCTTCAAAGGTGCCGGGAGGCTGTCTGTCGAGAAGTTTTATTATGTGCCAGGCAAAGACCGTACGAACGGGCCGGGAAAATTTTCCGGTGTCCGTGATGGCGAATGCAGCTTCCGAGAGTTCGGAGATCAGTTCTCCTGTTCCGAACCAGTTAAGTCTGCCTCCGTTAGCTGCCGATTCCCTGTGATCGGAATGCAGGCGTGCCATCTCACTGAAGGAGGCTCCCTCCTGGAGCTGACGGTAGATATCATTTATTTCTTCTTCAGCGGCTTTGGCTTCTTTTTCTCCTGTCCCCGGTGGCGAGACTTTCATTATATGTGCTGCCAGAATCTTGCCCCTCGAAGCTCTTTTTCCTGCGACCCGTATTATGTGATATCCGTAAGGTGTTCTCACCGGCTGTGATACAGCTCCCGGCCTCAGGTTATAGGCAGCTTCTTCAAAAGGTGTTATCATCTGGAAAACCGTAAAATAGCCGAGGTTTCCACCGTTGTTTTTCACCGAAGGGTCATCTGAGGCGCCGCGGGCAACCTGTTCAAAAGGTTCGCCGCTGACAATACGCTGCCTGAGTGCTTCAGCTTTCTTCCATGCGGCAAGAGTGTCGTCGGGACTGGCATTTTCGGGACAGCTTACCAGAACATGCCAGGCATTTATTTCTGTCAGATATCGCTGGTAAGTCTTTCTGAGAAGCTCCTCCTTTATCTCATTGTCGGTCAGGTAATTCTGGGCGAGCTGGTTTCTGTAGCCGTTCAGTTCGTTACGGAAAGCCGTTGTAGTATCTATTCCTTCATTTATTGCATCGGCAACCTTGAGCTTAAAATTTACATACAGCCCCAGATAATCGTCCGGACTGTTTTTTTGCCCCGGCTCCAGGCTTTTTCTGTACATCCTTATAAACTCCCCTGCCGTAACTTCCCTTCCGGCCACGGTCATCAGAACCTTCTCATCAGGATCCTGGCATCCGGCATGTAAGGGATATGCCAGACAGATTAAAAGTAGCAGATATGAAGGTTTCATAGTTACTCTTAAGTCCTTTTATTCAAATGATTTCCTGCTGTAATTAGGTGATTCTCTTGTTATTGAAACATCATGGGGGTGGCTTTCTATGATTCCGGAGCTGGTAATTCTTACAAAACGACCTTCCTTTTTCAGGGTATCAATATTTGCTGCTCCCACATAACCCATGCCTGCCCTGAGCCCGCCTATCATCTGGTATATAACCTCGGCAAGTGTGCCTTTATATGGAACTCTTGCCGCAATACCTTCCGGAACAAGTTTCTGTATGTCATCCTCCATATCCTGAAAGTAGCGGTCTTTAGATCCCTGCTGCATAGCTTCAATAGAACCCATGCCCCTGTATGATTTAAACTTGCGGCCATTGTAAATTATTGTCTCTCCGGGCGACTCTTCCACACCGGCGAACAAAGACCCGGCCATGATCGAGTCAGCGCCGGCAGCCAGTGCCTTGATTATGTCTCCGGAATATCTAATCCCCCCGTCGGCGATTACCGGAACTCCCGATCCTTCAATGGCTCTGGCCACATTGAATATCGCAGATAGCTGGGGCACACCTACTCCGGCAATGACCCTCGTGGTACAAATTGAGCCCGGACCTATTCCTACCTTGACAGCATCAGCACCTTCGTCAACCAGTCGCTTTGCAGCTTCACCTGTTGCAATGTTACCGGTAACAACATCGGTGGAGGGGAATTTTTTCTTGATTTCCCTGAGGATTCTTATAACACCTTTAGTATGAGCATGTGCGGTATCAACAACAATGGCATCGGCACCGGCGCTGATTAAAGCTTCAACCCGTGCCATGGTATCTGCTGCAATACCTACTGCTGCAGCAACCCTCAGTCTTCCTTTTTCATCCTTGCACGAATTAGGTCTGTCTTTCGTTTTGGTAATATCCTTGTAGGTTATAAGACCGATAAGCTTACCCTTCTCATCAATCATGGGAAGCTTTTCTATCCTGTGCTTCTGAAGTATCTTTGATGCTGCTTCAAGAGTAGCCTGATGATTTGTTGTTATAAGGCTGGTAGTCATAACCTCGGTTATCTTCCTCCTCCTGTTGTTCTCAAAGCGCAGATCCCTGTTGGTCACTATTCCTTTGAGTATGCCGTCACTGTCAACCACCGGTATCCCGCCTATCCCGTACTCCGACATCAGGGCTATAGCCTCTGCAACGGTTCCTTCAAGACCAATGGTTATCGGATCGAAGATCATAACGTTCTCAGCCCTTTTTACTTTTTTCACCTGGGCTGCCTGGTTTTCTATGCTCATATTTTTGTGGATCACACCTATACCTCCCTCCCTGGAAATGGCAATAGCAAGCTCATCTTCTGTTACGGTATCCATGGCTGCAGAAACGACAGGGGTGTTCAGTCTGATATTTCTGGTGAACATCGATCTGAGATCTACTTCCCTCGGAAGTATCTCTGAATATGAAGGAATGAGAAGAACATCATCAAAAGTCAGACCTTCAAATATGACCTTATCTAATTCAAACGACATCGGGCTGGGTTTTAAAAATTTACTGGCGCAAATTACTAAAAAAACATTCAATCAGCAACCCGTTCATCAGAACCAGTTATGGTTATAAACCCATTCGGTCCGTTATGCATGAAATAGGATAACTGTTATTACATTTGTAGAAGAAGATGGAAGATGAAATAATTAATATTGAGCCTTTCAGGCAGATCCTTACAAAATACTGGGGCTTTGCTTCATTCAAACCACTCCAGGAGGACATAATAAAATCGGTGGCCCGTGGCAAGGATACACTCGGTCTTATGCCAACAGGGGGCGGTAAGTCTGTAACCTTCCAGGTACCTGCAATCCACAGGGAGGGGATATGCCTTGTCATAACGCCTCTTATCGCACTGATGAAGGATCAGGTTGCCAGACTTAACAGCCTGGGTATAAAATCGGTTGCAATTCATTCCGGGATGTCTTCCGAAGAGATCGACATCACCCTTGACAATTGCATTTACGGCGATTACAAATTTCTATATATATCGCCTGAAAGGATAGCCACCCGTATCTTCCAGTCGAGACTTCAAAGGCTGAATCTCAACCTTGTAACAATAGATGAAGCTCATTGCATATCGCAGTGGGGCTATGATTTCAGACCGTCTTATCTGAAAATAGCTTCAATCAGGGAACTGATATCTGACAAGGTGCCTTTTCTGGCCCTCACAGCCACTGCGACCGAACAGGTTATAGCCGACATTCTTAAGAGGCTTGAATTCAGGGAAAAGAATGTTTTAAGGACCAGCTTCGAAAGAAAGAACATTTCCTACTTTGTAAGGCGGGTCGAGGATAAGGGCGACTACCTTGTAAAAACACTTCATAAGATCAGGGGGAGCGGAATAATATATGTCAGGAGCAGGAAAAGATGCCGGGAGGTGGCAGGGCTTCTGGTTTC
>JAFGXX010000140.1 GCA_016936435.1 Bacteroidales bacterium
GTAACAGGCAGAGTGATCACCGATGATTCATATTATGATTACCTGCCGGTGCCTGCCAAATGGCTCTGGGAAGATGCCGGCAACTATTACGGGGCTGGAGCCTATGGTCTTTCAATCTTTGACAACACCTATGAGATTCATCTTACGATCTCGCCCGACACTTCCAGATTATATATAACCGGAATAACGCCTGCAGAATGCACTTTTGAATTTGCCAACTGGCTTGTTGCTGCAGGAACGGCTGACAAAGGCTATGTTTTTGCAGCTCCCTACAGCACCAACGGGTGGCTTGCAGGGTCGATACCATCAAATCTGAATGATTTTACGCTTAAAGCTTCAATAGCTGACCCGCCTCTGATAATGGCAAAGCTTATCGACCAGAAAATGCATGACACAGGCATAGATACTGACGGCGACCCCACTACTGCAAGGTTATTGAAGGTACGGTCAGAGATACCTTTTAACAAAATTGCAGAAATAACTTCCCCTCCTCTTTCCCATATCATAGAAGTGCTAAACCATGAAAGTGTAAACCTGTATGCCGAACACCTTGTAAAAGAAATAGGTAAGGTATACAGGAAAAACGGATCGACAGAAAAAGGTATTGAATGCATATTGGAATATCTTGAATTATCGGGGATAGACACAGATGGGATCTTCATCGTAGATGGCAGCGGTCTCTCTCCTCTGAACGCCATAAACGCAGAATCGGTGACTGCTCTTCTTTACCACATGAAGCATCACGCAAAATATTTTGATCAGTTTTATTCATCACTTCCCGATGCGGGAAAAGAAGGAACATTGAAAAGATATTTCCAGGAGCCCGAATTTGACGGAAACATGAAAGCCAAAAGCGGGTCGATGACCAGAGTAAGAAGTTACGCAGGATTTCTTAAAGCCGACTCAGGCAGGGAACTGATATTCTGCATGATAGTTAACAATTATTCAGGTCCTCACCAGGCGGTGATAGCACATGTTGAAGAAATCCTCAGGGAGACCATAAAATCAAACTGATAATTGTTTTCTTTGTGGCCTTGTTAAAACGCCAAAATGGCGGGTATCAGGAAAATAACTTTATATGAATAACAGAGTTGCTGCAAGAATATGCACGGAGTACATCCCTGAACAGGTATATGAACAAATCCGCCAAATATACAGGAGCTGTGAAGGGCCGGACGTAAAGGGGAAGAAGGTTCTTCTTAAACCCAATATCCTCATCGACGCTGATCCGGCAAAATGTATAAGCACACACCCTGTGGTTGTGGAGGCAATGGCAGGATTTCTCATCAGTGAAGGTGCGAGGGTACTTATAGGAGACTCCCCAGCACTCCACAGGAACAGTTTCAGGGGAGAAAAATCGGGGATAGCAGATGTATGCCGGAGACTGGGAGCCGAATGGGTGGACTTTAATAAAAATCCGCTTGATATAAGCCTGCGCAGAAGCAGAATAAAGATGGCACGGATTATAAAGGATGTCGACTTCATCATTTCGCTTCCGAAGCTGAAGACCCATGAGCTTGTTTATCTTACTGGCGCAGTTAAAAACACACTGGGGCTGGTACCCGGATTTCATAAGGCCAAACAGCATGCCATTCATTACGACAGGCAGAGATTTGCAGAATTTCTGGTCGATCTTAATGAGGCCGTGATGCCTGATTTTTTTCTGATAGACGGTATCATGGGGATGGAGGGTCCGGGACCCGGACAGGGGATGCCGGTGATGACAGGTGTTTTGCTCGGTTCAACGAATCCGGCAGCAGTTGATATTCTGGCTTCTGAAGTCGCCGGGTATGATCCGATGGATATACCCACCACAGCTGTTGCCGTTAAAAGAGGCCTCTGGCTGCAGGATGTCTCGGATGTAATTTATGACGGTCCCGACAGGGAACTATTGAAAAAGAAGGATTTTAAAAGGATACCCGTTACAGGAAATGAAAATATTGCCTTCAAATTTGTAAAAAAGAGAATTCCTTTCATAAGGAAATTTGACAAGAGACCTGTCTTCATTCACAGCAATTGTAGCGGTTGCGGAGAGTGTATCAGTATATGCTCTTCGAATGCCCTTACGATGCATAAATCTGTTAAAAATCATGTCATTATAAACGACTCCAGATGCATCCGCTGCTTCTGTTGTGCTGAAGTCTGCCAGTATCATGCTGTTGAGATACGAAGAAAGGTATTTGGAGTTTAAACGTCTATCCTGGCGTATTTTGCATGAGTTTCAATGAATTCTCTCCTTGGTGGCACCTCGTCGCCCATAAGCATTGAGAAAATATGGTCGGCTTCAGCAGCACTTTCAATCGTCACCTGCCTCAGTGTCCTTGTTTCAGGGTTCATGGTGGTTTGCCAGAGCTGCTCTGCATTCATTTCACCCAGACCCTTGTACCTTTGTATCGATACTGAAGAATCTTTTCCCTGTCCCATTTCTGCCACAGCTGCTTCACGTTCTTCTTCGCTCCAGCAATAGCGTTCCTGCCTGCCTTTTTTTACCAGGTACAGTGGCGGGGTAGCTATGAAGAGGTTACCACCCCTTATAAGATCCTGCATATACCTGAAAAAGAAAGTCATTATAAGAGTTGTAATGTGAGAACCGTCAACATCGGCATCAGTCATTATGATGATCTTGTGATATCTCAGTCCGGTCAGATTCAAGGCTTTACTGTCTTCCTCAGTACCTATGTTAACACCCAGTGCAGTAAAGATATTCTTTATCTCTTCGCTCTCATAAATTCTGTGGTGCATGGCCTTCTCCACGTTCAGTATCTTTCCCCTGAGCGGGAGGATGGCCTGGAATTTTCTGTCACGTCCCTGTTTTGCCGTACCTCCTGCCGAATCACCTTCCACGAGGTATATTTCGCAATTTACCGGGTCTCTGTCGGCGCAGTCGGCAAGTTTGCCAGGAAGTCCCGAGCCTGAAAATTCGTTCTTCCTCTGTACCAGTTCTCTTGCCTTTCTGGCTGCATGCCGGGCTGTTGCTGCCAGGATCACTTTCTGGACAATTACACGGGCATCTTTAGGGTTCTCTTCCAGATAGTTGGTAAGCATTGTACTGACCGCCTGATCGACAGCTCCCATAACCTCCGAGTTGCCGAGCTTGGTTTTTGTCTGCCCTTCAAACTGCGGTTCGGCTACTTTTACCGAAATGACAGCTGTAAGACCTTCACGGAAGTCGTCACCGTTTATATCGAATTTCAGCTTTGCCGTCGCACCTGAATCTTCAGCGTATTTTTTCAAAGTCCTTGTAAGTCCGCGCCTGAAACCGGCCAGGTGTGTTCCTCCCTCGATGGTATTGATATTATTTACATAAGAATGTACATTCTCAGAGAATGAACTGTTATACTGAAGTGATATTTCTACAGGTATTTCTGTTTTATCCCAGGTGATGTGTATGGTTTTCTCTATAATTCTCTCCCTGTTGGAGTCAAGGTATTCAACAAATTCCTCGAGTCCTTTTTCCGACAGGAATTCATCATAACGCGGTTTACCACCATTCCCGTTTTCAACAAGCTCCCTCATGTCTTTAATTGTGAGGAGGATGCCTTTGTTAAGAAATGAAAGTTCCCTGAGACGGGCTGCAAGGATTTCATAATTGAATTCGGTAGTCTGGAAAATAGAAGGATCGGGTTTAAAAGTTATTGAGGTACCGTGAATTTCTGTTTCTCCTTTTACTTCAACATCTGTAACAGGTTTTCCCTTCTGGTAATCCTGTCTGAAAATTTTTCCTTCACGCATTATAACAGCCGAGAGATTCTCTGATAGCGCATTAACGCATGACACTCCCACTCCGTGAAGTCCGCCCGACACCTTGTAAGATTCCTTGTCAAATTTTCCTCCTGCATGTAACACCGTCATGACCACCTCTAGTGCCGATTTCTTTTCCTTGTCCATTATACCGGTTGGAATTCCACGTCCGTCATCGGTGACTGTGAGGGCACCGTCTTCATGAATCAAAACCTCTATTTTTGAACAATATCCGGCCAGAGCTTCATCTATTGAATTGTCGATAACCTCATATACAAGATGATGTAGTCCTTTTATGCCAATATCACCAATGTACATGGCAGGTCTTTTCCTGACTGCCTCGAGTCCTTCAAGGACCTGTATGCTATCTGCCGAATATCCGTTTTTTTCCTGACGTAAATCTTTTTCGCTCATCTTACATTACTTTATTAATTCTCCACACAGGACAGGGAGAGACTTTTTTCTTTCTCATTATTAAATAACGATTACAATGATTAAGTGGGGATCCGTACCAGAATTTTTTTTCACCTTTTCAAACTCTCTGAAAAGACCTCTCCAGCCCTGCTATAACCAACTGATATCATGTGTATTAAATAACGACGCAAATATACAAATAATAGGAGAATCATTTGTTAAAAAAATGTTATAATTTATGCACAATCCGGAATAGAAATCAACAGTCAGCCGCCGTCAGCTTAAAGGCTGTAGGAAAACCCTATCAGTGCAATAAACCGCTGAGTAGGATAGTATGCCCATTCATAATAATCATTAAATGCTATATTATTGAGCTTCAGCCAGAATGACAGGATCTTTGTGTATCTATATTCAGCACTCAGGTTAATATTAACATGCATGGGCTGGACGTGGCTCAGGGGAACGAGGACGTTGCGGTCGCTTACAGCCAGCCGTCGCCTGCCCAGGGCGCTTATTTCAGCGCCCGCAATTATTTTATCTCTGAGGTTGTATTTAAGTCCTATCTCCGCATCCCAGTCAGGCTTATTCCAGGGATAGTCATATTGAGCCAGAGTGTACTTATACCAGTTTACCCGGGCTGTATACCACAGTTTATCCTTAACCGGTCCGTTCATCTCTCCGTGAATCTTAAGTATCTCACCTTCGTCAGGAAGAGGGATGAAAAGGTTTCCCGTCTGGGGACTGATGAAATCCACGGTGTCAATGATATTCGAATAGAACAAAATATTGTTAACAAGAGAATATGAAGCAGAGAACAGATAAGTACCTCCTATGCCCGTGTTCCCGTTAAGTCCTGCCGACACGATAAGTGAATGGCTTGTATTAGGAAGCATGAACAATGTACCGTCGCGAATTATAAATGGATTCTCTTCTATGACTTTCGCAGGTTGGTTTCTCTCCAGTTTTCCATTCAGAGCCACATGGAATTTCAGATAGGAAGGGACAATGCTGAAACCGAAGTATGCGTCAGGATAGATATAAAAATCAGCTTTCGTATCAATATTTCTGTCAAGAAGCAATTTCAACCCTGCCCTGAAGCTCCACTGGGGGGTGCTTTTTGTCGCAAATGGACTCAGTTCAATAGTATATTTTGACCTGTCGGATACCGATTTTGAAAGCATCACGTAATCAAAGGCAATGCCTGATCCCAGATAGAAACCTTCGAACTCACGGGCCATTTCACCGCTAAGGCCAAGTGAATGCTGGTATTTTAAGTTCGTATTGTAGAAATAGTCATACCTCAGGTCAAAATCATATGAAAAATCTGATGAGTCCAGTGTAAGTGAAGCGAATGATATATCGGCTGAGAGATTGTTGTATCCGAGTCTTATCTCTTTCTTCTCCGGCTCATAATCTTTTATGCTTGTGTCGTAACCGTATGCATATCTCAGCTTCTGGGTAAAATCGACAGATCCCTCGAGGAAATTCTTCCTGAAGAATTTTTTTCCGAAAAGTGAAAGATCATTGTCCATATATCCGGCAAAGCCCTGTTTACCATTCTGGAGCAATACTTTTCCGTTTGTTGAAAAATGTCTTCCGTAAAATCCTATGGTATTTCTTTTAGACCGTTCATTTGTTATACTCACTTCGGCCAGCGGCGTCATATAATTCCCGATACCGAATTTCACAAAGCTCTTGTAGAGTCTGGGCAATGGATCGGGCAGCAGAGATACCGGTTTCAAGGGACTGATACTATATTCGGGAGTGAAGGGTCTTGTTGTAACATCATAGCTGAAATCGGGCATGATCCCTGTAGTATCAATAATGTCAGGCATATAGCTTCGTTTCCTGAAATCAGGCAATGATGGTTTATAGGGATTGTACAGAGTCACTTCCCTGGAAAGATCCTGTTCCCCAGTCTGGGCTGAGAGAGGAAACAATAAGGGAGATATAAGCAGTAATGTTACAAAGATCTTTTTCATTTCATTTTTTTTGAAACGATGAAATTTCAGAATTGATTTCCTTCTTTCCATAGTACAACATCGTCAGTTTGTCTGGTTCAGTGTTTCAAGTCTGGCTTTAACCTCTTCGAGTATGCCATCGTCACTGACAGAATAATAATCGCGAAGGCTTTCGAGAGTAACACGAGCCTGAAGCTTATCACCTTTCTTAAGACTAATATCGGAAAGGAGGATGAATATTTTTGCCATCCAGTACTGGTGTGGTGTATTCTGGTCGATGAATTCAGTAACCAGCTTTTCCGATTCAATTACCTGATCGTTTCTGAAGAGTATCTCAGCAACTCTGTATTTCGATTCTGCGCCTTCAGATGTAGTGACTTCTGTGGCCACTTTACGGAAATCGGAAAGGGCAGTTTCAAAATTATTAAGGCTGTAGTTTGCTTTGGCCCTCATGAATGTCGCTTCCCTGGCCAGCTCTTCGGGCACGTTTGAGGTACTGAGTATTCTGTCGGCTACCTGGATTGTTTTCTGTGCATCTCCAAGCTGCCATGCTGACCGCAGCCACCCTCTGAGGGCCGAGATCCGTACATCGGCTGTTGTTGCCCCCTTTTCAAGCCTTTCATAATACGCCAGCGACTGAACATAGTCTTCTTTTGAATAGGAAATAGCGGCAGCGGCCGACAGCGACTGTTCCGTAAACTGGCTCACCGGCGCTGAGGCAACTTCAGCATATAATTTCAAAGCTTCATCGAAGTTTTCGGTACGACGGTAGCATTCTGCCAGGTAAAACTGAGCATTCTGACGGAAACTTCCTGACGGAAATTCGTCAATATAGCTTTTTAATACTTCGGCAGCGCGCGGATACTGTCCTTTAATAAATAAATTCTCACCCGACGTGTAGAGCAGAGAATCCTTTTCAGCCAGGTTAATATCGCCGTAACCCTGAAGGGTCTTAACATAAGAAAAATATGATTCCACGTCATTCATCTCGACATAGGCATTCTTAAGTCCTGTCATCGCTGCTCTTGCCTCGGGTGTCGACCTGAATTTTTCTATAACTCTCTTATATTGTGCTATTGCCTTTTCGCTTTGATCGGTGTTGTTATACAGCAGCCCGAGCTGGACCATCGAACGCGGCACAAAAGGACTTTCAGGGAATGAAGATATTACCGTATTGAAATCGGCTTCTCCCCTGTTATATTCCTTCAGGACCACATAAGCCCTTCCTCTTTCGAAGATAGCGTTCGGAACATATAACGAAGAAGGATACCGGGTCGTCAGTGACGAAAGAACTTCTGTCTTGCCTCTCATGTCATTCATCAGCCCCAGGCAAAATCCTTTCTGGAACATTGCATAATCAGCATTTACTTTGCCAAAATCTATTACCTTATCATAGTATGTTACAGCCTCAGGATAACTGGTAGTTATATAGTAACAATCGGCTATTCTGTTCCTGGCATCTGCCATGATCTCTGATCTTACACTGGCAACGTCCGACTCGAAGTTAAGGAAATGGATTACGGCGTTTGAATAATCTTCCATGTTGAAAAGGGAGTAACCGAGATTATACCTGAGCAGGTTGTTCTCTCCGAGAGCTGATGAGCCCGGTATTCCCATATAGGTCGTATAACCATTTTTTGCTTCTTCAAATCGTCCCAGCCGGTAATCAGCTTCCGCTTTCCAGTAAACCGCCCTGGCCCTGAGCTGACGGTTGTATTTTTCATAACGAAGCGATTTTTCGAACATTGCAATAGCTGCCTCGAGGTCCATGTTCTTGAAAAGCTCGAGCCCGCGATAGAATGCAACACGCTGGTAAGCTTCCTCCAGCCTGTCGTTCATTAATGGTATCCTGTCGAGAGATGCTAGTGCAGCCTTGTAGTTCTTAACCTGCATGTATGAGCTGACAAGGTAATTGTAGGCTTCGTCTATTCTTTCAGAGGCGGGGAAATTTTCAATATAATCCTGGAAGGCATTTATTACCTCCCCGAAAGGTGAATATGAAGTCTCATAAGCCAGTTTGGCATAGTTAAAGAGAGCCTGTTCGGTAATATCCCTGTCAAAATTCATCTTTGAAGCTTCCGAGAATCCCAGCTGTGCACGTTTTTTATCCCCTTTCTGTAAATAGCAATCGCCAAGAATAAACCAGACATTCTGCCCCAGAAGGTCATTACTGGTTCCAAGATTCCTCAGAAGTGCTATCGCCTTATCTGTCTCGCCTGTACGGTAATAGCAGTATCCCAGCTGGAATTTGTCTTTTCTGTCACTGATCTTTGTACCTTCGGCGAATTTCTCGAGGTAGGGAAGGGCTTCCGCATACTGTTCCCTGTTGTAATAGGCGTCACCTATAAACCTGTAAAGCTCAAGTTCCCTTTTACTTCCGGCCGATTCAATCAGTTCGGGTGCTATTGCGAGTATCTGGTCATAATCTTTTTTAAGGTAAAGCATCTGGACAATATAAAAAGGCACCACTCCTCCGAATGTTTCATCGTCCCGCAGGCGAAGAAAACCGTCCATGGCGGTCTCATACATATTTTGTTCATAAGCCAGGTGAGAAAAATAATACAGAGCCGGAGAAGTGTACTCTGTGTCTATATCTTTTATTTCAGAGAACATCATCATAGCCTCAGGTTTATCTCCTCTTATCATCAGGGAATAACCAAGCCTGAAAAAATACTCTGGCAGTTTTGCCGGAGGAAGATCCCATCTCCTTAGCTCTTCGAAATATACGGCTGCTTTACGGTAGTTCCTGTTCTGATAGAAATAATCTCCCAGCGCAAGATATGCATCGTTTATTCTCGGACTCTCAGGATAAGCCCTGATGAATTTTATCATCCTGTATTCGGCGTCAGGATTGAAAAGATTCAGTGCCGCAAGCGCAGCGTGATATTCAGCTTCAGCTGCTTCGTTCGACTTTGACTCAATATTGCCTGTTAAATAAGTGTCAAATAACTTTATTGCCGAAGGATATTTTTCCTTTCCGAAAAGCTCCATTCCCCTTAAGAATTCAGAGCCTGCATCCTTCTCAGTAAAAGGCACCTGCGACAAAGCCTGAAAGACAAAAAGCATCAGGCTGCTCAGGAGTGCGATGTATCTGTTTCTGTTCATAACTATTTCGTTTTGGCTTTTTACGTATAAACCCCGGACTGTCAAAAAACCACTACAGACAATGTAAGCATTTAACTATAAGCCACATATAAAGCACCCGTTCTTTAAGATATGGTGTAAAATTACAATTATTAAACGCCTGCTGCCGGGCTTTATTACTGATTTTATCAACATCCAAATAGTTTTTATCAATTCTTTCCTTATTTTGCACTCAAACACCCGGCTGATGAAAGAAGTATTGCCTCTGGATGTAATTATTGAGCTCAAAGACTGTGAGATCTGGCAGCAGGATCATCTGGTAATGACAGGTGTCAGCCTTAGTATGAGAAGAGGTGAATTCAAATACATCGTAGGGAAAGTAGGGAGTGGAAAAACCAGTATTATAAAAACCCTTAATGCGCAACTCCCACTGCGCGAAGGAAAAGGTACAGTAGCAGGATTTAACCTGCTGAAGCTGAAGAAAAAAGATATTCCCATGCTGAGAAGAAAACTGGGAATAGTGTTTCAGGATTTTCAGCTTCTCACTGACAGGACGGTGCACGACAACCTTGAATTTGTTCTCAGGGCAACAGGATGGAAGAATAAAACAGATATTGATAACCGTATCACCGAAGTTCTCGACAAAGTCGGACTGGGTCTGAAGGGTTATAAGATGCCTCATCAGCTTTCAGGAGGAGAACAGCAGCGTGTTGTTATAGGAAGAGCCCTTTTGAATGATCCGGAGATCATTCTTGCCGATGAGCCGACAGGGAATCTCGACCACGAGACATCCGAAGGTATAATAAGCCTGCTCAGGGAGATCAGTAAAACAGGCAGGGCTGTCATCGTATCAACTCACAACCTCAATATCCTCAAGAAATTCCCGGCTGCCACACTCAAATGTGAGGGAGGAAAGCTAAGCCCTCTCAACACCGATGAGGAGATCGATCTTGAAGATCTTTAGGTTGTGTAACTTCGCGTCAACATGTGTAGAGCCTGACAGATGAAATTGATATTTACCGGCACAGCTCATTTCAGAAACCGGATAAAAAAAGGCAATCTGTTCCTGTATATCCTGTAAAAAGGCACTTTAACACTTCCGAATGACTCCATGAACGAAGCTACCGGAGGTAATGATGAGCCTGCAAAATCGAGTATCGTGTCTGTCTCTGCATAATTCCTTATAATCTCATTTACAACATAATAGCCCGTCCGTTTATTGCGGCTCACGGAAGTGTTTACAACAAACAGCATGGTTATCCTTCCACTTGTTTCCACAAGGAAATTTCCGTAAATGACCTGTTTCCCTGAACTACGTACTCCAATTATTCTTCCCCTGCCGTTAATAAGGCAGAATGACATAAGCTTTTCAAGACGATCATAATCACGCTGCTTGATACCTTTTATCGAGGCTCCCCTGTTACTGCGGAAAAGTGCTATCAGTTCAGACGGAGTGATGTCGTTATCTATGGCCGGACTGTTCTTTATGGCCTTTTCGATATTCCTGACGCAATGCGGGGTGAAATTTTTTCTGAGTATCTCATATGGTCTTGAAAGGTCAAGTTCGTAATTCGATCGAGCTGTCACCCTGTAATCATCGCTGACGATATCCTGGCCTGTAGCCAGGTCAATAAAGCGGTAAAATTCAGGCATATAGTCAAAAAAATCATTTATCACCCCATAAGGGTTCTTATCGGGTGAGAATGCTCCGAGCTGTTGGAGGAAAATGGGAGTCGCTATATATCTTATCCCGAATTTCGAGGAGCATGGGATAGGGAAGATTGCATCATAATCGTCGTCGACCATTGCTTCCCACCCGGGAGCCATAATATCGAGGTACCAGGAAAAAGCGTATGGACGGACCCGTGGTAAATAATTCAGGCAGTTGTCCCATCGCTCCCGGTCTATCTCATCGTGGTGCAGATAGCTTATCATGGTCTCTGCGCTTTTATCATTCTTTCAAACAATTCGCGCCATCCTTTCCATTCAGGGGTGTTGAGCAGGGAAGTATTATGCCAGATACTTACAAACAATCCGCCAACTTCTCTGGTTTCATTTATCAGTTGCGAGACAACTTCCCAGGCGGCATGAGGATCAAGTTTTTTATACTGGAAGAGGGTGCCGTCCATCACCTGAAATGGGATAATCCTCAGGTCTGTCTGGATGTCCTCAGCCACATCGTAAAAATAGAACGGTCTGGCAATTCCTGCCCTGAACCCCGGTTCATCATGAAATCCAAGCGAATAATCCTCTCTAATCCCCATCTTTTCAATTTCTCTGAATGAAGAGGGAAACGATATCCTCAGGTAATGGTAGCGGCTTGAGGTTACCGGCTTACATATAACTGTTGCCAGACGGCTTATTTCCTTTTTCAGAATCGCCTTATTTTCTGCTGCATAATATGAAGGATGTATACCTACACTGAACCGCGATTCTATCGTTCCTATCAGAGTTTTGTATTCAGAGCTTCTCCATGATGGGTTTTTGTCATATCCCGAATAGTTTCCTGAAGGGAAAAAGAAGCGTGCCGGAGTATCGTATTTTGAGATTGTCTCCATTATGTAGTCGTATACATAGTAAGGGTCCTCCTTACCCCGAAACAGCACATCAAATCGTTCAGAGGCATGTTTTCTGTTCATTGCCACATCACGAACAAAGCCACCCATGTTTATAAGCAGCCTTTTCCCCATATAGGCAAATGGCTGATCGGAGTCTATGGTGACCAAAGAACGGAATTTGTTTTTTCTGAAAACCAGACCGGGATATCTTGCCAGAAGGATGAGGGCGAATTCACGCGTCCACAGCTCTACTACAGGCTTATGTAGAAATCCTCCCGTGCTGGCAAGTGATGATGATGCCCTGAACCTTCCATGCTCATCCGGCTGATGATCAAGATATTCCTCATACCTGCTTACAAGATAGAAGGATGCCGCAAAAATGTCGAACGGCAGGTCCGAGTCGCCGGCAGTCTGAAAAATAACCGGCAGCTCTCTCCATCGTGTGATATTAAGCTGTTTTTTTTCAATCCCCTTTTCAAACAAGATCCCGTCCGGCGTAATTTTAAATGACCCTTCTATCCCGGTGTCTGAATAATTAATAACCGGATTTTTGCCAATACGACGCTTATCTGTCACAATCTCCCAGCTAAGGCCAAGGATGTCGCCTATAATTATCCCTGCAATGTAGCTGAGCCTTGGAGAGCTGCTACGTACAAAGATTTTAACCTGTCGGGCTGCCATGTAACAAATTTAATAAAACCGTTTGGAAATCTGATACTTCTACCTTCACATCCGGACAAATTTATGAAATATTTAGTCTCTCCGGATTTCCTGACAATCAGAGATCTTATCTTTTCAGGAAATCATCATACAAAACCTGAAGGTATGCCTTGCCAAGTTTTCCCGCGTAAAGCGGATCATTTCCCTCGCTCAGTACCGGTCCTCCCAGTTTATGATCATATATATATTTCGAGCTGTCGGTGATGAATCCGAAACCTTCGTTGAAGGTATAAAAGGCAAAAGAATGAGCATCGTCAGAAAGAAGGTCTTTGCTGAATGGGAATTCACCATCAAGGTTCATCTGACGAAGCAGTGTAATTGGAATATCGACCTGACTTCCCAGGCGACTTATCATTGTATCACGTTTTACCGTCACTCCCCCGGTCCAGAGCATGGGTATCTGGAATATATCCTCAGAATATACAAGAAGGTCGCCCGAATTCCTCCTGAAATGATCAGCAACGATAATTATGAGAGTGTTTCCCCACCATTCGCTTCCGGCAGCATTATCGAGGAAATCACCAAGCACCGAATCGGTATAATGAAGCGAATTGCGGAACTTTGTAAGTTCATCCCTGCCTTCAAAGACAGGGTCGACAGGTACGTCAAAAGGTTCGTGGCTTGAGAGCGACAGCACCACTCTCAGAAATGGTTCTTTAATATGATCCATCGAATCACGCAATGCGTTGAACAACACATGATCATGTATGCCCCACTTTGAATTTCTGTCGGCCGGATCAAAATTATCCTGGGTTATGATCCTGCTGAAACCGGAATTTATGAGATAAGCATTGAAATTGGCAAAATTGATGTCGCCGCCGTACCAGAAGGAGGCATTGTAACCTTCCTCCTGAAGTATTTTTACCAGCCCGGGCAGCGACTCTGTTTTCCTGGAATCTTTCATTATCGATGCGGCCGGTTGCGCCGGATAGCCATTTAGTATCGCAGGCATGGCTTTATCGGTACGGAAACCGGAAGCATAAAAACCTGAAAAAAGGACCCCTTCCCTGCACCATTCATTAAATCGCGGAGTAGTGATCGTATCTCCGCCAAGAGAACCTGTCAGGGCGCTTCCGAAGCTCTCCATCACCAAAATCAGGATATTGGGTCTGTCGTTATTGATGATCTTTACCGGAGCTGAACCTTTCCTTGTAATAGAAGAGACCTGTTCAAGTGATTCCTCATGGCCGGCAAAAACATACGGATTAGCGGTCTGCTTCTTGTTAACCAATGTATTACCTACGTTCCACACAACATTTATTGCTGTGTGGTTAACAAAAGTATTTCTGCTGAAGTAAACTGATCCTGCATAAATGGGAGCCAGCCCCAGCCCCCCTCTTATAGGTATTATCATTAATCCCCACAAAATCAATAAGGTTATTGTTGCCGCAAACCGGTATCTTACGACTGACAGATTATTGAATAGCCGGACAAGAAAGCGCCGGTAAAGCCAGATAAAGGATGCCGAGAGTATCAGTATTCCGGTAATTACTCCTGCCATCTGAAAAAAGGTTACTGAAGCAGCAGCCTCTCCGGGGGTGTTGAGGTATAGGAAGGCTGTATGGTCCATTCTGAAACCCCAGTATTTATAAAGAAGAGTATCAGCAACAACAATGGCCGACGCAATTATTATCACAATGATGCTATACCAGTTGATAATGGTCCCGAAAATTTTCCTGTTGAACCAGAGTGCAGGTATTAAAATAAATACCGGAATTAAAAAGATGTATCCTGTTGCTGAAATGTCAAGCCGGAGTCCATGCCGGAAAGTAGCTGCAATTTCACCCGGGCTGTAAAGTGCAGCCTCGGAAAGATGTGTAAGTATAAAAAAGAGCCTTGCAACTATGAAGAACAATATCCAGAAGAGCGCATAAAACAACAATGCCTTGAACCTCTCTTTCATGTCATTTTACTTTTAGCCTTGCTCCGTTGGTGTAAAATCCTATTAAAGAGCCTGTTATTACCAAAATACCTGTGACTGTAAGCCAGTCGGGTTTTTCATCGGGGACGATGATCCAGCTTAACACAGCTCCCACGACAGGTATTATAAATTTCCACAGATTGAGTTCCGAAACCTTCACCTTAGGCCGTTGAAGCAACTTGAACCACAGTGAAAAAGCATAGGCTGAGACGAAACTGAGCCACGCAAGCGACAACCAGTAGGTTATGTTTAAAGGTCCCCTCGAAGCCCCTTCCACAGGAATGGAAATAATGAAAATCAACAATCCGCCGGTAAAAAGTGTTGATGAACTCAGAACCAGTGGATTGATTCCCCTGCTCTTTAGTGAAACAAGCACATTACTGAGCGCAGTTGCAATATTTGCTCCAAGAATGAGGGCCACCCCGATGATCTCGCTTGCAGCACCTATTCTTAAAGCCTGACGACCTGCACTTATCATTATTACACCTGTAATACCCAGAACAATAGTAATGATCTTTCTGCCTGTAAGTCGTTCTCCTTCATGCATAAGAGCTGCTACCACTGCAACAACGAGGGGCTGGGAACCAACAATAATTGCTCCTATTGCTCCGGGTACGAGGTCCATACCCAGGTAAAAAAAGATATAGTTAAGCAGTGTTTGTAACAAGGTGACCCACAATACTATTTTCCAGTGCTTTCTGATCATCGGGAAATAATCTGACTGCCGGAGAGCAAAAGGGAGTATCATCAGACCTGAGATCATGAACCTTAAACCTGCGAAGTGAAGAGGAGTATCATACTGCAGTCCTAACTTTATAACTGCATAAACAGTAGACCAGAGCAGGCAGGCCACGACCGCCCAGAATATTGTATCATCCCGCTTTAACACCTTTGAAAAATATGGCGACAAATATCCGAAAAAAAATCACATTATATTTAATAGATTTGTAGTGTATATTTTTACCTCTACGATGACCGTTGCCGATCACATTGCAGATCAATTGTTTAAAGCCGGAGTGCGCCGGGTATTCGGGATTCCGGGAGGATCCTCAATTCCATATCTCGAGGCATTCAGGAAAAGAGGAATTGATTTTATTCTTGTTTCACATGAAGCTGCTGCAGGTATCATGGCCGATGTCAGTGCAAGACTTAGCGGAGTTCCGGGTGTTTGCCATGCAACATTCGGACCGGGTGCGACAAACATATCGACAGGTGTCGGCGGAGCCTTTCTCGACCGGTCACCTGTAATTGTTCTGACAAGTGAGTTAAGCGATTCCCTGATCAACCGTACAACCCAGATGAACATCAGCCATCAGCAGCTTTTCTCTCCTGTAACCAGACTAACCCTGAGGTTATCAGCAGAGCATGCTGCCGAAATGATGAAAAAAGCACTCACCACATGCTTGGAAGAGTATCCCGGACCTGTTCATATCGGATTACCGGCCGATATTGCATACAACGAAGTGCAGGATCCGGATTTCAAACATAAGGAAGGCAGTCGCAGCAAAATCAACAATGATATTTCCTCCATAGCTGCACTTCTTGCTACATCGAAGAAGCCTGTACTTGCAGCAGGTCTCACTGCAAAAAGGCTCGGTACAGGAGAGAAACTGCTTACTTTCCTTGAAAAATACAATATCCCGGTAGTCCTCACTCCTATGGCCAAAGGCCTGATCCCCGAAGATCACCCTTCCTATGCGGGAGTTTTGTTCCATGTCCTTAGCAACCACCTTGCCAATATCTATGATGATTGTGACCTGGTCATTGGTCTGGGCTACGACCAGGTTGAATACAACTATGAAAGCTGGATGCCCGACGTAGCTCTTATACATTTTGACACTATAAAAGCAGATCTTCCTGAAGGAGGTATTGTGAAATCCTTCACAGGAGATAAGGACGAATGGTTCAGTGTTTTGGAAAACCTTGACCATCAAAAACTGGTCCCGCGGGAAAAGAAAATAAAGAGTATCCGCAGGGAGATACTAACTGCGCTGGGGGGATTTTCTTCAAAATTCGGACCCGTTGCAGCATTAAGGGTGCTCAGGGAAGAACTGCCGGCCGGATCAATCTTAACTGCAGATGTAGGGTCACATCTGCATCTCATAGGTCAGTTTTGGGATTGTTCAGGAGGTAAAGAGCTTATCATGACCAATGGCTGGTCGGGGATGGGATTCGGACTACCCGCGGCACTGGCTGCAAGCATATGCAAGCCCGAAAAGAAAGTGGTTTGTATTACCGGTGACGGAGGTTTTCTTATGATGGCCGGTGAGATCATAACGGCAAGAAGATATAATCTGCCGGTTATCGTGGTTGTCTTTTCCGACAATGAACTGAACCTGATAAGGCTTAAACAGAACTGGCGTAATATTCCGTCAGCAGCCACGGAACTTTATCGTGGAGATCTTTTCCTTTCTGACTCCTTCCTTGGCGTTAAAGTGCTGAGAGCCGTCAGCACCATCAGCATGGAGGAAGCTGTAAAAAAAGCCCTGCAACTTGACGAACCTGTTATAATCAATGCTGTAATTGATCCCGATGACTACAAATATCTTGTTGTAAAACAATAAATAAGCTTCCTGCAAATCACAAGGTCCCTGAATGTGCCTGGTGTAAGATCTGCCAGGTCTATTTTTTTGTTGTTTTAGTAGTCTTTGTTGTCTTCGGGGAAGTTGTTTTCTTTTCGGCTACAGGTTTCTTTTCCTTAACTTCTTTGGCGGGTTTCTCTGCAGCGGCTGCTTTTTTCTCTTTTTTTACGGCAGGGGCTTTTTCAGGTTTCTGCTCACTTACTTCACTTACAACTTCATTTATCACTGGAGCCGGAACTTCCTGAACTTCTGCTGCCGGTTTCCTGTGTTTAAGAGGCTTCTTCTCCTTTATGACAGTTTCCTTAGCCTTCTCCATAAGTTTAACCGGTGGTTTGCCAGCCTTTTTTCTGCGCCTTCTGACGCCGTAAGTGCCGAGGATTATCTTACCTCTTTTTGATTTCCTGTCACCTTTTCCCATATTATTATGTTTTTATGCTGTTTTGGTTTAAGCCCCTGAGGGCGGATGCAAAGTTAATAATATCTTTTGTTTTTCCGATTATAAACGAAATGACGTACTGAATAAATCAATACCATTAAAATAAATCGTAAATTGCAGCACATACCAACCAGTAATAAATGCAGACATTAGATGATCTGAGACTGGCTGTCCTTATCGACGCCGAGAATATCCCGTCCGGTAATGTAACCGGCATGCTTGAGGAAATAGCTAAATACGGAACCCCTACTTTCAGAAGGATCTATGGGGACTGGACCAGGCCGACGCTATCGGGATGGAAACAGGTACTTCTTGAAAATGCCATCACTCCCGTTCAGCAGTACAGCTATACCCGCGGGAAAAACTCATCCGATTCAGCTATGATAATTGATGCCATGGATATTTTATATTCAGGAAAAGTTGACGGATTCTGTATCGTTTCAAGCGACAGCGATTTTACAAGACTGGCTACAAGACTTAGGGAAGCCGGCATGAAAGTGATCGGCATAGGAGAAAAGAAGACTCCCCTGCCCTTTATTGTCGCATGCGATAAGTTCATCTATATCGAAATTATCACTTCGGCGGTATCGGAACGGGATACAGGAGCCCCAAAAGAGCCTAAAGGAAAGACTCAGGGAGCAAAAAAAACAAAGGAAAATGACCAGAAATTCGAAATAAAGAAAGCAAAGCGCCTTATAGCTGCATCTATTTCCGACCTGGCAGATGAAAACGGATGGGCCTACCTGGGTGACGTCGGCAACCTGATATTAAAAAAACAACCCGATTTCGACGCTCGTAACTTTGGATTTGCAAAACTGACTCCACTTATCCGATCGTTTGATTTTGAGATAGATGAGAGAGACTCAGGCCAGTTTAATATTAAACATATCTATATCAGGAACAAAAAACAGGACCGCTGAATGATAGTCATTTATCACACATTTTAAAATTTTTCAGCAAGAAAAAGATGATATTTTGACATAATATTGAATATATAATACATAATTATTTTTTTTTCAAAAAAAAAAGATAACCTTTGGAGCTGTTTAACACCTTAATTTTTTGAACTATGAACATTTATGTCGGTAGCCTGAACTTCAAAATGAAAGAAGAGGAACTCAGGGAATTATTTGAAGAGTATGGCGAAGTAGCATCCGCCAAGATCATCATTGACAAATACTCTAACAAGAGTAAAGGATTTGGTTTTGTAGAAATGCCAAATGAAGAAGAAGCCCGTAAAGCTGTTTCTGAACTCAACGGTTCAGAAATACAGGGCAGGAACATCATTGTAAACGAATCAATTGAAAGAACAGAAAGAAAAAGAGATTTCAGGGGCGGCAACGAATACCGCAGAGGCGGTAATGACCGCAGAAGAGATAGCAGATAAAAACTTCAATAGTTCGCACACATGAAAGGAACTGTTAAATGGTATGACCGGGTAAAAGGTTATGGTTTCATTGAGACCGAAGAAGGCAAAGATATCTTTGTCCATCGTTCGGGATTAGATGTACCGCAATCTGAACTTGTTACAGGCCAGACAGTTGAATTTGAAGCAGAAGAGAGAGAAAAAGGCCTTGTCGCTGTTAAAGTGAAAAAAATAGATTAAAATTATTCAGGCTAATGATTCAAAGAGAGGTTGCAAAGATTTTGCAGCCTCTTTTTTTTGCCCCATCTTTATACTCTGTTTTACCATATTAGGCAAATTTTAATCCTGACCTTTGAATATGAAAAAAATCATAACCCCTATTACGCTCTTCCTTGTAGTTACATGTTTGAACATTAACCTGTATTCTCAATCGATCGCGGAAGATTTTAAAAACCCTCCCGAATCCGGAAAGCCCCGTACATGGTGGCACTGGACCAACAGCAACATTACAACCGAAGGGATCACAAAAGACCTCGAATGGATGAAAAGAGCCGGCATAGGAGGAATGCAGCTCGCCGACGTGGGCTCCGGACAGGGACAGACCGTCGAAAAAAAGATCCCTTTCTGGTCGGCCGAATGGTTCGATGCCGTAAGACATACTGCTGTGGAAGCTGACCGCCTCAGCCTCGAACTTACTCTTTTCAGCTCCGCAGGATGGAGCCTCACCGGAGGACCTTGGGTGAAACCCGAACAGGCTATGAAAAAACTCGTGTGGAGTGAAGTGAACATCAGTGGCCCTCAGAAATTCAACAGCACCCTCCCTGATGTTCCTTCGGTGGAAGGCCCTATCAGGAACCTCTCACGAGGTGCCAGACCCGCTACCAACGAACCCGGCTTCTCAAAAGAGTTCATGGTGATAGCTTTCCCTACACCTCCCGATGAAACAGACATCAGAAACCTTAAGCCCGTGATAACAACATCCGCAGGACCGATTGAAGGCGCCGGACTTATTGACGACGACCTTAACACCAGCGCAAGAATAAGGGCAGGTAATGATAAAAGCATCGTCTGGATCCAGTTCAGCTTCGATAAACCCATTGCCGTCAAAGCCCTTACCCTCGCCAACAGGGCAGGGATACCTGTCGGTGCAGTCAAGGCAGGGAATAACTCTGACGATTTCACAACCCTCGTCGCACTGCCGGGAGCCCAGCTATACAGGGCAGGAAAAGTAACTACTTATTCATTCACCGAAACAACAGCCCGCCATTTCAGGATCGAATTCACCGGGGCGCCTCTGCGTCCTGCCGACGTCATGGCCGAAGCAGTATCAAAACCAGACTCTGCTTACACCTTCGCCGAAATAAAACTCCATACCGGAGCCAGAATAAACAGGTGGGAAGACAAAGCCGGATTCTATCACCTCTTCAGCTATGAACCTGTGGCATCAAACCCCGTTAACGGAACTTCGGCAATAGATCCCTCATCAATAATAAACCTCACCCCGCTAATCCAGCCCGACGGATCTCTCAAATGGGATGTCCCTCCAGGAAACTGGACCGTAATGAAATTCGGATATTCCCTTACCGGCTCAAAGAACAGGCCTCCCGTACCATCAGGGCTCGGCTATGAAGTCGACAAACTGAGCAAGGAATACAGCCTCGACTATATAAGAGATTATACAGAACCCCTCCGTGAAGCTATGGGACCCCTTTACGGGAAAAGCATGCAGTACATCCTCCTCGACAGCTGGGAAGCCGGCATGCAGAACTGGACCGACAACATGACCCGGGAGTTTCATAGCAGAAGAGCTTATGATCCTACTCCATATCTCCCCTGTCTGGCCGGACGCGTAGTCGCAAACAGCGAAATAAGCGACAGGTTCCTCTGGGACTTCCGCCGCACCCTAGCCGACATGTTTGCAGAAAACCATTATAAGGCCATCACCGATTATCTTCATAAAGAGGGAGTTAAAACCTACAGCGAAGCCTCAGGAGTGTCGCTCGAAATTCTTGAAGATGCACTACTGTGCAAAAAATATGTCGATATTCCAATGGGTGAATTCTGGCGCGGAACAATGCATCCCGACCTGATGTATTACCAGGATGTCAGAGGAGCCGCCTCAGCAGCTCATATATACGGAAAGAAAATAGTAGGCGCCGAAGCATTCACAGGTGGCGCCTTTGACTCTCCATTCACACTCAAAAAAGTCGGCGACTACTGGTTCACCCAGGGTATTAACCGATTTATCTTCCATACCTCCGCTCATCAGCCTCTCGACACAAAACCCGGTAACACAATGGTCGGTATGCATATCAACCGGAATATCACCTGGGCTGAACAGGCTGCTCCTTTCATGGATTACCTGGCCCGTAACTCTTACATGCTTCAGCAGGGCCTCTTTGTGGCAGACCTCGTGTACCTCCTCAACGAAGGAGCTCCTTCCACTATGCCTATATGGGGTAGCGGTCTCATCCCGGCTCCTCCCGAAGGATTTGACTACGACTATATTAACGCCGACGCCCTCATAACAAGAATGAGCGTCGCCGCCGACGGAAAACTAATCCTCCCCGACGGAATGTGCTACGAAGTCCTTATTCTTCCCGAAATTCAGGAAATGACTTTGCCTGTTCTCAGAAAACTCCATGATCTGGTGTCGGCCGGTGCTTCCATTGCAGGTCCCAGACCTATCCGCACTCCCGGCCTGACCGATTTCCCAGCCTGCGAAAAAGAATTCCGCGAACTGACAGCCGACATCTGGGGAGACCTCGACGGCGTGAGCCGGACAAAACGTTCATTCAAAAAAGGAAAGGTATACTGGAACGTGCCGCCAGCTTTGATACTTAAGGCCGAAGGTGTTGATAAAGATGTCGACACAGGTATAAGCAGCAATGATATGCTGTCGTGGATACACAGGAGAACTTCAGATGCCGACTTCTGGTTCGTCGTCAACAGGACCGATTCTGTCCTGGACCTGAATATGACACTACGAACTTCAGGCAGGGAGGCCGAACTGTGGGACCCCGTAACAGGTAAAACCGAAGCTGCTGAATACCGCTTCTCTAACGGCAAGACACTCGTGCCTCTGCGTCTGAACAAATACCAGTCTGTTTTCGTCGTATTCCGCAAAGAAACACTTCAAAACTCCGGAACAACAGATGTTAAAGAACCTGTCTTGCTGTCGTCAGTTGAAGGACCCTGGCAGCTTAGCTTCCCCGCCCGACTGGGAGCTCCCGAAACGGCAACGATGACCGACCTTGAACCCCTTACCGCCAGCAGCGAAGAAGGTATCAAATATTTTTCCGGAACAGTAACCTATTCTAATACCTTTTCTGTTCCTGCAAAATGGCTGAAAGATGAGGGTAACATCATCATTGACCTCGGCAGCGCAGGAGACATCGCCGAAGTGATAGTGAACGGGCAGACGGCCGCAATACTCTGGTGCGAACCTTTCAGAACCGATATAACACCATTGTTAAAAAAGGGGACAAACACACTGGAGATTAAAGTCACAAACCAGTGGACAAACAGGCTCGCAGGAGACCAGAAAGCCGAACCCGGGAAAAAAGTCCTCAACTCTTCACTGTTCATGTTCAGGGGAAGGGCTTTGGATGACTCGGGGCTTATGGGACCGGTAAAACTATTTAAACAGTAATCCGGGGAAGATATTTCACTATTTTTATGATCTGACATCTCAGTCATTGACAGTATAATGCCGGGCATATTGCAGAACATAGGTTTATCATTGAAACGTCTGAAAAACATCATTTTCGATGTAAGTGTTTTTTTGTCTTTGTTTTTCTGTCAACCCGGTTTAACAGATTCTCATGCTGAAGGGATATCTACAATTCTCAGTTTTGATAATTTTTACCAGTCCGAC
This sequence comes from Bacteroidales bacterium, assembly GCA_016936435.1. GTDB lineage: Bacteria > Bacteroidota > Bacteroidia > Bacteroidales > VadinHA17 > LD21. The sequence goes on from JAFGXX010000140.1 coordinate 22,661, forward strand.
GGTCTGCCGAACAACCAGATACAGTGCATATACCAGGACAGCAAAGGATGGATATGGCTCGGCACCAGTCACGGATTAAGCAGGTTCGATGGTTACCGTTTTGTGAACTTCATACCCGACCCGGAAGATTCGACAAGTCTGTCGGGGCATCTGGTAAGAGTCATTCTTGAAGACCCTGACGGAAACCTTCTTATCGGGACTGAAAACGGAGGGCTGAATCTTTTTATCAGGGAGAAGGAGCATTTTGTTCATCCTTTCAGGGACCATCCTGAATTCAGGTCAAGAGAAGTATCAGTGAACGCCCTGATGTTTGATCCTTCCGGAGATTTGTATATAGGAACCGACGCAGGGCTGCTGCGGGCTGATACAGACGGGAATCTTTCACGTGTCACCCCGGAAGGACCGGCAAAAAACTCACAGTTCGTCCTCAGCTTCATAAGAGTCATCCAGTCAGATAATTACGGCAAGCTATGGATAGGCACAATGAATGGGTTATATCTTTATGACCCGTCTCTGAATTATGCGGAAGAAATCTCTGTGCCCCTGACAAGTACCCTTTCGAGGGAGATATTTGATATAATCAGGGATGAAAACGGATATCTCTGGATAGCTACATATTCAAGCGGAGTATTTATATGCAACCCTCAGGAAAGAACATTTGAGCAACTTCAACTGGACCCGTATTTCGATCGTACCGAGACAGTAAGGACAATTTCGAAGGGGGCTCTGGGAGACTACTGGCTGGGAACGAGGGGAGGCCTTTATGTATATTCACCCGACAGGGGTGTAACTGGTTTCTATAAACATGATGACAGAGATGAAAACAGCCTCGCCAATAATTCCGTACTTGATATTTACCACGATGCCAGGGGAGAAATATGGCTGGGCACCAGGGGAGGACTGAGCCTTCTTTCAAAAAGCAAGCAGGTTTTCCGTGATTACAGGGCTCTCCCCGATGATAACCGCTACCTGAACTGTAATATCATTTACACTTTCTGGATCGACGACAGCAACAGGATATGGATCGGAACAGAAGACGGGGGGATAAATATCCTGGACCAGAAAAGCGGAACATTCCGTTACATGACATCGGATCCTGAAAATCCAAATTCACTTTCACAGGACTGTATAAAAGCCTTCCTTGACGACGGCAAAGGCAATTTATGGATAGGGACATTCTGGGGTGGAATCGACATTCTTGACCTGAAGACCGGACAGATACGACATCAGAGAAGAATCAGAGGCGATCCCTCAAGTCTGTCTGATAACAGAGTCTGGGATATGTGCTGCGATAAGGAAGGTGATATATGGGTAGCCACATCTGTCGGCATCGACAGGTACGATATTGAGACCGGGGTTTTCAGTCACCTCTCAAACCTTGTAAATAATGAACAGGTCTACTGGGTAGAAAAAGATTCTGAGGGTAACATGTGGCTGGGAACCCTCGGAGAGGTTATAATTTACAGCCCTGATGATGACAGGATTTACAGGCATGCTGAACACTCAAGATATTTCACTGAGGATTCACAGGGCAGATACTGGATTGCCACAAATGACAGAGGTATCGCGATGTACTCGATAGACGAGGGCCCCTCAAAGTATTATGGTGAAAATGAAGGACTTTCAAACAACCAGGCCTTCTGTATTCTCGAGGACAATGCACATTTCCTGTGGATAAGCACTTCAAACGGACTTTCCAGGTTCGACCCCGGTACAGGTCAGTTCTGGAATTTCACCAGCCGTGACGGGCTCAGGAACGACCAGTATAATTATGGTGCAGCTTATAAAGCAGCTAACGGAGAACTGCTTTTCGGAGGCATCAACGGATTTAATATGTTCGATCCCGCTGAAATAGTCCTTGAGAAACCCGATGTGCCACTGATTTTTACCGAGCTGAGGATCTTCAATAAGCCTGTAACGCCCGGAGATGATAAAAATGATATCCTGACCGGTAGTATCTCGGAAACATCTCATCTTTCACTGCATTATCACCAGAATGTCTTCACACTTGAATTTGCAGCGCTCGACTATATCAGCAGCGGAAGTAACCTCTACTCCTATTTTCTCGAAGGCTTTGACAAAGGCTGGAATGAACCAGGCAAATCGAGACTCGCAACTTACACAAATCTTAATCCGGGTGATTATACTCTCAGGGTAAGAAGGGTATTACCCGGCAATCTGCCGTCAGGTGATGAACTTAAATTAAAAATAACTATTATCCCGCCTTTCAGGATGACCTGGTATTTCAGAACCCTTGTCATACTTTTTACCGTTGCACTTCTTATTATGTCGGTAAGATTCATCCTGAACAGGCAAAAGATAAAGAATGAACTAATATTCGAGAAAACAAAGGCAAGAAACCTTCATGAGCTTGACATGCTTAAATTGCGGATGTTCACAAATATCTCGCACGAAATAAGGACTCCTCTTACCCTTATACTTGGTCCTCTGGAAAAACTAATCTCCAGGAAAGTCCCCGAAGAAGATATTTCATCGCATCTTTCCCTTATTTACCGGAACACAAAAAATCTCGACAGCCTTATCAACCAGCTTCTCGATTTCAGAAAACTTGAAGCCGGTAACCTTAAGCTGGAACCTAAACAAGACGATATTGTCCACCTGATAGCTGAAGTTGTACAATCTTTCAGGGAATTTGCAGCTGAAAAACAGATCAGCCTGGAATTTCACACGCTGAAGAAAAAAATTATGGCTATCTATGATCCTGACAAAGTAAAAACCATAATCAACAACCTGATATCCAATGGATTAAAGTACACAAACGAAAAAGGCAGGGTTACTGTTCAACTTTCTCTTGTATTTGCATCAGAGGATGAAGACTCACTGAACGATCAGTCAGACAGGCAGTTTATTGAGATATCCGTTAAGGATAACGGCAAAGGTATTTCCGACCGTAACATTGATAAGATCTTCAACCGGTTTTTCAGGGCCGAATCCGGCCACGAGGGCAGTGGAACCGGGATCGGTTTGTCTCTGGTCAGGGAACTGGTAAAACTGCATCAGGGTACAATAAGTGTTGTCAGCAATCCCGAAAAAGGTTCAAAATTCACTGTCAGGCTCCCTTACCGTACCGAAAACGTTCAGGAGGATACGCTGACATCAGAAAAAGAATCCGGAGAGGAATCCGGGAAGTTAAATTCCATTAAACCGGTGACAGGAGAATCAGATAAGGAACAGGATGAACGAATTCTGTTAATTGTTGAGGATAATCCTGACGTACGCTATTTCATAAGAAGTCATTTTGAGTCTTTTTTCGTTGTATATGAAGCCCGTAACGGCAGAGAAGGCCTGGATCTGGCAATAAAGATAATTCCCGACGTGATCATCAGTGATGTGCTGATGCCCGACATCGACGGTTATGAATTCTGTCGCAGGGTCAAAAAAGACGAGAGAACATCACACATTCCGATACTACTACTGACAGCTCTGCATTCACGCGAGCATGAAATTGAGGGACTGTCATCAGGAGCAGATGACTACATCACAAAGCCTTTTGATATATCAATCCTTCAGACAAAAATCGAAAATATGCTGCAGATACGCAGGGCCCTGAAGGAAAAGTATACAAGCCAGATCATACTGAAACCTTCCGACCTGGAAATAACATCACCCGATGAAAGGTTTCTCAGAAAAGCTATCGAAGTCGTGGAAAAGAATATATCCAATGCTGATCTCGATATTGAACATTTCGCCTCAGAAGTAGGGGTTAGCAGGATGCAGCTTTACCGTAAATTCAGCGCACTGACCAACATGACTGTTAAAGAGTTTGTCAGAAGCATACGTCTGAAAAGAGCGGCACAGCTTCTTATCGAAAAGAAGCTCACCGTTACCGAAATAGCATATGAAGTAGGGTTCAAGGACCTGTCACACTTCAGAAAGTGTTTCCATCGCGAATTCGGTATGAGTGCCTCAGAATATATAAATCAGAATACAAAGATTTCAAAATAACTATCTGACTTCCTGATTAGCCTTCGATCTTTATTCCATATTTTATATTCAAATAAGCTCCCTGAAAGAGCCTGAGAAAATTTCACCCGCTTTTTGGGAAATATTTCCCGCTTCGGGAAATGAGACCTCCATTGTTGGGAAAATACTGCATTTGTATCAGCTGCATGTTAAATAACTTTATTACCATGATCCAATCAGGCTGTTAATGGTCAGCGATTCATGGGTAGAGTTGGTTTAGGAGTATGGTCAGTGTGAGCCGGGCAAAGCCCGGTTCATCTGATCATTTTGTGAGCCGGATCTGCGACAATACTAATGCAACACAATGACAAACTATTTATGAGAAATACAATCATGTTCTCCAGCATAAAGATACTTCTGCTAAGCGGTTTTATGGTTTTATCATGCAGCTGTAAGGATACAATCCCTGACAATTCCGGCCCGGCTGACAGCAATTACGAATTTGAGATGCCCGACATACCGGAACCTGATATACCACGGTACACCGTGAATATCAAAGATTTCGGAGCCATACCCGATGGCAGGACTTTAAACACAAAAGCAATAGCTGACGCAATCGATGATGTCAGCAAAAAAGGCGGCGGAAAGGTTGTAATTCCTGCCGGTCTCTGGCTTACAGGTCCGATAGTACTTAAAAGCAACCTGGAACTTCACGCGGAACAGGGAGCACTGATAATCTTCAGCCCTGACAAAGATCTTTATCCCCTTGTCGAAACAAGCTTCGAAGGCAATAAAACTGTGAGATGTATTTCTCCCGTTTACGGGCGCGATCTTGAAAACATTGCCTTCACCGGAAAGGGTATTTATGATGGTACCGGCGAAGTATGGAGACCTGTTAAGAAAGAAAAGCTGACTGAGTCGCAGTGGAAGAAACTCTTAGCCTCGGGTGGTGTACTTAGTGATGACGGAAAACAATGGTTCCCGTCGCAGGCCTACTATGAAGGACAGAAATTAAGCTCAATGAATGTCCCTGACAGACCTGTAACTATTGAGGACTACAGCAAAATAAAGGATTTTCTGCGACCGGTAATGGTAAGTCTCATAAGCTGTAAGCGGATACTATTTGACGGACCTGTTTTTCAAAATTCACCAGCCTGGTGTATACATCCTCTCATGTGCGAAGATCTTATTGTCAGGAATATAACGGTAAAAAACCCCTGGTTCTCCCAAAACGGTGATGGTATCGATATTGAATCATGCAAAAACGCCATTGTCACCAACAGCAATTTCGACGTGGGCGATGATGCCATCTGCATCAAATCGGGAAAGGATAAAGACGGCAGAGACAGAGGCATTCCGACAGAAAATCTGATAATAGAAAATTGTGTTGTATATCACGGGCACGGAGGGGTTACGGTAGGCAGTGAAATGTCGGGAGGCGTAAGAAATGTTTATGTCTCAAACTGCATCTTCATAGGGACTGACGTCGGGATCCGTTTCAAAAGCAACCGGGGCAGAGGAGGTATAGTCGAAAATATCCATTTCACAGATATTGACATGATCAATATCCCTACCCAGGCAATTTCATTTAACCTGTATTACGGCGGCCTCTCGGTCTCCGAAATGCTTGCACAGGAAAAATCAGGAGAAAACGAAACGGAAGCAGAGACAATACCGCCGGTGTCGGAGGAGACACCTGTATTCAGAAATATATCCATGAAAAATATTACCTGCAGGGGAGCTCTGCAGGCTGTCTTCCTTCAGGGACTTCCTGAAATGAACCTGGAAAATATTACGATGGAGAATATTGACATCACAGCCGACAACGGCATGACCTGTATTGATGCCAATGGACTAATAATCAAAGGCATGAGGCTTTCGGTAAAAAACACACCTGCTCTTGACATCCTTAACAGCAGGGATATAGAGGCTGAAAATGTCGAACTGATGCCAAAGCAGAATAATAATATAAGAATAACAGGTAAAAAATCTGAAAAAATTAACCTCAAGATTAACGGGGGCTACGATACCGGA
>JAFGXX010000141.1 GCA_016936435.1 Bacteroidales bacterium
AATTGACAGGATTGTATAAAGAGTCAGTGAAGAAGCCCGTATCTGAACCTTATCCTTTATCGAACCCCTGGCAGCAATGACCAGAATACGCAGCTGTTTAACAAGGAATATTTTCCTCCTGGATAATTCGGAAAGCGGAGTGTGCCAGATGAAATCATTCCACCTTTTCACCTGGTTGAAAGCCCACGAAACAGGATTTGCCATGTTGAATTCTTTGATAAATAGTTCTGCGACGCTGCTCCAAATATACAAAAACCCTGATCATATTACACTTTTACTAAAACCACGATCCGGGTTGTGATCGGATCATTAATGCCGGTTATATTCTTATCATACAGAGCTTTCTATTTTTACGAATAGGGTATGTAATTAAATGAACCAGATGTCTTCGCAGTAATTTAGTCCTGATCTTTACAATACGAAGGTTGGCACTGTCTTTTTTCTCCGGTGTATCTCCCTGAAGGTACAAAACATGGTAACTTTGTATACGGCAAAAAGTGTGAGCAGGGGATCAGGAGAGTCTATCTTCAATTCCATTTTTTCCCTGAAGCGGATAAAAAATCCGGCGAGGATCAGGTTAAGTTTTAATATGCTTAAAATCCTGTATAACCTTATCATTCTTACTGTGGAAGCAAAAGTCTTTTTATCGGTAATGAAATCATAAAGTTTACTAAGGTTTTCGATTCTCAGCTTTGTTTTATTGAGATAGTCTCTGTTGGATTCAAGTCCTTCATGAATAAGCCCGTTATCGATATGAGCAATCCCTATTCCGGCCTTTTTAAGCTGGTAGCTGAAAAGTGTATCTTCATGGCCGTATTGACGAATCTCTTCATTGAATCTAAGTTTCTCAAATATGCTTTTTTCGATCAGAACATTAAAGGTCGAAAATGAAGCATAGGGATGTTTATTTCTGACAGCTGCTTTTTTTTGTTCTCTCCTGCGGCCGGTTTTCCACCTGAGAATTTTGTCAGGATCACCGGGAGGTGATTCATGATACAACACTCCTCCGGATATAACCCTGGCTGTCCCTGCTGCATTTATCCAGTTTCTTATAAAAGCTTCCGGTGTTCCGGGGATCATGGTATCAGCGTCAATAAAAAGGAGGTGATCACCTTTTGCTTCCAACGCCAGCAGATTTCTTATGGCTGCCCTCCCGATATTTTTTTCTGATCTTATCAGCCTGACTCTTCCGTTTTCAAGCGATCTGTATTTCTCGGTCCATGAGTGAGCAGATCCGTCATCACCGATAAGTATTTCAATAAACTCCGGAACATCGGCCATACAGCGTTTCATACTGTGTACCATTGCCACAATATCATAATCACAAACCGGAATGAGAAGAGAGATTGTCATTTTACCCCTGGACTATTAACAGCTTAAAATTACAATATATTTCCAATATACCACAAGTATGGTTTTGGCAAAGAAATTGCAATTGCTAATTTTACACATCTGAAACTTCATGTTAAATGAAACGACTTTTAATAATTATCCTTGCAGCAGCTTTTATCATTAATGTTAAAGGTCAGACTGCGAAAGGATACGACATATCAGTATCTGTAAGCGGGTTAAGGGATTCTTCCCTGTTTCTTGCATATCATTTCGGTGACCGTCAGTATCTCCGTGATACACTGAAGCTGGACAGTAACGGTTCAGGGCGTTTTTCGGGAAACGAGTCATTGCCCCAGGGCATTTATATGATCGTTCTTCCCAACAACAAATATTTTGAAATTATGATGTCGGATGATCAAAAATTTGACATTTCTTTTTCTTATGATGATTATATCAACACTCTTCAGTTCAGGGGGTCACCGGAGAACACATATTTTATTTCATACCAGAAGAAATGGGTTTCACTTCAACAGGAAGCAGCTTCAATAAACCGTAGATTACAGGCTTCAAGGCAGGATAGTGATTCCGTCAGGATCCTTACCCGGGAGCAGAAGGATCACGAAAAACAGATGAAGGAATATCTGGGCAGGGTGATTGATGACAACAAAGGCAATCTTCTTTCCGTACTTGTAAGTTCGATGATGCCTGTGGAAGTACCTGAATTCATTGTTCCTGACGCAGCCCCGAATCGTGATTCGGTGCTCTGGAGCCTCAGATATAATTACAATAAGGATCATTTCTTCGACAATATAAACCTTAACGACGACAGGATCCTTCGTACTCCCATTCTTCATGCCAGGCTTGAAGCTTACTTTAAAAATGTTCTGATACAGGCGCCCGATTCAATATACAGGGCTATCGACAGACTGATAAAAAAGTGTGAAGGCAATCACAGTATATTTCAGTATGTGTCGGTATACCTTTTCAATCATTTCCGTGAAAGCGAAATTATGGGGCATGATGCTGTAATCGTGAAACTTGCCGATGACATTTATCTTTCCGGCAAGGCTGACTGGGTTAACCAGGAATTCAGGGATAATCTTAACAAGCAGGTTGAATTGCTTCGGAACAACCTGATAGGCGTGATTGCAAAAGATCTCGTCATGGAGTCTTTTACCGGTATGCATGTTGCACTTCACGACATTGAAAAGGATTTTACAATAATATATTTCTGGGAACCGGGATGCGGGCATTGTAAGGAATCGACGCCGAAGCTCAGGGATTATCACAACAAGCCGAAAGACTACAGTGTGGAGATTTTTTCCGTTTGTACTACCGGCGACAGGGAGGCATGGTCCAAATATATAAATGAAAATGAACTGACAGGATGGATAAACGGGTGGGATCCTGTTCGCAGAACCCATTATGATTTTTATTATAACGTACAGTCCACTCCGATGATCTATATACTTGACAGGGACAAGAAGATAATCGCAAAAAAGCTATCTGTCGACGATATTTCGGGATTCATCGACAATTACAGAAAATTTTACAGGTGATCATTTCCGGTTTTAACGGAGATATCTGAGAAGATCGTAAACCGAACTAAAGCTTTTCCTGTCGTTACCTGTATTCAATAACCATTCTCCGGAGGGTTTGTCGGGTGCAGCAACAGAAGGATGTACTGCCCGGTCTGATATTACAAATCCTGCTCTTATCAAAGCCTTTTCGGTCCATTTTCGGATCATCCCCTCCCCTTTCAGCGATATTTCCCTTCCAGCTTCCTGCCTGAAATAAAAAGTCCCCTCATCGCTGTCGAAGCCCACTGACGGTGAGTTGAAAAGTGATTCAAATGCCCTGTTGATGATAAGATCCTCAGGTGCTCCCTCAGTCAGTTTATCATCGAGTGTAAGCCATATCCTGTTGGCCTGTCCGGTTGCAATACTGAAATCATGTGTTGAAAAAATAATTGTCTTTCCTTCAGCGGCAAGGCCCAGCATAAGGTTCACCATTTCGTGTTTGCTCATTACATCGAGAAATGCTGTAGGTTCATCCATTACAAGAATGTCGGTATCCTGTGCGAGAACCCTTCCTATCATGGCTCTTTGCCGTTCTCCATCTGACAGTTCGGCAATATACCGGGAGGCAAGATCTGTCATTCCTGTTCTTTCCAGGGCATTTTCAACAGCCCTGAGGCCCTCGTGATCGGCACCACCCATCCAGCCTTTATAAGGGTATCGTCCCAGGGCAACCAGATCATAAACAGTCATGTTACTGACTTTTATGATTTCGGTGGAGATATTACCTATTCTTCTTGCCAGTTCAAGTCGTGGTATGGATAACAGGTCATCACCGTCAATTGTTACCGATCCGCCAAGTGCCGGCTGAATGCCGATAAGCGTCCTCAGAAGCGTGCTCTTGCCTATTCCGTTGCGTCCGATAAGAGCCACAAGTTCTCCACGTTGCGCCGAGGCGGTCAGGGGAGGAAGAAGCACCCTTCGGTGTCTGCCGGTGCCATAACCGATTTCGAGTGATTCGACAGCTAATATTTTATCGTTATCTGTTCTCATCAGAATGAGCTGCTGTTGTGTCTGTTTCGCATAATAACCCAGATTACCACGGGTATCCCAATGAGAGAAGTGACTGAATTTATTGGCAATATGGTATCAGAACCCGGTAACTGAGATACTATGTCGCTAATCAGCATTACTATTCCACCGGTAAGAAGTGTCCCCGGCAATAAGATTGAATGATCGGATGTTCTGAAGATATTCCGGACGATATGTGGAACAGCGATCCCGATAAAACCAACAGGTCCGCAGAAAGCTGTTACGCTTCCTGCAAGAAGGCTGGTTGTAATAAAAATGAGGGCTCTTGAGAATTTAATATTCAGTCCCATGCTTCCTGCATAATTTTCACCAAGTAGCAACACGTTAAGCATTCTGACTGAAACAAGGGCCAGAATTAAACCTGCCGTTACCGAAAGCGCAAGTATTTTCAGCTGTGCAGCTGACAGGTTTCCAAGACTTCCCATTGTCCAGATGATATATGCCTTAAGCATCGTCTCATTACTGAAATATTGCATTATGGTAACTACTGCTGATATCCCGCCTGAAAGCATTATGCCGAGGATGAGCATTGTCATTATATCTCTTATCCGGGATGAGACAACCAGAATCAGCATCATCACAATTCCGGCTCCTGTCCATGCCGCCACTGTAATAAGCCAGTTTCCAAGTCCCTGGAGACTTTGCATGGTCATTCCCGAGGAAAACCCCAGAATCACAAAGGCCACTCCCAGGCTGGCTCCGGAGCTTACACCCAGAACATATGGACCGGCAAGAGGATTTCTGAAAAGAGTCTGCATCTGCAATCCGCTGACCGAAAGCGCCATACCAACCAAAAGAGCAGTAAAGGCTTTCGGTAACCTGAATTCCATAATAATCATTTCAGCCCCGGTTCGCGAATTGCCTGAAAGTGCCCTTATTACTTCGGAAGGATGCAGGCTGACAGATCCGAGAAAGATATCCAGGACAAAAACCACCATCAGCAACAGTATCATGATTACAAATATCATGGCACCTTTCCTGCGTGAAAGGTTTTCCAGATATCTTCCCGATGATCTTTTGAGCTGTTTCAACTATTCTGTTTTTTTATAGTACACAAGATCATGTTCAGGGAATAGTCCGGGATGAAGTATAGATGCGATATCCTTAAGTATAACATGTGGATTGATGGAACCGCTTTCCCAGTAATCATTACCTCCTCCTGCCGACATTCTTTTTGTATTGTTATATATTTTTCCGGAGACAAAGGCGGGTATTTTCTCAAGTCTTGAATCAAATGCGGCGATCTCCCGTTTAGAATCTGCACTGCCTGTATTAAGCCAGAAATCGGCGTTAAGAGACCTGACAAATACCGATTCAAAGCTGTATGGCATTGAGAAACCGGATTCAGTATCTTGCCACAGATAATGTCCTCCGGCATCAGAGATCAGAGTATTAACATACGAATTGCCAGGAGATACATACCAGGTATCCCTGTAGGGAAGCCCCAGTAAAACTCCGGGTTTTTCTGAAACATTATCATTGACGATATCCTTAATGAGGTTATACTCTGCTGCCAGTGATTCATAAATGCTGTCTGCAAGCTTTTCTTTCCCGTAGAGAGCACCGAACACCCTTATCCATTCGGCTCTGTCGAGAGGGTTAATTTCAAGATAATCCGCGTTATACATTACTTTCAGACCCAGCCCGCTTATTCTGCTTATGTAGCCTGCTGATTCATTTCCAATGCCATACATCATTATCAGATCAGGTGATAATCTGAGAATGACCTCATTGTTAATACCCGAATCATATCCCACTTCAGCTATCAGGTTGCTGTCGATCATTGCACGGATGGTCTTTTCATACACGTAATTTGTTCCTGAGATGCCTGCAATACTACGTTGTTCACCAAGGGCGCTGATCATGGCAAGATGTGTTGACGACATGCATACAATTTTCTTTACAGGAACTCTTATCAGGGAGGCTTCCGGAACCTTGGGGTTTTGCCCTTCCGTGACATCTGCAAGATAGTAGATGTGCTTAACACCTTCAGCCCCCTGCCATGGGGAATCAATTGTAAGGATGCTGCAACTGTCGGTTTCCTTAAGCGAAAAATGAGCTGAACGATATATTCCGGTACTAACATTCTGATCGTTATCTTCAACCTGCATTTTTCCGCTGCCGTTACACGACGACATGAAAACGAGCGCCAGGACGGGTAAAAGCAGGCAGAGGATCTTCATGATCAGGATTTAAATTTTAGTGTCAGTGAAAGAAGGAATGAACGGCCGGGTTGAGGATAATACTGAATAGTCTGGTAGTGGCGGTTGAAGATGTTGTCGATCCTCAGCCTGACATCTGCCGAGGTCCTTCCGGGATGTATACCATAACCCGCCGTGAATGAGTTTATAAGGTAGTCACTGAGCATAGCGGTATTATCAGCCGAGGTATATGTCTTTCCGGTAAATCCCGTCATCCATTCGGTAAAGAGATTATTGTAAGTTAGTCTTATTATACCGTTAATTTTGTGGCGAGGGACATACACCAGATGTTTCCCGTTTGTCTCTGAAGATGTTATATCCCTGGCATCAGTATAAGACCACATTCCCGAAAAGTCGAGCACAAAATCTCCTGAACTGTATTTCACACCAAGAGAATATTCTATTCCCTCCGAATTTACTTTTCCTATATTTCCCGCAGTCCAGAAGTAGGACGAGTCGGGGTACCACTGGATCATGTTCCTTATGAAATTGTTGAAATAATTCAGTTCAGAGCTTAGGGAAACGTAATTTCCTATTTCATGATAAATTGAATATCCTGCTTCAAAGGAGAAAGCATATTCGTTTTTAAGGCCGGGATTTCCGCCCGGATTCCAGAAGCGGTCGTTAAGCGAGGGGATCTTTGAATTTCTTGCGGTGTTTAATTTCAGGTAATGTTCTTCTCCCCTTAATGTTCTTATTTCAATTCCTGCCGAAAAATCCGGTACCAGTAAGGTCCCATCG
>JAFGXX010000142.1 GCA_016936435.1 Bacteroidales bacterium
GAATGATATTTGAAGCTGAAGCTGAAGCGATAAGGAATATACCTGTTGACGGGAATTTTGAAAAGGCTGTTGAGATCATTTATAAACATGTACACCTGCTAAGGGGCAAGCTTGTAACATCGGGAATGGGTAAAGCCGGAGAGATAGCTAACAACATGGCAACAACTTTCAGCTCAACAGGTACGCCGGCTGTGTTCCTCCATCCCAGCGAAGCCCAGCACGGAGACCTTGGCATTCTTCAGGAAAACGATGTTCTCCTTGCCGTGTCAAACTCCGGTAAAACAAGAGAAATAACAGAGCTTATCGACCTTAAAAATGCCCTGTATCCATCCATCCCGGTAATAGTCCTTACAGGAAATCCGGAGGGGGAACTGGCACAACAGGCTGAATGTCGTATTCTTACAGGGGCTCCGGAAGAGGTTTGTCCGCTGGGCCTCACTCCCACTACTTCCACCACTGTTTTTACAGTCATCGGCGACGCTCTCGTTGTAATGATGATGGAAAAGATAGGTTTTAACGCAGCCGAATACGCAAAAAGGCACCACGGAGGTTATCTGGGATCAAAATCGAGAGAGAAATCAGGAGGCGTTTAAAGGCTCTCTTCGCTGATCTCTGCGAGAATTCTTGCAAGAGCTTCCTCAAGCAGGTTTGCATTTTCAACCCATTTAAGTATTCTTTCACTCACTTCAGGATATTCGGGCGAGCGCATTGAAACCGTGGATATGGCATTTACACGGAGGTTACGGATATCCCTGAGCACTTTTTCCATGTATATCTTCACAAAACCATCTGTCAGACAGAAATATCTTTTCCGCCTGGCTGAATATGTCCTGTAATCGATGATCCTGTTTTGCAGAAGATAGTTCAGTGAATTGCTGACGGAGCTTTTACTCGAATTGAAGAAAGCAACCACCTCTTCGAATGTTTTTTCAGGAGTGTCGGTAAGCATAAAATAGGCCACTATCCTTCCCTGCATGGGGGTAAGACCAAATTTCTCGAACACTTTCCCTTTCTCTTCAACTCTGTCGCGTATTGCCTGATCTTCTGACATAAGAGTATTGAATTATTATTTGCATTGTGAACAAATTTAGTTAAATACTTAATAGTTCTATAGCTTTTGAACTAAAAAAACAAATTGAATAATTGTTTGCAGGATTGACTAAAAAGAGTAGTTTTGACAGACTGTAGAAATTAGTTTCAATTTATATTTTAACGGGTATTTAAGAACATACACCATGGCAAACGACAGCAGTACAAACGGTATAAGCAGGAAGGATTATATATTTTCCATTACCATTATCGGGGTGTTTTTCTTCATCTTCGGATTTGTTACATGGCTTAACGGAATCCTGATCCCCTTTCTCAGGACGGCATGCGAGCTTAATGATTTTCAGGCGTATTTTGTGACATTTGCATTTTATATTGCATATTTTGTGATGGCCCTGCCCTCTTCAGCCGTGCTCAAGAAGACAGGATTCAAAAGCGGCATGTCGGTAGGCCTGTGGATAATGGCAGCAGGTTCCCTGATATTTATACCGGCAGCACTAAGCAGGGCATTCTGGTTATTTCTCACAGGCCTGTTTGTTATGGGTACCGGACTGGCGCTGCTTCAGACTGCCTCCAATCCCTATATTACCATTATCGGGCCGAGGGAAAGCGCTGCAAAACGAATCAGCATCATGGGGATAGCCAACAAATTTGCAGGTGCCATAGCCCCTATCATTCTGGCAAGCATCATAATGAAAGATGAGCATATACTCGAAGAAAGGCTTGCTGCTGCAAGTGACGCAATTTCAAGAGCAGCCATACTTGATGAGATGGCACAGAAGGTGATAATGCCCTATATAGTGATGTCGGTAATACTGGTACTTCTCGGGCTTCTTCTTAAGTTTGCGCATCTTCCCGAGGTAGATACGGATTCAGAAGAAGAGACCGTGGGAGAGGCAAACGTAAAAAAGACATCGATATGGCAGTTTCCGCACCTTATACTGGGAGTCATAGCTCTTTTCTTTTATGTAGGTGTGGAAGTAATTGCCGGCGACAGCATAATAAGGTATGGCCAGTCGCTGGATATCCCGATGAGTTCTGCCAAATATTATACTTCCCTTACCATGCTGGGAATGATAATCGGGTATCTGATGGGTATAATCTTCATACCCCGTTACATACGACAGGGCAATGCTCTAAGGATATGCACGATATTAGGCGTTATCTTTTCCCTTGGAGCTGTGCTTGTTCCTGCCGACCTGGTTCTTACCATACCATTCGTCGATCTCGTCACCTTTAAACCTCTTGAACTTGTCCTGCCTCTTACAGTGCTTTTCGTTGCCCTGATGGGCTTAGCCAATGCTCTTGTATGGCCTGCCATGTGGCCCCTGGCCCTGAATAGCCTGGGCAGATTCACGAAGACCGGTTCGGCACTTCTGATAATGGCTATCGCGGGTGGAGCTCTTATTCCGCTCCTTTACGGTAAGCTTGCCGATATATTTTCTACCCAGAGCGCCTACTGGATTTGTCTGCCATGCTACCTGGTAATAATGTTCTACGCGTTCAGAGGCTATAAGACAGGACTGAAAAATGGAGCATGATCTTGAAAAGATATTCGGACATTTCGTTACCGGTGCAAAATTCCGCGAAGGAGATTTGTACGGAAGCGGTCATATACATGATACATACAGGATACTGACAGAGGGCAGGGAAAATGACGATTACATCCTTCAGAGGCTTAACAACAAAGTATTCAAAGACATACCACGCTTGCAATCGAATATAGAAAGAGTTACTCTTCACCTGAGAAATAAGCTAAGCAACATACCCGGATCGGATATAAAAAGAGAGTGTCTCACCCTTATCCCTACTTACGACAACAAGAGCTGGATATGCGACGAAAAAGATAATTTCTGGAGGTTGTACATCTTCATAACCGGACATCGCTCCTATAACATAGTCGATTCCACAGGAAAAGCATTTGAAGGCGGCAAGGCGATCGGACGCTTTCAGGCTATGCTTTCGGATCTTCCCGGTGAACCCCTGCATGAAACCATCCCGGGTTTTCATGATATTGAAAAACGGCTTGCGTCACTGAAGGATACAGTGAATCGCGATCCTGTCGGAAGAGCAGCTTCGGTAAAGGCTGAAACAGATAAGATATTCAGGCGCGAGGAAGAAATGAAGGTCATACTGAAACTCGGCAGGGAAGGAAGGATACCATTGCGTATCACCCATAACGACACAAAATTCAATAACATCCTTCTCGATGAAAACGACCGTGCACTGTGTGTCATAGATCTGGACACCGTTATGCCCGGATATGTCCATTACGATTTCGGAGATGCAATAAGAACTGCTGCAAACAGGGCCGCAGAAGATGAAAGCAATCTCTCCAGAGTGTCCATGGATATTGATCTCTTTAAAGCCTATGCCTCAGGTTACCTGTCCGAAACAAGACAGACACTAAACCCTGCTGAAAAGGAATATCTTGCCTTTTCCCCGCGGCTGATCACCTATACCATAGCTGTCCGCTTTCTTACCGACTATATCGATGGTGACAACTATTTCAAAATACACCACGAAAACCATAACCTGCAGAGGGCAAGAGCACAGTTGCGTCTTGTAGAGAGCATGGAGGAACAGTACGGTCAGATGCAGAACATCATAGAAGCTATTCTAAGCACCTGAAGTCAGAACAGTCGAACTTAATTATCCTTTATCTAATTGTATATCTGCAATTTAACTTTTAGCCTCATTTTGCCGTTCGAATATTAATTTGCATTTACACTGAGAATAGCTATTTTTGAACCCGAAAAATGAGGAAATACGCGCAGAAAACAACTTAGCTCCGGATAGTGATTTCCTTCAAAAAATAAAAGGCTATGGACCTCTCGGGAAAAAGTTACAAAGCTTTTCTGGAACGCCAGGCAGCACTCGAAAAACAATACAGCCAGAAGCAGGCAGAGAAGCAGCATTCCAAGGGAAAACTTACGGCACAGGAGCGCATAAGCCTTCTTTTTGATCCGGGCACTTTCGAGGAGATTGATGCTTTTGTAACACCTGCGACCAATCCGGTTGAATTCGGCAAGGTTGAAAGGACCTATGGTGACGGAGTCATCGTAGGTCATGGCAAAATAAACGGAAGGCTCGTTTTTGCCTACGCTCAGGATTTTACAATAATGGGTGGCTCGCTTGGGTTCGTTCACGCGAAAAAGATAGTTAAGATACAGGAGATGGCACTGAAGATGGGTTCGCCCATCATCGGGATGATGGATTCGGGAGGAGCACGAATCCAGGAAGGTGTGGCCAGCCTGAGCGGCTATGCGTCTATATTCCACAATATTATAAGTTCTTCGGGTATTATCCCTCAGATATCGGTTATTATGGGACCTGCTGCGGGAGGCGCAGTATATTCACCCGCCCTTACTGACTTTGTCTTCATGGTCAATCACACAAGCTACATGTTTGTAACCGGTCCGAATGTTGTTAAAGAGGTATTGAATGAAGATGTTACATCCGACAACCTTGGCGGAGCTGAAGTCCATGCACGTAAGAGCGGTGTTGCCCACATGATATACGATGACGAGGAAAACACGATAATGGCTTTGAAAAAGTTCCTCGCCTATCTGCCGTCGAACAACATTGAGAACCCTCCTGCCCTGTCTGCTGATGAGTCAACGCCCGATGTAAATGAAAAACTCCGCGACATAGTGCCGGATGATCCCAACAAAGCCTACGACGTCAAGGATGTAATAAATCTTATTGCCGACAAAAACAGCTTTTTTGAAACTGCAGAACTTTTTGCACCCAACCTGGTAACCGGTTTTGCACGACTAAAGGGAAAAACTATCGGTATCGTGGCCAATCAGCCAAAAGTGCTGGCAGGAGTTCTGGATATAGATTCGTCGACCAAGGGAGCACGTTTCATCAGGTTCTGTGATTCATTCAATATCCCTGTTCTCACCCTCGAAGATGTTCCGGGTTTCCTCCCGGGTGCCGACCAGGAGCATTCAGGGATAATAAGGCACGGAGCGAAATTGCTTTTTGCCTACAGCGAAGCAACCGTTCCAAGGATAACCGTCATTCTGCGCAAAGCCTACGGCGGCGCTTTCATTGTCATGAACAGCAAAAGCCTGGGAGGCGATTTCAGCTTTGCCTGGCCTACAGCAGAAATAGCAGTTATGGGACCAGACGGAGCTGTGGCGATACTCTACCGCAAAGAACTTGCCGAATCGAAAAACCCTGCTGAACTCAAAAAGGAACTCGTAAAGAAATACCGCGACAAGATCGCTAACCCTTTCATTGCCGACGAACTGGGTTATATCGACGAAGTAATAGACCCGGCAGTGACACGGAAAAAGATCATTTCAGCATTCAGTGCCCTGAGCAACAAATGGGTAAAGGTGCCATCACGTAAACATGGGAACATTCCCCTTTAGGATATTTCTTTTTCAATAGATTGACTGACCTTATACGAGCCTGAATATTTTAACACCGGATGATCGAAGATATTAGGAGAATATGAAGATCAAAAAAATTCTGATAGCCAACAGGGGAGAAATCGCCGTAAGGATCATGAGTACAGCCAGGAAAATGAACATCCTGACCGTAGCAGTAAAAACCTCTGCCGAACCCAATGCCATGTATCTGTCGCATGCAGACGAGATATTCGACAACACAGAGTCGGAATCTGAAATACCGGTGTTCCTCGACATTGAAAAACTCATTTCAATAGCTCTTGAAACAGCATCTGATGCGCTTCACCCAGGTTACGGATTCCTTGCCGAAAATGCCTACTTTGCCCAGAAATGCCTCGACAACGGGATAATTTTTATAGGTCCTTCGCCGGATGCGATATATAAGATGGGCAACAAGACCATTGCCAGAAAACTGGCTCTGAAAAGCGATATACCAATGGCAATGGGCAGCGAGGGCAACATTGCAAATGCAGAAGAGGCGGTCTCTATCGCAGAAAAAATTGGTTATCCTGTAATTATCAAAGCCGCTTCGGGTGGTGGAGGTCGTGGGATGAGGATAGTCCGCAAGGCCGAAGAGATGGAGAAGATGTTCAGCATCGCAAGCAAGGAAGCTGAAATAGCTTTCAACGATCCTTCAGTTTTTATAGAAAAATACATAGAAAACCCTAAGCACATCGAGTTTCAGATACTTGGCGACAAACATGGGAATATAATCCACCTGGGAGAACGGGAATGTTCCATTCAGAGAAAACATCAGAAACTCCTTGAGGAAGCTCCCTCCTGTGCTCTCGATCCGGCATTGAGAAAAAAAATGGGACAGATGGCTGTTAAGATCGCAAAAGCTGTTGATTATTATTCGGCCGGCACTGTTGAGTATCTTCTCGATTCTGACAGGAATTTCTATTTCATGGAAATGAATACCCGCATACAGGTTGAGCATCCTGTTACTGAAATTATTACCGGCATAGACCTGATTGAACAGCAGATAAAAATCGCTAACGGGGAGAAACTTTCTCTCAGCCAGGACCATGTTAAGCTGAAAGGCTGGGCCATAGAATGCCGGATCAATGCAGAGGATGTGCAGGCAGGCTTCGCTCCCGATCCCGGAAAAATAGAGAAACTAAGCCTTCCCTCCGACAAATACATCAGGATAGACACCGGAATTAAGGAAGGTTCAACCATCGTATCGAGCTATGATTCGATGATTGCCAAACTTATTGTAAGTGGACGCGACAGGAAGGAAGCGATAAAGAACTGTAAGATGGCTCTGGACAAAGTATGGATAAAGGGCACAAAGACGACTCTTCCCTTTTTCAGGCTCCTAGTGCGTAATCACAAATTCCAGGAAGGTTCCTTCACCACTGCATTTATAGAAAAAGATCTCGACAGATATTATTACAACAGTGAATATGAGGAGATGCTTGCTGCCTGGTTCACCACGAAGTTATTCGTTGAGGAAAACCTTCAGGATAAGAACCAGGGATCTGATAACGGTCTTAAAGAAGAAATGAGCCCCTGGCTTCTAAACAAAAGGATCACTCAGTTTTAATCAATTGCGGAATGAACCAGAAATTGAAAATCAATAAGTTATATACCCTTTCATCGGAGAAGAAGAAATTTGTATTTAATCTTCCCCTTAAAAGCAGTATCAGGATTGGAAAAAGAAATTACCCGGTTCAGCTCAAATCTGATGAAAAATTCGGCCCATATATCCTGTGGAAAAACCGCAAATACCCGGTTGAGATAGTAAGGTCGAGACAGAACAGGTATGAAATATTGTTTAACGACATCAGTTACACCTTTACTGTTGAAACACCTTTTTCAATGCAGAGAATGAAGGTTCTCGATTCAGGTAAAGTAAAAAGCGGGCAGGAGACCGTCAAAGCTCCCATGCCCGGAAAGATCATCGATGTACTCGTCAGGGAGGGTTCAGCAGTACTAAGGGGAGAGCCTGTTGTCATTCTTGAGGCTATGAAGATGCAGAATGAGATTCAGTCCCCTGTCAGTGGTACTGTAATAAAAATCTCCGCCAAACCCAACACAACCGTTATGAAGGATGATGTCCTGGCGGAGATAAAGATCGATTAAGAATACCGGTTGTTTAAATTAATCTGCAGCTAAACCTCAGGCTGAATTGCTAACCTTCAGTCTATAAGTAGTTCATATATCCAATCCTGCATTCACTTCACAGGAACCTGTCTTAGGCTCTCGCAAAGAAAGTCGTAGAATTTATTTACTGATGCAATATTTACTTTTTCATCGGGAGAATGAGGATATTTTATCGTTGGCCCGAATGATATCATATCAAGGTTGGGATAGACACCTCCTATTATTGCGCATTCCAGACCGGCATGAATGGCTTTAACTTCAGGCTCAATGCCAAAGAGCTTTTTGTAAACGCCGCTCAGGGTTTTAAGTGCAGGTGAAGCCATATTTGGTTTCCATCCCGGATAGCCTCCCGACATTGAAATTTTTGCATCTATAAGATGGAAGGCTGCAGCTATTTTCCAGGCTGTAGCCTCCTTTGCTGTGTCAACGGAACTGCGGCATAGATTATGGACCTGAAGGTTTCCCTTTGAAACATTTACGATGGCCATATTATTTGATGTTTCAACCAGTCCGGGCATAGCCTGACTCATTCTCTGAACACCGTTAGGACAGACATATACAGATCTTATTATGCCGTACTGATCGGCTTTGGCGATAACTTTAGCGGGTTTTTCACACTTTGTGCAGCTAAAGGAAAGATTGGGTTCGGTTTCGGCAAATTCGGCCCTGTACATCTTCTGGTATCCCTTAACTAATTTTTCGAAGTCTTTTTCCTTAGCTGCTGGAACGAGCAACACAGCATGTGATTCGCGTGGTATGGCATTACGCAGGTTACCACCGGCTGCCTCGGCTATGCGGATTCCGAGATCGGATTCGGCCTGCATCAGGAAGCGGAAGAGGAGTTTGTTGGAATTTGCTCTCCCCAGAGCTATGTCAACGCCCGAATGTCCACCTTTAAGCCCCTTTACGATGACGTTATAAGTAGTCATCCGGGCCGGAGCCTTCTCTTCAGTGTATTTTTTTGTGGCACTTACATCAATACCTCCTGCACAGCCTACACAAATCTCATTTTCATCTTCCGAGTCGAGATTCATAAGAATATCACCTTTGAGCAAGCCTTTTTTAAGTCCGAAGGCACCAGTCATACCAGTCTCCTCGTCGATGGTAAAGAGCGCTTCGAGCGGACCGTGTTTAACTTTCCCGGATGCCAGTATTGCCATCGTCGCAGCCACTCCGATACCATTATCGGATCCGAGAGTCGTTCCGTTTGCCCTTACCCATTCGCCATCGATAACAGTTTCGAT
The DNA here is from genome assembly GCA_016936435.1 of Bacteroidales bacterium. Lineage (GTDB taxonomy): Bacteria > Bacteroidota > Bacteroidia > Bacteroidales > VadinHA17 > LD21. Next base: position 8,822 of record JAFGXX010000142.1, read on the forward strand.
AGGATCTTTTTCAAAATCATGTTTCTTGTCGTTGTTTTTCTGTGGCACCATGTCGAGATGTGTCTGAAGAATCACTCCCTGACGGTTTTCCATACCTTTGGTGGCAGGCTTCCGTATCACCACGTTACCGACTTTATCAACTATCGTTTCAAGTTTAAGGTCGTTGCCGAATTTAACCATAAACTCCACAATACTTTTTTCTTTCTTTGAAGGACGGGGAATACGGGTTATGCTATAAAAATATCCCCACAGTTCCTTCGGTTCAAGATTCCTTATATCACTCATAATCAATATTTTTTAAATTCAACATTAGATTTATAAAATTAACAATATTTTCGGGAAAAAAGAATTTTTGGTTAAATTAGTGCTCTTAACGGTAATTATGCCTGAATTCGGAAATTGTAACAAAATCTTAACATATTTATATTTTCGTGCTGGAGTGAAAGCACTATTTTCACGATGATTTTATTTACCGTGTAAGTTTTCATTAATATACTAATATATAAAAACTTACATGCTTTGAAAAAATTTTATTGTTCTTACAGATAAGACGGTTATTAATAAAAACAGATTAAGCTGGCGTGAATATATACCTGATATTTGTAATAATTCTGTTCATCCTGGCAGTTTCCGATCTGATTGTCGGAATTTCCAATGATGCTGCCAATTTCCTTAATTCAGCAATAGGATCCAGAGTGGCTCCGATGAAAGTAATTCTGAGCATTGCCGGGCTGGGAGTTATTGTGGGCGCCACTTTTTCAAGCGGGATGATGGAAATAGCCAGGTCAGGAATTTTTCATCCGGGGCAGTTCTTTTTCGCCGAGATCATGGTGATATTTCTTGCAGTTATGATAACAGATGTTATTCTGCTCGACACCTTTAACACATTCGGATTCCC
>JAFGXX010000018.1 GCA_016936435.1 Bacteroidales bacterium
GTGACTAATTTTAATTTACTGATAGCAGGAATTTTAATCAACAATTTAATTGATCTTATCTTCTTCCTGTATGGCAAAATACAGGCATTTATTAAATTCAGCAATCCTGTATATGCTCTGTGCCCCTCGTGCCTCCTTAATTTTTTTTGTGCTTAAGTTTCTTAAAAATAATATATTTATTTAAAAGGCCCACTGTATGGACTGCAGTTGAATAATTATAAAAAAAATGTACGAAAAAAACAACCAATAAATGAACAAAAAATAGTTGCTGCTGTTCTATGTGCATTGATTTTAGAAAATATTAACTAAATAAATACAAAAATGGAAACCAGAAAATCAAAATTTTCAAAATTTGCTGCAGTTTTTCTTCTTGCAGCAGTAGCTCTTGTATCCTGTGAAAAGGATAACGATGAACCAGTTCCTACAATGGACATTATTGAGATGGCGCAGGGTAATACCAGCCTGAGCACATTCGTTGCAATAGTAACCGAAGCCGGACTGTCAGGTGCTCTTAAAGGCACAGGCCCGTTTACCGTATTCGCACCTACCAACGAAGCATTTGCTGCTCTTCTGGGAGTTATCGGACAGCCTGATCCTTCCAAAATCCCTGACGCAGTAGTGGAAAGACTCTTAAAATACCATGTTATTTCAGGAGCAGCCCTCAAGTCGACCGACCTGAGTGACGGACAAACAGCTGCCACTCTCCTGGGAGCCAACGATAAGATCACCGTGGATATCAATGGTATGTCTGTTAAAATAAATACTGCTGATGTCACTACTGCAGATATTATGGCTACCAATGGTGTTGTACATGTCATCGACGAAGTATTGGTTCCTGAACTGGAACTGAGCATTGTCAACACGATAGTTGAACCTGCCTATTTCAGCAAGGACTTTTCAGTTCTTACCGAAGCAGTCGTAACTGCAGGTCTTCTTTCCACCCTTACCAGCCCGTCAGCAAACCTTACTTTGTTTGCACCCGATAATGCTGCTTTTGCAGCTGCCGGCATAACGAGCATCGCAGGTCTGTCTGCAAACGATCTTACTCCGATTCTTACCTATCATGTTATTGGCAGTGAAGTCTTCGCCAGTGCACTTCCTCCCACAGGATCGGCAGTCACCACGCTTGGAGGAGATTTTTATCTGAGTATCAATAGTAACGGAGCATTTATAAACGGCCTTACGAAAGTCACAGCTGCAACAAATGCAGGTGGAGCTCTCGATTATACCAATGGTGTCGTACATCTTATCGACAGAACGCTGTTGCCCCCTTCAAAGAATATTGTCGAAATAGCTGTTGCCGCTTCACAGGCATCGCAGGGTGCTGAATTCGGTCAGCTGGTTGCTGCTCTCACTGCTGTTGAAAATGATGCTGCAGCTACTGATTTGATAACTCTGCTTAGCGGAACCGGACCATTCACGGTGTTTGCTCCCACAGATGCAGCCTTTGAAGCATTGTATGACCTGGCATCCGTTGCCGATTTCAATGAGCTTGTTACCGCTGTCGGGATATCCGGTGTGGAAGCTGTCCTGAAGTACCATGTGGTAGCCGCAAGAGTCTTCTCAAGTGACCTTCCAAACCTTTCAGGTCCCGTTGTAACAGCCGGTGGCGGATCATTTACACTTAACCTTTCTAATCTTACTATTACCGATACCGATGCTGTCCTCACCCTCGGAACTGTCGATGCAACAATTGTAAACACCGACATACTGGGTACAAATGGTGTGATACATGTTATAAATCAGGTCATCATGCCCTGATCATACAGATTTACGTTAAAAAGAGGGAGTCTTTTACGGCTCCCTTTTTTTTATATTTTTCTTATCTCTGGTATCCTCGTTTTTCGCGTCAGTTCAGCAATCTCACTTATCTCCCTGAGCATTTCCGCAGTTACAGGGACTTCTGTTTCTTTATCCGAAAATCTGACCTCTTTCATCCTGTCGATTTTAAGAAAAAGTCTCATTGGATCTTCCATTCGTGTGAACATAAGGTTGTCTGCAACATCTTCCAGGATCTTTATTTCGTCTGAGAATGCACTTGTGCTGACTGCAAAAGCATAGGTCCGGCTTTTGTCATTCTTAAGCACATCCCTTAGTTTTTTCAATATACCTTCCTTATAGGTCTTCGAGAAGAACAGTAAATTTAATGCCGACCCGAAAACCATCGTGCCCGGACCGGTTTTTGCTAACATTGTTTCGGCAGTTATTATCGTTTCATCCCATATTTCGGGTTTCAGTAAATTAGCTTTCAGGGTATTACAGCTGGTCTTTTTACATCCTCCGACGTTAATGTCAAACTGAACATATACTATGTTATCATGGTATTCTGTCAGATCCACATTGTAAAGTTTTTTCATCGCAGTAATCAGAAGTTCGCCTCCGGGGTACTGTAACGATATCCCTATCAGAGAACCCCCTGCTTTAAGCCAGGCAGCAACAAACGCAAATTCTACCAGAGGCTTTCCGGTTCCCCCGGGACCGCTTATCAGGGTTGAAGAGGGAACAAGTACACCTTCCGGGAGCAACTCTTCAAGAAAGTTAATACCTGTTCTTAATTTCATCATGATCGTTAATTGTCAATTTATTTCTGCTATCGCATATTACTTTCTGTTAACAGATTGATCTGTTCCGGATGCATTTGAATTTCATATTATATTTCACCTTAGCTGAGATCTGATCTGTTAAAAAGAAACCCATTTATAAATATAATGAGAATTATCTCATAATACAAGTTTATTTGGAATTATTATCAATAAGGAGAGTACTTGTTTGTTTTTATTATATTTGGAAGAAATATTTATCTGTTTTTCACCCGTCGGAATGCCTGTTTTTAGCATTTCATAATAATGGCCCCCTTATTGAAAGAACTTAAAATTAATAGCATATAAACAATTAATCAAGGCAGAAATGTACCAGAAGAAAAGCGAAATTATCGGCAGAATTCAATCTTATCACAAACAGGTTCGGGAATTATATATCATAATAAAGGAAAAGATTGATAATCAAGACAGTAAAAAGCTTATTGACAAATTATGTGAGATCGAAACAGATCGTATTGATTATCTTGAAAAAAGAAGAAAAGTTGCAGAAGCGATGAATTGCTTCCTCGATTTTCCTGATGAGAAACTGAGCAGCCAGATTACGGAATGCTTCAAAAAAATCAATCTCGAAACTGACATCACGGTAGAGAAACTGATAGATATAGAACTTCATTTCAGCGACTGCCTTATAAGGCTCTACGGAATATTATCCTCACAAAATGAACTGAATGTACCTAAAGGTTGTGAGACAGTCTCAAATATTTTTCACTATATGCAGAAAGATGCAAAAAAGAAAAGATGTCTGTTCTGCGATATGCTGAAACGTGATTA
>JAFGXX010000143.1 GCA_016936435.1 Bacteroidales bacterium
AACTACCGCACCGTAAATTTTTAGCGTTGCAAAAATAAGCGATTTTTTGGTTATGCAAAACAATTAAATCAAAATATTATTTTCAGATCAGCTTCAAACCGTCATTTTCACCCCTTATCACCTGCTCACAAGCTTAATAGTGACTCTTTTACATAATATTATTAACATCCTCCTGACTTTCTATATTACTTCCATGCTCCAGGTAATCCTTAACAATACTTCCTATGATATTGGCAAAATTAAGAGTTTGTGTTTCAGCAGGACTAAAATACCTGGCATGGTCGCCTTCGTAAAGAGTTATCTCATCAGGCGGGATGTTTATTTTACCTGTATAGATATATTTTATGTTAGGATAGGCATCTCCCGCGAGGCACTCATATTTTCTAAAGAAAGCATATTCTTTAAGATCGTAGCCCAGTTCTTCCTTAACTTCTCTGACAAGTGCTTCTTCAGGTGTTTCTCCCTCTTCAATGTGGCCTCCGATAAGATCCCAGTGAAGCGGAAAGGGAATTCCTGGTTTGTTATCCCTTTTATACAGGAGCAGATCTCCCCTGTCATTTTCAAAAATTATAGCTGCAATCTTCTTCATTCCATATCCTCGAAATCGGTTGAATCGACCCATCCAGCTGCCTTCCTGCTAATTTCACCTTTCATATAGCGGTTGTAGAAATCGCGTGTTTTTTTCTCAGCGTACAGATAGCGGTCGAAAACATCGCCCTGACCTGAAACCCTTGGGTCTCCCTGTTCTTTCAATTCGTTGAGCAGCTGAATCTCAAGTTTTTCCTTCATGGCAAGATGGCCGGGATGTGACGACAGGTCTTTCAAACACTCCGGATCATCGTCTATTCTGTAAAGCTCTTCAGCTTCACGTTTACCAAAATTAAGTTGCCAAAGCAGCTCTCCCTTTCCTTTCCTGTTCATATCGAGGATAATACTCTTTGTAGGGCTTCCGTCGGTATTCAGGTAACCTGTCACAGGGTCTCCGGCAGGCCATCTGTCGATTTTGAAATTCTTCAGATACAGATATTTATCTTTGATAATGCCTCTCACCGGGTAGCCTGCATCATCAGGTCTTCCGACATCGTGGCGTTCATGACCGATCAGAACATGGTCGCGGGTATTATCGACCATTCCCTCTTTCCTGCTCCGGAAGATCTTTTCAAGGCTTTTTCCCTGAACAGGCTGCATACCTTCCATTTCACTATCAAGTCCGGCCATTCTCATCAGTGTGGGAGCAAAATCGATGAAACTAACGTAATCTGTAACCTGCCGGCCGGGGTTTCTGATACCTTTTTTCCACATTATGGCCAGGGGCATGTGGTTTGAATATTCATAAGCATTCCCTTTTACCCTGGGAAAAGGCATACCGTTATCGGCGGTGACGATGACGATGGTATTATCAAGTTCTCCCTCCCTCTCAAGAAGACTTAGCATTTTCTGAAGGTGCAGATCAAAATATTCAATTTCGAAAGCATAGTCGAGAATATCGTTTCTGACAGTGTCGTTATCGGGCCAGAATTCAAAAACATTATCTATATCCGAGGTTGTTTTACCTCCTTTTTTCACAGCCGAACCATATTCATACCTTCGATGAGGCTCATGCGAACCATACCAGAAGCAAAAAGACCTTCCCTTCTCACGCCCGGAAAAAAATTCTTCAAAATTGGCGTAATAATCATTGTTTGACATTCCTTTTGCAGGGGCTGATGTCTTTGCCTGGTTGAAGGGTTTGCCTGTTAGCTGGCGATGTTTCCCTTCAGCGTCGAGGGCTACACCCGGAGCCCAGCTTTTTCCTGTATAACCTGCGAAATATCCGTTTTCACCCAGGACTTCAATAAAGGATCTGAATTTCAGCGGAAAGAATGGAACATGATTACCAGCCTCTTCGAGCTGCCAGCTGTTCCGGCCTGTAAGGAAGCATGCTCTTGAAGGTGAGGATTTTGCATTTGGAGTATAGCAATTTGTGAACAGGATGCCTTCTTCAGCAACCCTGTCGAAGCCGGGTGTATTTACAAATGTGCATCCATAGGCGCTCATGTGTGGCCAGGATATATCGTCGGCTATTGCTATCAGAAGATTAGGTTTCCTGACATCCTTCTGAGGGCCCCTTTCTGAATCACATCTCAACAACATCAGGGGCGACATAATTAAAATACTTCCTGTTACGATCTGTTTCATTGTAATAATCTAAGTTATCTTTTTAAATTCCTGAAAAGTAAAATTCAATCAGATGTTTTATCGGCGGTAACCGGCTTCATTGTTGAAATAAGCAGTATCACGGCTACTGCAACCGGAATGGCGAGAAGGGCAAGGTCTCTTCCCAGGTTTCCTGCGTCGGTGGATTTTCCGAGCAAGCTGGTTATAAGGGCTCCGGCAAAAACGCCTGTCATATTCATAAGTCCGTATCCTGCTGCCCTGTGCCGTGGTGACACAAACTGACACAGAACAGGCATATTGTTGGCATCGAACATACCAAAGCCTATGCCGAAAAGTATTCCTCCTGTGACGATGCCCGGGAGTGAAGTGCTGAAGCCTGTAAGGAACAGCGCCGGAACAATAAGTGTCAACCCTATTGCCCCGGTGTAGATCCTGCCTTTAAGGTTTTTCACTATCCACCTGTCAGCCAGCAGTCCTCCGAAAATAACTCCCAGGAATGATGAAAAGGCTATCACGATCGTGCTCAGCGGACCTGCTGCCGACATTTCTATATTGAGGGTATCGGAAAAGAGTGTGGGGAGCCAGTTTTTTATTGCCCAGCCCGGGAAGCTGGGTACGGCAAAATAAAAAAGGATAACCCAGAAGCTTACTGTTCCGAGGAGCAGTCCGAGGCTTTTACCTATTGACCGGAGACCTCCCTGTGAAGGTGATGAAGACATCCTTTCCGGTTCATTTTCACGTTTTTCCGAAAGGAAAAGTACCAGGATCAGACAGTATGCTATCCCGATGAATCCGAAGCTATGGAAGGCAGTCTGCCACGACCAGTTATGAGCCACTGTTGCGCCGAAGCCTCCGAGGGCCTGACCTGTATACAGGCCTGTCATGTGGATGCCCACGGCCAGCGACCTGGTGTTAGCACGGTGATAGTCGGCAATAAGTGCCAGTCCGGCAGGGATATAGAGGGCTTCGCTCAATCCCATAACTGCCCTGAGGGCATAAAGCTGGCTGAAGCTTGTGGCATAGCCCATTGCAAGGGTTACGAACGACCATACTCCAAGACTGCCTATTATCAGCCATTTCCGGTTTACACGGTCTGCTACTAGCCCTGCCAGCGGAGAAGCCAGACCATAAATCCAGAGGAATACAGCCATAAGACGTCCGAAGTTCTCAGCTTTTTCCAGTTCCTGGATATCGATCATGATGGCCGACTTCATTGTGGAGAGCATCTGCCGGTCCATGTAATTCAGGAGCGCAACTCCCCACAGCAGTGCTACAATGAGCCAGGGATACCAGGGTTTATTTTTTAATGCAAAAATCAAAATGCAAAATTCAAAGTGTAAAATTCAAAGTGTAAAATGAAGAACGAAAAAGTTCAATACTGGTAATAATGACATTATTTAATTTCTTTCAGTGTTTCAGATATCTGGTATAGTCCGCGTAGAAGGTGAAAGCATCCTTTCCATTTTCCGCCTTTCAGCGGGAGAAGTACTTCGCCCCTTCTGTTTAGATAGCCGAACCATTCACCATAATCAGGATCAGGAAAATGAGACCATGTATAGTCATGTACTTTCATGAACCATTCGAGGCATGCTTTATTGCCAGTATGTCTGTAACCTTTAATCAGGCTGATGAGAGTTTCGATATGAACCCACCACAGTTTCTGGTCCCATTCCAGATGGAGCGGAGGGTGACCTTTGATGTCGAGAAAGTAAAAAACCCCTCCATATTCCTTGTCCCAGCCATATTCAAGCATTCTCAACAATCTATCTACTGCCTTTTCAGCCAATGATTTATCTCCTTTCTTGTCTGCGATATCCAATATAAACCACATAGCTTCTATGGAATGTCCGGGATTTATCAACCGGCCTTCAAAGGTGTCGGAAAAGGAGCCATCGTCATTTACATTTTCTAAAATCAGACCTGAATCCTGATCAAAGAAAGTTACCATTACATCTTCGACGCACCTTTCAGTTATTTCATTTACATATTCACTATCCAGCAATGGTTCCATATGAAGAGCTAGGCTTGAGAGTATCATCGGGAGGGCAAAATTTTTGAGGTTGCGGGTAGCTGAGATCCTTTTTTCAAAAATTCCTTTCGGATTTCCTGCTCTGCCGATTATATTCCGGAATGTTTCAGTAGCTGTCTGTGCATATTCTTCACCAGCACCGGTCTTATAGAGTTCGGAACATGCCAGGGCGGCAAAACAATCGGAGAATATGCTATAGGGAGCTATGATAGGATTGCCCTGACGAGTTACAGCGAAGTACCATTTCCCTGTCTGATCGCGACCATATTTAAGAAGAAAATGAGCTCCTCTTTCTGCAATTTCGAGCCATTTCTCATTTTCAGACACATTATTAAACAGCATGGCAAAAGTCCACACCTGTCTTGCCTGGAGCCAGAGGAACTTATCGGTATCGTACACATTTCCTTCGCGATCGAGGCAGGTCAGGAAGCCGCCGTATTCCCTGTCGACGGATTTCTTTTCCCAGAAAGGAATCACATTATCAAGCAGTTCCTTGCGGTACCGGCCGGCAAGTTTATGCAGGTTAGTGTTCATAATGTTAACAGGGAAACTACAATTTCGAAAAGTACTGATCCATATTGAGTTTTCTCACATCTTCGATAAATGCAGGGAATATTTCTTCGGATACATTACTGACAGGAAGCCTGAATTTACCGCAATCGAGTCCTATATATTTCATAAATGCCTTTCCTGTACCCATTCCTCCATATTTCCCAAGCAGGGTAATCATTTCGACTGCTTTCCACTGAAGCTTTCGTGCTTCTTCCATATTGCCCTTCTGAAAGTAGCTTATGAGCTCATGATACAGAGGTGCAGCATAGTTGTAAGTACTTCCGACGAAGCCGGAACAGCCTATTGACAGTGCAGGAAGCATACATTCATCTCTTCCCCAAAGAAGATCGTATTTTCCGTCCATATAATTAAGGCACATTGAGAAGTCCATAAAGTCTTCATGAGTGTATTTGATGCCGGCGAAATTGGGAAGCATGGCTGATATCTTCCTTATGAAGCTGTACATTGGTATGTGGACACCAGTGAGAACAGGAATATGATAGAAATAGACTGGCATATCGGGGACAGCTTCTCCTACTGAGGCCACAAATTCTGCAAGATAGTCAACGCCTGAAGGTTTAAAATAATAAGGAGCAAGGAGTGCTACAGCTGAAAGTCCGATTTCCTTTGACATGACTGCGTTTTCGATACACTCCTTTAGTGAAGTGCCGCCCACGAGGTTAATTATTCTCATTTCCCCTCCTTTTTTAAGGCACTGGCCCCATAATTCAGCGTTCATCTTTTTTTCATGCTGTGTCAGCGACGGGCCTTCGCCGGTAGAGCCGTTTATGAAAGCGCCGGCAACACCGTTTTTTTGGAGGAATTCATAATATATCGGGATAAGGTCAATATTGATATTGCCATTTTTGTCCATTGCAGTAAAAGGAGCTGCAACAGGTCCGTTGAATTTTTTCATTTCGGGCATTTCATTAATTAGGTTTTAATTTTCAGTTTAAAATTAGAATTTTTTCAGACATACATCCAAACGATTTATCATACATAATTCACCTGATTAATTGAAATTTTTAGACCGGGGATAGTCGGCTAAAGGCAAATCAGGTCACATATATTGTGTACAATACAGATTATCATTTACATAACTGTTCTATATAAATTAGGTGAATTTTCTTTCAGGATTAATTAAAAACAATTACTTTCGACTTTTTTCAAAAATTCATGCGATGAAGAACACGGATCTTAAATCCTATTTTACCGGTATAGACACCAGGAATCTTGTTGACAAGGCAGAGACCAAACTTATTGAGATTTTCATAAAGAAGGATCTCAAGCCTGGAGATTCCATTCCAAAAGAGACAGAGCTGGCTGAGGCTATGGGTGTTAGCCGCACGGTAATAAGAGAATCGCTTACCAGGCTCAAGGCCATGGATATTATTGAAGCAAAGAAACATAAGGGCACGGTGATCAAGAGCCCTGATTTTTTTGCTGTTCTTCAGAAATCGATGATACCTAACATACTTGATGAAAACACATTAAAGAATTTATTTGAGTTGCGTCTGGTTCTGGAGATAGGTATGGCTGATCTTCTCGTAAGCAGGGTAACGCCCGATGACATTAAAAATCTGGAGAAGATTATTGAGAAAGAACCTCAGAAATCGGAAAATATACTTTTCGACATTGATCATGAGATCAGGTTCCACAGCCGGCTTTATCAGATTACCGGTAACGATAATCTTATACGATTTCAGAATTTGCTGCTTCCTCTTTTCAATTATGCGTACAAGAGTGGTCTGATACAAACCCCTATTAAGAAATCGCAATACTGTTCCCATCGTCAGCTTGCTGAAATACTAAAATCTGGTGATGCGGAAAAATTCAGGAACGGCATGAGGGCTCATCTCGACAATCATTTCAGGCGTTTAAGCATAGTCTGACCGGGGGTGATTGTTGCAGAAATCTGCATTATATTTCGGGGTCTGCACAAAAAACAGGGATAAAATATCCGGTACAGATTTTCATTTGAATTTATTTTTTATTTAATTTTATAATCCCGTGCATCTGAAAGTCAGACATAAGTCATGCATCAGGCTGGATTATTGTGAGTTGGGTATTATTTCTTATGGGACTGACGGGGCTGTGCGTTATAAAATTGCCGGTATTATTGATAATGCCGGCTGTATTTGAGATCAGTCACGCTGCATATATGAAACCAAAAGTGCTATTAAAGAGGATCACACATCGTGATAAGCCTCGCATTGCGATGAGTTTTATTTATGATGAAGCTGTCAAGGCGAGGGTAAAATCTGTTCCTGGTTCGACATACAGTAATACGAACCGTTGTTTTTATGTTGACGACACGGAAGAGAATCTCAGGATGATACTGGGCATACTCAGCGATTATGTGGATGTCGACATTTCGCAGATTGCAATGAAGGAAGAAGAGACTGCAAAAGTCGGGTCTGGAATCCAAATGGCGGATCCGGTTTCAGCGTCATCCGAAATTGAAGCAGACAGGATTTCTCACGGTGAGGAAGTGTTTATGCCGATAACCGTGACAAAGATTTCTCCGGGAGGAAAGAAGGAAGAGATAGCCAAAGGGAAGAAATTCGGTCCGGTAGAGTTAAGGATATCTGACAAAGAGGGTTTACTTGTAGTTAAGTTCATGGGCATATACGATCCTGAATGGATTAAGGAGTTAAGGACCTATGGCTGGTGCAGGTATGATACGTCAAAAAAGGAGTGGCTTCTGCCCTGGAAGAAGCTTACATGTGATTCTTTAGCCGATTATTTTTCGTCGCGGGGCATAGAAGTAAGGGTTAAGAAGAGCATTGTTGACGAGAAGTTATTGGAGCAGAGGAAGATGACAGGAGGAGATATCAGGGATAGGGTTTTAGGGGAGAAGGCGCTTGATGGTTTGGATACTTTACGGATGTATCTTGAGGAGAATCGGTACAGTAGTCGTACTGTTGAATCGTACATGGCTATGCTTGAATTTTTCTTCAGGTATTTCAGTGGGAAGGATCCGTCAGAGATCGGGGGTGATGAGATAAGTCGTTTTCTGCATGATTTCATCATCAGGCTTGGGTATTCGGCGGCATATCAGAATCAGATGATATCGGCCATAAAAACGTACTATAATATCACGGGAAGTGATACATTTGATACTGCAGGACTTGAAAGGCCTCGTCGGAGGAGGGCTTTGCCGAAGGTTTTTTCGAAAGAAGAAGTGAGTACCATTTTGAATTCTTCGGGGAACATCAAGCACAAGTTATTATTATGGATTATTTATTCGTGTGGACTAAGGAGGTCGGAGGTTACGAACATCATGTTAAGGGATCTTGACCGTGACAGGGCAATCATACACATCAGGGAAGGGAAGGGTATGGTTGACAGGATAGTACCTGTTTCGGAGAAGGTATGGGCCAAGATAGATGAGTATATAGTATCGTATAAGCCCAGGAAGTATCTTTTTGAAGGTCAGACCGGGGGCAGGTATTCATCGGAGAGTGTATACAGGGTATTCAAGGAAGCATTAAGGAGGGCAGGTATAAATAAGGATGTAGGGGTACACAGTTTAAGGCACAGTTATGCGACTCATCTTCACGAGAACGGATTAGATATCAGGTACATACAGGAGTTGTTAGGGCATAAGAGTTCGAAGACGACGGAGATATACACGCATGTTAGCAGGCGTAATCTTATTCAGGTAAGGAGTCCGATCGATGATTTGGACGTGAAGTGAATTTGGATTTCGGAATTCGGATTTTGGAATTCGGATTTTGGATTGCAGAACAATTTGGATTGCGGACTGTGGAATGTCGATTTTAGGGTTCAGGTTTAATAGTCGCGAAAAGTTGTAAGGTTATCTTCATACGCGAAGCGGAAATTTCTGACTGTAAAGATTTATAAAGAGAATATCATAGAGGTATAATCCATTAGAAACAAAAAACAAAAAGCTGCAATAACATAACACTATCTATCCAAATAAGCATATATTAATTAGCTTTACTACTGCTAAAACTAAGTTAGCAAAAATGAAAATGGCTGCCGGACTGAATTGGCGACCCGCCGTAACCAGATAGATTCCTAACCAATGGACAAATTTGT
>JAFGXX010000144.1 GCA_016936435.1 Bacteroidales bacterium
TACAGAGAAAATTCGCTCTGGCAGGAGTAAAATATGATAACGGTCAAAAGTCGGTTATAATGGTCAATGCACAGACCGGTATCCCGGTTGAAGCTGCCAGCATCCCCCTGAGGCAAAAGAAGATTTTTCTGAAAGCAGAATGCGATTTCAGGGACAGGGTTGACGAAGCATGCTTTTATTACAGCCTTGACGGAAAATCCTGGAAACCCTTCGGTACGAAGCTTAAAATGGAGTATTCGATGCCTCATTTCATGGGTTATCGTTTCGGCCTTTTCAACTATGCAACCAAAACTCCGGGAGGTTATGTCGATTTTGACTGGTTTCGGATTGAGTGATCCGGAAATTTTTCATATCCATCCATAAAAATGATATAGTCTGTTAAATAATCTATTCCTATAAAAGACGTGAGAGAAAACAGTCTTTTAGTAATTTTGAACTCAAAGAAAAGCACTTTGATTTTACCTGATCTTCCATGAGAATATACCTCGATTACAACGCAACCACTCCTGTCGATAAAGAGGTCTCACAGGCCATGCAGCCATACCTGAATGAATATTTCGGCAATCCCTCCAGTTCACATGGTTTTGGAACCGAAACAAAAAGAGCTGTTGAGATTGCCAGAAAACAAGTCGCTTCACTAATCAACTGTAAGCCCGGAGAGATCATCTTCACCAGCGGCGGAACCGAATCGAATAATTTCGCCGTCAAAGGATTCGCATTCGCCAACATCCATAAAGGAAATCACATTATAACCTCTTCTGTTGAACACCCTGCAGTGACCGAAGTATGCAGATACCTTGAGAACAAAGGATTCAGGATAACCTGGCTGCCTGTTAATGAAAGCGGACTGGTTGATCTCTCAGAGCTTGAAGCTGCAATTACTTCACAGACAATTCTCATTTCGGTTATGCATGCCAACAATGAGATAGGAACAATTCAGCCCCTGAAGGAGATCTGTGAAATAGCCCGTCGGCACAATATCGCGGTTCACTCCGATGCTGCACAGTCGGTGGGTAAGTATCCTGTCGATGTAATGGAAATGGATGTTGATATGCTCTCAATAGCCGGTCATAAACTATATGCTCCCAAGGGAGTCGGGGCTCTGTATATCAGAGACGGGATAAGGCTCGAAAAACTGATCCACGGTGCCGACCATGAACAGAACAAACGTGCCGGAACAGAGAACGTTCCCGAAATAGTAGCCCTGGGTAAAGCCTGTGAGATAGCAGGAAGAGAGCTCCCGGGTGTTATGGCTCAGCTCGCCAAAACGAGAGACATGCTTTATGATATGTTGCTCAGGGAACTGCCCGACATAAAACTAAACGGGCATCCACGGCTGAGGCTGCCGAACACATTAAGCCTGGGTTTCAGAAAAATAGAAGCCAACATCCTTCTTAATGAAATGGCGTTGAAAGGTATAGCAGCATCGGCAGGTGCAGCATGCCACACCGATTCTATCGATGTGTCGCCGGTACTGACAGCCATAAAACTCGATACTGAATTCGCGATGGGCACCATCAGGTTCTCAACCGGCCGCTACACAACTGAGGATGAGATCAGCAGGGCAGCAGAGATCATTACGGGTATCGTTAAAAAAATGAGGCCTGCAGAATTACCTTCCACCCCGGAGCAGGATGGCGGAGAGACCGAAGTCAGGCTGACCAGCTACACGCAGGGACTGGGATGTGCATGCAAGCTGCGACCCCAGGAACTGGAGAAAATATTGAAGGATCTTCCATTATCAACAAATCCCGATATTCTGATTGACAGCCGCAACTCCGACGACGCTGCAGTATACCGTATAAATGAAACAACGGCGGTGGTACAGACAGTCGATTTTTTCACTCCTATAGTCGATTCTCCCTACGATTTTGGTGCTATTGCAGCCGCCAATGCCCTCAGCGATATTTATGCAATGGGAGCTCGTCCTCTGTTTGCTCTCAACATCGCGGGTTTTCCTTCAAACAGACTCCCGGTAAAAATCCTTAAGGAGATACTCCGGGGAGCAGGTGACAAAGCTCTGGAAGCAGGGATAAATATTCTTGGCGGGCATACAATCGATGACCCTGAACCCAAATACGGGATGGTTGTTACCGGGATAGCTCATCCCGGACATATCTGGGCCAACGCAGGCGCCAAAGCCGGTGATGCAATAATTCTTACCAAAGCGATCGGTACCGGGATCCTTACAACAGCACTTAAAAGAGGGCTGATCGACGAAAAGACCAGGATTGAGGTGATACGTTCAATGTCGGAGCTTAACAATAAAGCTGCTGAGATACTGAAAGACTATTCTGTGCATGCCTGCACCGATATCACCGGCTTCGGACTTATAGGTCATCTCAGCGAGGTAACGCTTGCAAGCAAAGTCAATGCGGAGATATTTGCTTTACGGGTTCCCGTCTTTGAAGGAACATCAGAGCTTGCAGCTGCCGGAGTAATTCCCGGAGGATCTGCAAATAACTTAACTCATTTCTCAAAACATGTGACCTGGGAAGAAAGCCTGTCGGATTTAACACGAATTATTCTCTGCGACGCCCAGACTTCGGGAGGTCTTCTGGTAACGGTTCCTCCCGGTGAAGCCGCAGAGATCCTGGAGAAACTTCACGGAGCAGGAATAAGTCACGCCACTCATATTGGTTACTGTCTGAGCGAGGGCCCTGGAAAAATTTTCGTGAAAAGAGATGATCCCGATTGAAGTTATCTGAGTAATCAACTGAAAAACATATTTAAAATGAACCTGCTATATTTCACAAAAAATCCGGATATTATGAAGAGCTCCTCACTTTTTCTTTCACTGCTTATACTGATTATGTTAAGCAGCATGAATGTATATTCACAGAATCCTTTCATCCGCGATCAGTTTACTGCCGATCCGTCAGCAAGGGTTTTCAACGGCAGGGTTTATGTGTTCCCTTCACATGACATCCCCGCTCCTGAAGATTTCGCACGCAAAGACTGGTTCTGTATGGAAGATTATCATGTCTTCTCATCTTCAAACCTAAGCGACTGGACCGACCATGGCGTTATTGTAAGCCAGGAAAATGTCAACTGGGTAAATTCTGCAACATACAGCATGTGGGCTCCTGATTGCATTGAAAGAAACGGCAGGTATTATTTCTACTTCCCGGCCAACGTCAAACCGGGATCCGGCAGAGGTTTCGGGATCGGAGTTGCCGTTGCCGACAAGCCTGAAGGACCATATACCCGACAACCAGAGCCCATTAAGGGTGTTGTCGGGATTGATCCTAATGTTTTTATCGACAAAGACGGACAGGCATACCTTTACTGGTCACAGGGAAATATCTTCGGGGCAAAACTTAAAGAGAATATGCTGGAGCTTGACTCGGAAGTAACCGTTATAAAGGAAATGCCCGCAAAAGGACTGAAGGAAGGTCCATATCTTTTTGAGAGAAAAGGGACCTACTATATGACCTATCCTCATGTTCAGAACAGGACCGAAAGACTCGAGTATGCCACGGGCGATAATCCCATGGGGCCTTTTAAATTTGCAGGCGTTATAATGGATGAATCCCCGACAGGATGCTGGACCAATCATCATTCGATAATAGAATATGAGGGTCAGTGGTATCTCTTTTATCATCATAACGACCTCTCTCCCAAATTCGACAAGAACAGGTCAGTAAGAATTGACAGTCTCTTTTTCAACGATGACGGCAGCATCCGGAAGGTGATCCCCACCTTGCGAGGCGTAGGGGTCTCTGATGCACGAGGCGTAATAGAGATCGACAGGTACAGCAGTATATCTGAGAAAGGAACTTCAACTGAATTCCTTGACCCAACTGATACATTTAAAGGATGGAAATTAATATTAAACGCTCCCGGTTCGTGGGTAAAATATAACTCGGTTGACTTTGGAAAGAAAAAAACCGGGTCGGTGGAGATCACTGTTTCATCTTCAACAGGTGCTACCTTGCTGCTGCGTGCCGACAAGCCTGAAAGCCCGGTGATATCTGAAGTTAATATCCCTGCAGGTGATGGCTGGAATACTGTTTCCGCAAGGGTTAAAAAGCTGAAACCGGGTGTTCATCATCTTCTGATAACAC
Source organism: Bacteroidales bacterium (assembly GCA_016936435.1). Classification (GTDB taxonomy): domain Bacteria; phylum Bacteroidota; class Bacteroidia; order Bacteroidales; family VadinHA17; genus LD21. The sequence continues at coordinate 4,068 of JAFGXX010000144.1, forward strand.
TTAAAGGTGAAGGTGAAGTCGAGATCGACCGTTTAAGTTTTAAATAACGGTTCTGCTGATTTTATTTAGAAGTATTATTTCCTTACTCCGGGTGTCCACTTTGAACGGCCTCCTGTTTCCGAAAGAAATTTCATGGCTTCTCTATGACATATAAGCTGGGAATCCAGAAGCATGTCGGGTGTCAGTAGTGTAGCTTCTCCTTTTCTGTTCTTTCCCGAGAAACCATGGCTTGGTGATTCTACAACCACGCTCAGAGCTCCGCAATGCATATTTAGAGCTCCATCGAGATTGAACTGACCTTGTTTCACTCTTTTCGGATCGGCTTCTGTTTGTGGATCCGTTGTTTCCTGAAGACCGTTAACGGCCAATGCTGTCATCACTTTGCTGAAGAGCTTGTCAAATACCGGTGTCAGAGCCGGTTCGGCAAAGGGGCGGTGCATAAGCATGTATATGGCACCGGTGTGCATATTGAGGATCAGATCGGGGCGTTCGAGAGCTGTCAGATCGAAGAGAGCCCTGGTTTCCGGCTGGGGCTTGCCAAAGAAGTCGTCGTGCTGAATATTTACACCTGCATCGTTTGGATAGCCTCCCGGAAAACCAGGTATACTGAAATCGGCCGGGATAAATTCCTTTACCTGGGGCCAGCCGGTAATGGTACCGTCGGGCTTACCCCCGGTATTAAGATATTCTGTTACAGTAGCATCGGTATTGCGGTATATCGTCATCCTGATGTGAATACGATCTCTTCCGTCGGGATTTGCTATCGGGATCAGGATCAGCCTGTCGAGCCGTGAAACAGCCTCTGTGATATCCGGCCATTCTTTACCACGGAGGTCCTTTCCCGTTTCAATTATGGAGATAAGGTTCACAGTGCCCACAATTCCTTCAAATTCCCCTCCATGTACTCCTGATATACCCAGATAGACCAGCTTCTCATGGTCGGGACCGCGATATGCCCTTACATTTCCGAAGCCCAGCGATCCGGAAAATGTTGATGTTCCATTCCCCTGCCGTGGCTGTCCGTAAAAAACAGCATAAAGCTTCCGGCCTCCCGCAGATTTTCCTATTACCTGGAGCTCCCCTTTCTTAACAGTCTTCTTAAGAAAAGCATATACATCTCCGACCGTGGAGATCCAGAATTCAGGTATCTCTTCGCGTTCAGCAAGAAAACCGGGTGGGATTTCAAACTTGTACTTTGACTTATTTCCTGATTTCCCCGCCTGGCAGTTCAGATTAATTAAGGTTACAGGAAAAATCAGTAAAAATTGAATTACAATGATCCTGGTGATCACAACTTTTTTCATTTTCATTGATTTTATAACAGTATTTTTTTTATATAACATTGACATTATTACCGCAAAATTCCATTTTACGGGAGCATCAGGTACTGTGGGCAAAAACTGCATAACCCATGGTGGTCATTTTCATACATTTCCCGGAGCATGAATGTACAAAAACCCTTCTTTTGATTAATAAACTTAGATTTATTTTACAACACGCGAAAAGAAATGTTTATTCCATACCTGTTAAAAGTTATTCATTCAGCTATAAACCTTAAAATTAGTGAATTTATAACTTGTTTTTTATCAGATATGTTTTATGTATACCATAAATAATTATTTTCGCAAAGCATAGAATAGTTATCCTGGCTTTACAATTAATATCTAAAAAATCATATTATGGCAGAAAAGTTATCACGACTTAATTTTCTAAGGACAGCAGGTATGGCTGCATCGGGCGTTGTTCTGGGCAGCAGTACGGCAGCAAAGGCTGTCGTGCCGGAGATCGTACCCTCATCGACAATTGCAGGATCAGCACGAAAGGTTAACCTTGCACTTATAGGAGCTGCCCACCAGGGTGCATCCGATGCAAAGCAGTTTATAAATTCGGGGCTGGCAAACATCGTAGCAATATGTGATGTTGACCTCGATTCAAAAGGATGTCAGGATATTATCAAGCTGGCTCCAAAAGCAAAACTCTTCAGGGATTTCAGGGTGATGTTCGATAAGATGGCCGGAGACATTGACGCCGTACAGGTGGCGATACCCGATTTCGCTCATTTCCCTGTCTGTATGGCCGCCATGCAGCTGGGGAAGAGTGTTTTTGTAGAAAAACCCATGACGCGGACTTTCCTTGAAGCCGATATCATGGCCAGAATGGCTTTGAATAACCCGAAACTGGCGACTCAGGTTGGAAACCAGGGGCATTCGGGAGAACAGTATTTTCAGTTCATAGCATGGAAAAATGCAGGGATAATCAAAGATGTTACGTCGGTTACTGCCTTTATGAACGGTAGCCGCAGATGGCATCCTTACGATCCCAACATTAAGAAATTCCCCGAAGCCCAGCCACTGCCCCAGGGAATGACCGAGCAGGATTGGGACACATGGCTCACGACAGCAGCATGGCATGATTTCAACGAAAAATATCATCCCGGAAACTGGAGAGGCTGGTATGATTTCGGCCTCGGTGCTCTTGGAGACTGGGGAGCCCACATCCTCGACACCATTCATGAATTTCTCGATCTCGGACTACCCTATGAGGTTGAGCCTTTACATATTAAAAATCTCAATGATTTTTTCTTCCCGCTCGAAACCACGCTGCGTTTTCGTTTCCCCAGCCGCGGAGATATGCCGCCGGTGGAAATTACATGGTATGACGGTGTGAAGAACCTGCCTCCGCTTCCTGAAGGCTACGATACGGTAACAGCAACAGTCGACAACACCATACCGCCTCCCGGAGGCGTTCCTCAGCAGCAGCAACGTGCAACACCGAGAAGACCACAATCAGGTAAGGTGATTTACAGCAAGGATCTCACTTTCAAGGGAGGAACACATTCCGCTCCCCTGTTTATAATTCCTGAAGCAAAAGCAAAGGAAATGTCATCTAAACTTCCCGAGGTTCCTGAAAGTCCCTCCAATCATTATGTTAACTTCCTCAAAGCATGTATGGGACAGGAAAAAACACGTTCGCCTTTTGAGATCTTCGCACCACTTTCACAGGTGTTCTCACTGGGTATTATCGCGATGCGCCGGAATAAAAAACTGATCTTTAACCGCGATACCAAAGAAATTGTGAATGACAGGTTTGCCAATTCAATGCTTACCGACAGACCGCCCAGACAAGGCTGGGAATCGTATTATAAAATTTAAAATCAAATCAGGGAAACCGGATAACAAAGACTTATTTTGTTCTTATGTTATCCGGTTATTTTTTTTGCTGTCCTCTGCCTGGGGTTCACTTCTTTTCATAAAAAATATTAAAAGATTTGGATAATGAACAAGTGTTCACTTACTTTGTAATGAGCTATTGTTCATAAAAAATGATCTCCGATTACCGTTGTTTTTACTGTCTTGTGAAGTCTTTCGGGAAGTTACTTGAAAAAGAACCTGTTTCCGTTGAGGCAAAGAATAACTTTACCCTTGACATGATCAATCTGTACCGTGACAGGTACGATCAGCTGTGTACGCCCGATTTCGCCCGCGAACTGCATGCCATTTTAAAAGGTTATACCAATAATCCCGATCCCTACAAAACAGAAAAAAGGGAAGGCAACAGGCAGGCTCTTGACATGGTTCCTGAACTTCAGACCCTTATCGACAGGTCGGAGGATCCTTTTATTACTGCCATGAGAATGTCTATTGCAGGTAATATCATGGATTTCGCTGCCAACCACGAATTCGACATTGAAAAGACACTGCAGGAATCACTTGTTGCTCCTTTTGCCATCGATCATTCCGAACAACTCAGGGCTGCAGTTAAAAATGCAGATTCGATACTTTATCTTGGAGATAATGCGGGAGAAATTGTTTTCGACCGTCTTTTCATAAAAACCATGGCTCATAAAAACCTTACCTATGCAGTAAGAGGGATGCCTGTGATAAACGATGCAACGATTGAGGATGCTGAACAGACAGGAATGTATGAAGTGGCTGAGGTAATTTCAAACGGCTATGATGCTCCATCCACCCTGATTGAGAAATCGAGTGATGAATTCCGCCGTCATTTTTACAAAGCTTCACTGATAATATCGAAAGGACAGGGAAATCTCGAAGGGCTTGTTGCATTAAATGACAGCCGTATCTTCTTTCTGCTTATGGTGAAATGTGACGTAATGGCAGAGTTCCTGAAAGTTGAAAAAGGAAGTAAGGTTGTATATAATTCAATGATATCCAATAACATAAATTAAACAATTTTCAAACATTCAAAAAACAATGAAAAAAACAGATGTACTGGTGATAGGAGGAAGTGCGGCAGGTATGGTAGCCGCCCTGACGGGTAAAACATCATGGTCGGAAAAGAGCTTCATTCTTGTAAAAAAACAAAAAGAAGTAATGGTGCCCTGCGGAATACCATATATTTTCGGGACACTGGACAAAATAGGTCAGAACATTATGCCGGTTGACAATATGCTGGAAAAAGCAGGTATTGAATCCATTATAGATGAAGCTGTAAACATTGACACGACAAATAAAACTGTTGATTTTGCAAGCGGGGAGACCATTCAGTATCAAAAGCTTGTCCTGGCAACAGGTTCCACTCCCGTAAAACCCAAATGGCTGCTTGGTGGCGACAAGGAGAATGTTTTTGTAATACCCAAGGACACTTTATATCTCGATGCCATGAAAGCCAGCCTTGCTTCTCTTAAAAGAGTGGTTGTAATAGGAGCCGGTTTCATTGGCGTTGAATTTTCCGATGAACTGGTTAAGAGAGGACACGAAGTGGTGCTGGTCGAAAAATTACCTGAAATCCTTTCGCTTGCATTCGATGTTGAACTATCATCCAAAATTGAAGAACTTCTCATTTCACGCGGAGTGAAAATCATTACCGGCAACGGGATAAAAGAGATTCTTGGCGATAAAAAAGTTGAGAAAGTGGTACTGGAAAACGGTGAAGAATTCGAGACGGATGCCGTTCTGCTTTCAGTCGGATATAAACCTAATGCTGAACTTGCACGGAAGGCCGGGATCTATATCGACGAAAGTAATTTCATTGCCGTGGATGAATATATGAGAACCCACATAAAAGATGTGTTCGCTGTAGGCGACTGTGCCCAGAAGCGCGATTTTGTGACCCGAGCAAGAGTATCAACGATGCTGGCTTCCACAGCCTGTGCAGAAGCACGTATTGCAGGCATGAACCTTTTCAATCTCAACGTTGTGAAAACCTTCAGCGGTACGATTGCAATTTATTCAACCGCCGTGGGAGATACAGGTTTTGGAACTGCCGGAATTACCGAAGCAAGAGCAAAAGCTGAAGGAATTGATACCATTACCGCAGTCTTTGAAGGTGTTGACCGTCATCCCGGAAACCTTCCCGGAGCCCACAAACAGCTCGTTAAGCTTATCGCAGCACGTTATTCAGGCGTTGTCATTGGCGGAGAAGTTATCGGCGGACTAAGTGCCGGTGAACTTACCAATGTAATCGGTCTTGCTATACAAAACCGTATGTCGGTAAATTCGCTGCTTACATCCCAGATAGGTACTCATCCATGTCTTACTGCTTCTCCTGCAGGTTATCCTATCATAAAAGCTGCCGAGATAATAGCAGGTAAGATGAGATGCAAGGAAGATTAACTGCCCGGAGGGTCTCTTTAACAAAAGAACATTTGTTCATTTAAAAAATGTTTATTACTTTTACATGAATATACCACTCTGAAAAAATGGAGGTGATCATGAAAACAAGGATTTTAATTTCTTTTCTGGTGTTCTTTGCATTTGCATTAAGCTCAAATGCTCAGAATAACAGGGCAGTGCAAAACACTGCTCCGGTTAATCAGGGTGTTTTTATTGATACGAACAACAATGGTGTATGCGACAGTTATGAAAGACCCGGTATTTATTACCGCGGAGGCCGCGGACAGGGTCAGGGTATAGGCAGTACACAGGTGCCTGCATACCGGAGAGGATTACCTGCCGGACAAGGCCGGGGTATGGGTCGCGCCGGTAACGGCGGAGGCAGAGGCCTCGGACCGGGACAGGGACGCGGACTGGCTCCGGGAGGAAGATTCTACAGCGATCAGAACAAAAACGGGGTATGCGATTTCTATGAACAAACTAATAGTCCAGCCCCTCCTGCAGTAAAGTGATAAAAAGGTTCGCAGGAACCTGAACTATTTTTTAAGAGCGTCTTCGAGGGTTTCTTTGAAAGTAATGACTCCTGTTCTGTTACTTTCCCTGATGAAATCCCGAAGACTCTTGCTTTTATATACGGAGAAATCACCTATAATGGCAAGCTCCATGCGGTAATTGGAAAATTTCTGAAGAATATCACCCGCAAGCCCTGTTCTCAAATCAAAGAAACCAGGGTTAAGAGAAACTGAATGAACAATAAGCTTATTGCAACCACTGAAACTGGCTTCAGCAATAACATCCAATATGTCATCCGTATCTGAAATTATACCATAGCCGGGGTCAAGTTCGGCTGTTGTATCCCCGTTTTTCCTCGTATGAAATTTAAGCATATCATTAACATCCGGACACAAATATAATATTCTGCTGCCTTTAAATGATTTCAAATTTTAAAAATGAACTCCTGATGGTTCTGATTGTTAAATAAATTAGATTTACTTTCGATGTTCAATTAAAATCTGTTGATCATGAAAATTCTAAGAGGAACTATTTTCGGTGCTATCGTTTATTTCTTTGTCGGCTGGCTCGTCTATGGGATCCTGTTGATGGATTTCTTCTCAGCCGAAGCCAACCAGTGTGCCAACAGACCAGAAGGAGAGATGATCTGGTGGGCAATGATCTTGTCAAATCTGGCAGGATCACTGCTCCTTACCCTAATACTCTACTGGAAGAAAACCAGAGGCATTATTGATGGCCTTATTACAGGAGCTGTCTTTGGTGCCCTTTTTACAACAACAATAGACTTGTCGTTCTGGTCGATGACTACCATCTACGGAAGCTTCACTCCGATTGTGGCCGAAATTGCTGTCAGCGCAGCCATATACGGACTTATGGGTCTGGTCATTGTCCTTACATGGGGTAAGAAGTAGTGCCGGGGCTGTTGATCTACTCAACAGGCATCAGTCTCAGTATCTTCCCCGGAGTCTCAATGGAGAGGTATATATATCCGTCGGGGCTCATTACCACATTTCGTACCCGGCCTATTCCCTGTAGCAGCTGTTCACGGTGAATGACAGAATTGTTATTCATTACCACTCTCTCCAGGTGCTTCAGCGGCAGAGACCCCAGCAGGAGGTTATGCTTCCAGTTCTTATAACGATCCCCGCTTATAAAAGTCATTCCGCAGGGGCCTATAGAAGGGATCCAGTAAAAAACGGGTTGTTCCAGGCCTTCCTTTTCTGTATCAGGGGTAAGAACCGTACCATCGTAATTAATACCGTAGGAGATAACCGGCCACCCGTAATTTAGTCCGGGTTTGATAAGATTCAGTTCATCACCTCCTCTGGGACCATGCTCTGATATCCACAGCTCTCCGGTTAAAGGATGAATGCATGTTCCCTGGGGATTTCTGTGGCCATAGCTGAAAATTGAAGCCATTGCTCCTGGGGTGTTGACGAAAGGATTATCGGCAGGGATGCTGCCATCGTCGTTAAGGCGGTGGATTTTCCCGTTTGAATTATCAAGTTTCTGCGGAAAAACAAAATGCTGCCCCCGATCCCCGATACCGAAAAACAGATGCCCTTTGTCGTCAAAGGCTATCTTGCACCCGAAATGATAGTTACGGTCCGTCTCAGGTGTGCCTTTGTAAATTGTCTCCTGGTCATAAAGGGTGTTCCCTTTCAGACGGGCTCTCATGATCGCTGTGTTCCCGACCGTTTTTCCGTTTTGTTCACTTCGGTATGAATAGGAAAAATAAATCCATCCGTTGTTTTCATAACCGGGATGAAGGCATATATCAAGAAGACCACCCTGCCCTATTGCCATAACTGGCGGTACACCCTTAACAGGCTCAGAAAGCTTACCATTTGAAAAAATGTAAAGAACTCCCGACCGTTCAGATATCAACAGGTCGCCATTTGGCAGAAAAGCAAGGCCCCAGGGTACTTTCAGTCCTGACACCACAGTATCTACAACAAATCCCTGGACTTCCGATTCAACAACGCCACCCGGGGTGACAGCAGGTTGCAGGATACTTCTGTCTTCCGGTATGCCTCTTTTCACATAGTCTGCCAGCTCCTGAATTTCACTATCGCTGAATGTCTTTTCAAATGCCGGCATCCCTATCGCTTCAATACCATATTTTATGCTTCTTACAACAGAAGAAGCATCTTCTTCATTCATCCATTCCTTTTCCTGGAATTTCTCCAGTGCAGCTCCGTGGCAACCCGAACAGTATTTCTGGTAACTGGCAGCAGCATTACCCTGAATTCCGGCATTGCCCTGTACTTTGTTGCTGCTGCATGAAAATGATAATAGTACTGCCACAACAAATGTGATCACAATTAATGTGAAATATGTGATTGTTTTTTTCATACAATGAATTGTATTAATGAAAAAATCTGTCGTCATTTGTCTAAAGTTAATCATTAATTACCTGATAATTGACCTATTAGTCCGGGATTTTTATCAATTGAATAATTGTTACATTTGTAACGAGTCATGATATTACTTTTTTTATATCTCTTTCTTGCTCTTTTTGTTTCTTTCCTCTGCTCAATAATGGAGGCTGTTCTTCTTTCTACACCTAATTCATTTTTAATTGTTTACCGCGATTCCGGCAAATCCTGGGCAGGGATTTTACTTGATCTTAAAAAAAATATAGACAAGCCTCTCTCGGCAATATTAACTCTGAACACCATAGCACATACCGTTGGTGCTGCAGGAGTAGGAGCCCAGGCTACAAAAGTATTCGGAGAAGCCTGGTTCGGAGTTGTTTCCGCTGTGCTTACACTGGTGATCCTTATCTTCTCGGAGATAATCCCCAAAACGATAGGAGCTCTCTTCTGGAGAAGCCTGGCTTCGCCTTTTAGCTATGTCATGAGACTCACTGTGATAATAACATATCCTTTCGTTTTGCTGTCGGCACTGATTACAAAACTATTCTCGGGTAAACTTAAAGGACCGTCTACTAGCAGGGAAGAAATATCGGCTCTTGCCAGTATAGGGGCACATGAAGGGCTCTTCAATGAAAAGGAATATAAGATAATCCAGAATCTGCTCCGACTTAAAAACGTCAGGGTAACTGAAATAATGACACCCAGGGTTGTAATTGCCAGCGCCGACGAAAACATGCTTCTCAGCGATTTCCTTAAAGACAAGAATTATCTTAAGTTTTCGAGGATCCCTGTTTATTCGGAAAATACAGAGAATATTAACGGTTATGTGTTCCGCCAGACTGTCTTTGAGAAACTTGCAGAAGACCGGCATGAATTAAGACTCAGGGATCTTAAAAGGGAAATAGTTATAATCCCGGGGACAAAAGTATTGTTTGATGTATGGGAACGGCTTCTTGAGGAAAAAGAACATATTGCACTTGTTGTAGATGAATACGGAGGAATCGACGGTATTGTCACAATGGAAGATATCATTGAAACACTACTGGGGCTGGAGATAGTCGATGAAAAAGACACGGTGACCGACATGCAGAAATATGCCCGCGAACGATGGAGAACAAGGCAGATCAAATACAATCTCCTGGAGGAAAGCGATCAGGACCATAACTGATGTAACTGCTCTCTGATCATGAACACACTCTGCCACCGTGCGTACACGGTTAATTTCGTAATATCCAGCTGTTGAGAAAAAGACAGGGGCAGACGGAATTAAAAGAAATCATTTTACATATAACAGTCTTTTGCCGTCATATTTCCACCACTTATCCGTGGCTTCGACCTCAATGACATATATTCCGGGTTTAAGGTTCAGATCGAAAGATGCTTGCCATATATGTTCCGAAGGAGCCGGATTACCGAGATTCCGCCAGGGAACCTTGCCCAGTTCCTTTTCTCTCGCAGTTATAGCCACCCGTACGGGATCATTCTGAACCACTCTTTTCATTTCAGTCCAGTCGCTTTTTTCACCAATTCTAACTTTCACCTGAGCAGATGGCAGTGCATTGTATATATTGGCCAGGACGTCTATGCTGCCGGGTGTTGCTGAAGTAATCATATCCGGTGCTTCAATATGCATCTGATAATCAGCAGGCTTACCGGGGGTTCTCCATTCAAGTTTCCAGTCAGTGCCGTCGATATGAAGAATTGTATAACAGTTTGGCGTTCCGTCCGACATCATTGCATGAGGTATTCCGAATTCATCAGGCGCTCCTGTCCACCATGCCCCGCATGCCGTTCCGACGCTTACCATGTGATGGGGGCTGTTACCCGGCCAACCCTGGGCAGCGTCAATAAAATGATGATAATGCCTGTGTGTATGTGCTGCCATTGATACTGTGTTTGGATGACCGGCAAGAAGCTCATAGAATGCTCTTTTTTCTTCTTCATCCTGCCATGCCGTTGAACCTTCATAGGGTATGTGTGAAAGAACGAACACAAGCTGATCTTTATCAAGACGTTGCAATTCGTTCCGCAGGAATTCCATCTGGTCCTCACCCAGTCCTGTTCTGTAATAACGGGTATCACTCTCTACGATCCAGCTTATATCGTCAAGAACTATAAAATGTGCCGGTCCCTGACTGAAGGAATAATATCTCGGGCCGAATGTCCTGAACCAGGTGCCGCGTGCCTCGGTAATATTGTTGCCCGTATAGTCATTATCGTGATTTCCTGCCACATACCACATCGGTATTCCGACAGAGGAGAGTGTTGTTGTAAGATGTTCATAAATGTTAAGATTATCATAAGCAACATCTCCGAGGGTAACACCGAAGGCATAATCAGCTCCGATGAGTTCCTGAAGAACATCTCTGGCGGTGTAGAAAACTTCTTTTTCGTCGCGTGTTTGCGTATCTCCAAAGACAAGAACGTCTATTTTATCCGGTTCTTCAGCCGGATACAGAGGAAAGTCGACCGATGCTGGCAGGCTGCCTGTAGGCTCAAGTCCCTTGTACTTTGTGCCGGTGGCGCCCCCGGGGCTGTACAGATAGTAAAAACCCGGTATCTGTTTTTCATCAACAGGCACCATCCAGTTACGGGGCTTGATGACAAATATTGCAATGTTATCTTTCAGGGGCAGCTCATACTTTCCCTGCCTGTCGGTAATAACAATTTCCCTGCCGTTAGATACTGCGACATCCTTCAGAGCTTTGTCCTTTGATTTATCAAAAAGCCCGTCAGCATCCCTGTCGTGAAAAACTACTCCGGTTACAACCTTTTCGCCCTGTCCGCAGAGCAGGCTGTTACTACCTGCAACAAACAAGGACAATAAAAACAATGCCGGTAAAGGATAGAATTTCTTTCTCATGATTTATATTAATGATGTCATGTAAATATAATATTTAAGCATCAGAAAAATTCGTATTTGCATTGACAAAACAGAATGTTATCGTATTTTTACGTTAAGCACTGACTTTCAAAACAACACCATACACCGTAGGGCATGAAAATAAGAAACAAGAACAACTATCCGGAAGAAGACAGGAAGATAGCCCGCTTTGCAAAAGCACTCGGCCATCCTGCCCGTATTGCGATACTAAGGCATCTTTCTGCAGCCGGTCCCAGCTGTTTCAATGATATATCCAAAGAGATCCCTCTGGCAGATTCGACTGTTTCCCAGCATCTTACAGAACTCCGTAGCGCCGGGATCATCCAGGGCAGCTTTGAGGCACCAAAGGTTATCTATACCATAAATCATAAAAACTGGAAACTGCTGAGGAAATATTTCAAGGAATTTACCAGGACAGGAAACACGAAAAAGGACGAAACACAATAGGTCCCCCTTACCCGGGGGCTTTGTCATCCAGTTTGTATTTGATTACAGTATTTAGTAATAATACGAATTGGAGTTAAATTCCGCCTTTTTATTCACATTTCAGGTTTATCCTTTGTGCTTTTGCTGCCTCGGCGAAAGGTCCGTAGAGGGCATTCTTGAATGAGGCACAGGCTGCAGCCGTGTCGCCTTTCCCGGCCTGGGCAACCGCAAGCTGATAGTAGAATTTGGCTTTAGCCCCGGCATCGCCTGTTTCAAGGTCAAGTCCTTTCTGCGCAAATTCAAGTCCTTTGTCAAAATTGGTCTTTTTATTGTAAGCATCGGCATAGAAATAGAACAGGTCCTTGTCTTCACCATATTTTGCAGCTTTATCAAGAAGTGCAAGAGCTTCATCAACTTTATCTGACTGGATAGCCTGGGAACCTGCAGCACGGAAATATTCGAGTGCAAGGGTCGAAGCCTGTTTAATCCTGGCATCATCTTTTCCTGCAACCATCTTTCCAAGGAAGAGGTCGATAGTTTTCTCAAAATTATCATTGTCGGCCTGAACCCTGTAAACCAGTGCTTTATTATATATAGCCGTAATGTAATCGGGATTTATTGCGAGGAGGCTGTCGAAGGCCAGCAGGGCCTTATCATATTCTTTGGTGCTGAAAAATCCCGTTCCAAGATTATAATAACCCGAGATCAGAAGTTTCTGTGCATTTTGCTTGTTGATTTCGCTTCCATATTTCTCAGAGGCGGCAATAGCTGTTTTTGAAGCTTTTATAACTTCAGCAGCAGCTTTCTTTTCACTTAACAGGTTTGAGGCAGCACGCACATACAATCCGGGAAGTATCTGCACAGCCTTCTGCTTTAGGTCGGCAGCTTCTTCTCCCAGCGCATCAGCAAGAGTAACAACTTTTTCGAATGATTGAATGGCGGATCCGACATCTGTCTTGATGGCTTGTGCTCCTTCATTGTATGCAGTAATCACATCATTCCGTCCCTGTCCGTTAAGATGTCCGGTTAAAAGCGCCGTAAGAACAACGACAGCAGCTGTAATTTTAATCATTTTACTCTTCATAATTGTTTGATTTATTTACTTATTCAACATTTTCCCGTTTCTAAAGCCGGTAAAACTAAAAAAATTATTTTAACCGTCAAGGCCATGACGGAATTTTATGGGATGTTCATTGCTTAGCCCTGAAATTATTATGTTCTGAATAAGCTGTTGGGCTTGTCCCATTTAATCTGTGCAACGTATACACTTCCGTCGCTTCCGTATTTGTCGCATCCTTTGGGCTGCATCCATTCTGAAACCGTTACCCAGGTTTCGTCGCGACTTATATCGGTAACACCGAAATTTCCAAGTCTTGCCCCTCTTTCCGGAACAAGCACAACTTCAGTGCTCCTTATAACCTTTAAAGTTCCTGTATCAACCCGGGCCATGAACAATGGTGCACGGTGCCGGAAAACGTGATCATTATTTGCCCCCCTCCGTGTATATACAAGGAACAAACCTTCACCGTGCGTTACCCAATGCTGCTGGGTATTGTAATTACCGAGTTCAGCACCATCATCAAACATCCATGGTTTTATTGGTTCATAATTCAGGCCGTCGGAGCTTCTAGAAACGAAGCCCATTTTGTCGTTCCTAATGGTGAGAAAATACCTGCCGTCGAATTTTGTAACAGACGGCTCTCCCAGTCCCCGGGTACCATCATCAATCCCGATTTCTGATCCATGATCAATATATTCCATATCCTTTCCGTTGAAAGAGCATTTCAAAATTGTAACTTTTGAATTTGACCCTGGCGGAGTAAATGATACAGGTAGCAATATTGTTCCGTCGGGAAGATCATATCGCTGTGTGCAGCCTGCCCCGCAGTTATAGAATTTAACTGGGTCCGGCATCTCAAGTTTTTTCCAGACTGACCAGTTATTTTTATCCGGGTCGTAGACAGAATACGATGTATGCCGTGGTCTTGGTGAAACCACTTTCCATTGCGGAGAATACGCAACAGTATGTCCTGTTCCCAGCAGTCTGCCTGTTCTGCTGTGCCAGCGGGGCCAGAAATCACTGACAGCCACGGGGCGTTCGACTCCGTCAATAATCTCCATGCGTGGTGCAAGAGACGACAGTTCTCCGGGAATACTCCAGTTGTTTCCAAAGTCTTCAGTATGAAGCCCGTACATAGCCCTGAATACGTCGCTCCCGGCAAGATCGAGAATGTTCATTGTCATCACCACCCGCGCGACATCATTTTTTCGTCGTGCAGGTATTATCCCGGCTCTAGGATGGCACCAGCATGATTTGCCGTCATAGAGCCTGGCGGGAATATTAAGATCCTGCCTGAAGGATAGTCTTCTGCCAGCTTTCCTTTCCCCGGAAACCATTTTAAAAAATGGAATTGTTACCAGACTTACACTTCCTGCAAGTGATCTGTTTAGAAAATCTCTCCTTGTGATCATCATTGAAAAGCTAAAATAAATTATCCGGGGCATCTTCCGTAGCCCCCCGGAGGTAATAACCGTAAACTGCAATATAAAAAGAATATTATAAATTTGATCCGTACGAATTATCAGAATCCGCCAAGTAATGGCTAATGTTATTATCGGAATTCACGGACTCGGCAACAAGCCTCCGGCAGACCTGCTTGAGCAATGGTGGATACGTGCCATGAAAGAAGGACTGAAAAACGGCAATTATAAAAGATACATGCCGCCATTCAATCTTGTGTACTGGTCCGACATCATTCATCCGCAACCACTCGATCCGGCAATAAAAGATCGTGAAAATGAATTATTTATCGAGGAACCCTATACAGAAGCGCCTGAGGTTTTCCCTGTTGAGGATTATTCAATCCGGAAAAAAGTTGTCGATTATCTCGGCAGGCAGATGAATAGGATTTTCCTGAATGAAGATCTGAGCCTTAATTATTCGTTTATATCCGATGCCATTATAAATCGTTATTTCAGGGATCTTGAAGTTTATTATTCTGACTGCATGATGACCGCGGCCGGAAAAGAATGCAATATAGGGGCTCTGATCAGGGAAAGACTTGCTTTAAAGCTGAGAGCACACCAGAATGACAACATCATGCTTATTGGTCATTCCATGGGTTCAATAATTGCCTTCGACGTACTTACTTTCCTTGTTCCTGATATTAAGATCAACACATTTATAACCATCGGATCACCGCTCGGACTACCAGTAGTTATCAGTAAGATAGCAGCAGAACATCGTAAAAAAGCAGGGCTGCTGCAAGCTGTCAGGACCCCTCCGGGAATAACTGGTAAATGGTATAATTTTTCGGATATACTTGACAAGGTCGCCTTTAATTACCGTATCTCAGAACAATTCCCTGAAAATGAACATGGTGTCAGACCTGTCGACTTGCTTGTAACAAATAAATACGTTTTCAACGGAGAACGAAATCCTCATAAGTCGTTTGGATATCTTAGAACTCCTGAATTCTCACAGGTTCTTAATGAATTCATAGAGATCGAAAAGATAAGCCACGGCAAGAGGATACTGCACAGGATGAAGGAATCATTCAGAAACATCAGATCGAGGATCTCCCCGGATGAAGTTTCCGGATGACAAAATATAAAAACCCTACAGGATCTCTATTTAAGGTTCTCATTGAAAAATCCGGATATCTTTTCAAAGAGATGTACCCTGGCCCTGCCAACCATGTTGTGAGCTGCTCCCGGGTAGACAAAATAATCGAATTGCTTTCCCTGCTTTATAAGTTCATCCATCAGTGCAAGGCTGTTCTGCCATACAACTGTATTATCGTTGGTGCCGTGAATGATCATTAAATCTCCCTCAAGGTTTTTTGCATAATTCAACAGCGCTGCCTTTGCATAACCTTCCGGGTTTTTCATTGGCGTATCCATATATCTTTCTCCATACATCACCTCGTACCATTTCCAGTCGGTTACAGGCCCCCCGGCACATGCTGCCCTGAAGACACCCGGATTACGGAGCATCAGCGACAGTGACATAAATCCGCCATAGCTCCAGCCGTCAACACCTATTTTTTCAGCATCGACATAAGGGAGTGTCTTAAGATACTTCACTCCTGCCATCTGATCAGCAATTTCCGTCTCTCCCAGCTGCCGGTGAATGATGCTTTCAAATTCAAAGCCCCTGTTTGCCGAACCCCTGTTGTCGAGGGTGAAAACCACAAAGCCCTGCTGAGCCATGTAGTTCAGGAAAAACCCGGCCCCGCCTGTCCACGACCTGGTAATCATCTGTGCATGAGGCCCTCCGTAAACATACACAAGTACAGGATATTTTTTCGAAGCATCAAAACCGACCGGTTTAATCAGCCGGCACCAGAGATCTGTTTTCCCGTCATCGGCCTTTATTGAGAAAATTGACATTTCTCCCTTCAGGTAATCACTGTAGGGATCGGCATCTTCCTTAAGGACTGAAATTACTTCTCCTTTTTTGTCGATAAGATAATAAGCCCGGGCCATCTGCAGACCGCTGAATACATCGATAAAATAATTCCTGCTGACAGAAGCCCTTATGCCGTGGACTCCTTCCCCGGATGTTATCTGACGGTTCTTGCCTGATTTAATTTCCGTCATACACAGATGCCTTTCAAGCGGACCTGCCATTGTAGATTCATACCATACTGCAGTCCTTCCCGGGTCTGTTCCAAGATAATTAGTCACTTCCCACTCTCCCCGGGTCAGTTGTTTTACAAGGTTCCCTTCCTTATCGTAGAGGTACAGATGATTCCAGCCGTCGCGCCTGCTCTGCCAGATAAATTGTGAAGCACCGTCTCCAAGGAAATGCAGTCCGTGCTGAGGCTCCACATACCTGTCATCTTTCTCTTCAAAAAGAGTCTTAATAAGTTTCCCGCTATGAACATCATATTTGTTGACCATCAGATGATCCTGATCACGGTTCAATATGCCGGCATAGATGAATTCCGACGAAGGATCCCAGGTAACCGATGTTATATACTGGTTTTCGGATCCCGGCGTCTGAAGCCATACTATCTCATTCTGAAGAGTATTGAAGATACCCAGTGCGACTTTCTGGCTTTTCATGCCGGCCATCGGATATTTATCAGGTGCTGTTTTTGCTATGCGATCAAATATATTTACAAGCGGATAATCAGTCACTTCTGTCTGGTCGGTTTTATAGAAAGCCAGGAGATCGCCGTCGGGGGACCAGTACATTCCTGCGTTTATACCGAATTCATTCCGGGAAGGAACATGCCCATAAACAATATCTGCATTCCTTTCATCTGTGACACTGACGGTGTTTTCGCCACATGCAATATAAAGGTTGTTTTCGATGGTATAGGCTGCATTCAGCCTGCATCCGTCTATCGTCACGTTGTTGCCCCTGCTGTCGTATTCATTTACACGTGTCAGGGAACCGTTCCTGAAATCGTACCTGTATATAACAGATCTGTCCCTGAACCATAAGCGGTCTTCATCCATCCAGCTTATGGAAGGAAACTGCCTTAGCTCATTTTGTCGCTGGCTCCTGAGCAGCGAATTCAGCTTGTCAAGAGAAAGAATGGTGTCGGCCACGTCGGGGGCAGAAGCCTGCTTTTGTATCAGGGAATTATTCTCAATATATGTAAATGCATCGGTTCCTCCCCGCCAGGAAAGTCCGTTTATCGATTCCGGCGAGAGGTCCCTGTTAAGGTAATCCGAAGCCGTGAAGACTTTCTTCTGGGCATTGAGATTCATTATCCCGCAACAGATAAGCAGGATCACCGGGCTTATTATGTTTCTTTTCATTTTATAACAGCTTTGATGTATAAAACTAATCTAATTGCACAAACAAAACAAAGCAATAAAAGAAACTTCATTGTGCGAGGACTATCATTTATTTTGATCGTGTCTTATTTCGGTGTAAATTTGATAGAATTTCACATAACCCGTAAAAATTGGGTAGTATTTATCAGATTTAAACACATCCTGCCCTTAAAATGTCATTCTTCCATGATCTCATTCATGATCTGCCAGTTAAACGGACATATTCAAAAGTATTGATTATCGCTTTCGGGCTGGTTTTTACGATGTTTCCGCTATCAGCCCAGGATGCTGTCAGATTGAGGTCGGCAATGGTTATAGCCGGATCGTCAGGAATCATTAATACAGGCAACCGGCAATATTTTTACCAGCAATCTGTAGGGCAAAGATCAGTTACGGGAATTACACAAAATAATAAATACCTGCTGAGGCAGGGAATTATTCAGCCTTTGCCGGGTCATTACCCTGTTCTGAACGGCGATTCGCTTCAGGCAGATATTTTTCCGAATCCCTTTCGCACCTCAATAACAATTTCTTTATCCGAAACCCCTGATGCTGTCTATTTTGTCACCATCTATGATCCTGAAGGCAGAATAGTCTGGTTCCGTAAATATTCAGGAACGAACCGCGTTGAACCGGATCTTTCTTTTCTTGCTCCATCTACCTATATAATAAGAGTGAACAGCTACAAAAATAGTTTTCACTCCAGGATCATCAAGCTTTAATAATTCCCCTTTTTATCATGAAAAATATTCTCTTCTGTGTATTGTTGGTTGCATTTGTTTCAAATGCAGCCGGTCAGCAATTCTACCTTGAAACCGGCATGGTCATTTCGTCATTCAACTACAGGAACTCTGACGGCGACAGGCTCACCGATCTCAAAGGCACGAACCGGAACGGTTTCGGGATTGGCGCTGCGATGCCGGTGATGAAATCTCCCTGGATGGTGTTCCTTGAGCTAAGCAATAACAAATATGGTGCAACAGCCAGCGATCCGGAAATCGGAAATTTTTCGGAATGGGACGTTTCATGTCTCGGCCTGACGCTGGGAGGCAGCTATGAATTCTTTAAACCGAGGATGATAAACATAGACCGTGAAGGCTTTTCTGTAACTGTCAGGGCTGCGCTTGCACCGGAATTACTGATCGCAGGCAAACAGAAACTTAACAGCCAGGTATATGATCTGTCGGGAGAAGAAGAATTCGATAAACCTTTTTTCTTCGTAAAGGGAGGAGTAAGCGTCAATTACTATCTGACAAGAAATTATATTGTCTTCTCCCGCTACACGTTTGGAAGAAGTCTGCTTTTCGGCAATTATGACGGACAGGAAAAGCTGAACATAATGTCTCACACAATAAGCCTCGGCTTCGCCCTCGACATAAGCCACAGAAGGAACTGACCTGTAAAACAATCCGATAACAATGAAAAGAATACATCATATCATGAAGAAGCTGATCTTTGCCGTTTTTTTTGTTTTTGGTTTCATCAGACTAATCGGCCAGACGCAGGGTATTAATTACCAGGCTGTAATCATCGACAAGAATCCTCAGGAGATCCCCGGCAGGGATATTTCGGGGAATTTCATCCCAAACCA
>JAFGXX010000145.1 GCA_016936435.1 Bacteroidales bacterium
AACATAGGCGGTAAACTATATACCTTTAAAGGTTATGCTTACCGCTATACCGATTATACAGGAACCGAACGGCAGGGACTCGACTGGCACATCTATAACCTTGGACAGAGTTCTCTTTATCTTCAGGCCTACGACACTTCTTTCGCAAAAACCATCTTCCCCTACCCCGAATTTGATGCAAGGTTCACTGTGGAACTGGCCGGCGGCATTTCAAAAACATACCAGGCTGTTGCAGGGGAATTCCGGATCCTCGGGCAGGAAATGGGAGATGTACTCGGAGATTTTCATTGCCGGGTAAGAAATATTTCCGATCCCACCGACTCTCTTGTCATCACGGGAGGATACTACAGAATATGGCTCGAAAAATACGACAGGGTCTTTACCAAAAAATAAATCCCCGGACTTTCATCAGGAGAAATGAAAAATCAAAAAACTCTTTCGATAATCTGTACCCTGCTGTTCCTTACGGGAATAGTAGCCGCCTTCTTTGGCTTTCTTAACCAGGGCAACAGACTTTTTACTTACCTGTTACTTCTTGTAACGGTAATATATCTCATCCTCGGGTGGTATATCTTCAGAGGCTACTATCCTGACGGTCATCCTCTTCTTCTGTTCCTGATGGGATACCTCTATGCCAGTGTCGTCATGTCCTGGACATTTACATCGGCAGGCTGGCCTTTGTCAAATACCTTTCTGTGGGTCGGAGTGGCCTGGGTGCTGATCCAGTCAGCAATGGTCACGGCAGTGAAAAAGAAACTCAGTCCTGCAGCATTCACACAATTTCTGATTGAAGCATTGCTGATGCTCATAATGACCATTGCAATGCTGCTCTATATATCCTGATGGTCTTTTACCAGGGGTATATAAGTATTAAGATAGCAAAAAAATCCCGGAAAAACAAATTTCAGACCCTCATTACGCCTGATCACATCACTTCTTAATGTAGTTATCAGGTAATTTCAGAATTTTATCAGGTACCAGAGTTTCCCCAGCCTGAGAGGATAATAAAAAAATGCCTGCAGGTAATTCCTGCAGTTGTACCTTTTTTTCATGAAATTTATTGTCGGGAAAAGATCACCAAGAATGAAGAGGATCTTCCTGTGAATTCCGGGTATCTCCCTCACAGTCCTGCGGTATGTCTTTGCCCTGTCGGGCTGAGGATTACCTTTGGGGCTTTTCAGAAAGAGAATAAACTTATTTACAGATGCAGGGTCGTAACATTTGTCGATGTAACTGTTCAGCCAGCCGGGAAATGAAATTCCCCACAGGTCTCTGAGAGGCTCCAGCTTCCATGCAAGGATATCACCCATGCGGGCTTTCATTGCGCGCGACAGAAGATCAATATTAATGATCTCATTTCCGTATTTCTCTATCATAACCACCAGATCGGCATAAAGCCGTAACTGGGATTCATTGTTCCTTTCATGCAGATATAGGTGGCGGACAAGATAGAGAAAGAATATCCGGGGTTGTGGTACAAAGACTTCTGATATACCTGCTTCACATAATGTGCTTGTATCAAACAACAAATCCGTGAACATATATTCTTTGCTTCCAAAAAGATCATGGTGAAATTCAATGGCGAAACCATCTTTTTCAAGCGTGGGCAGGTGTTTACCTATGTCGGCAAGAATAGGAATATGAAGATGAGATTTGACCGGGTACGATTTAAAACCGTTCTGCATCAGCAGCTTTCTTGCTACGGCTGATCCGCTGCGTGTGGCAAGTACATCCACATCGGTCATCTGGCGGAGCCCGCAGTTACCATAAACAGTCAGTTCGAGCGCCATCCCTTTAAGAAGGACGACCTTGATTTTCTCCTCTTTGAGAAGATCCATAACCTCTTTCAGGGATCTTATTTTGGCTGTGTTCCTGCTAATATTAACCATCAGCGCATTCCGCAGCCGGCCAGCCTGTTCAGTAGGAAGATACTTCAGGAAGTCAAGCTTTTCGAGGTTATGATATACAAGTGCTTCAACCCCATGCTTATTCGCCAGTTCAGTAAAATATGACCAGTCGGTTATTGTCTCCGCCAGCGCAAGGAGCATCACCCTGAGTTCAGTACCGAATGTAAGCCGGCACAAACCCAGAAGAAAGATCTCTTCATCTTTAATATCAAATTTGTTCTTCATTAAGAAATCTGCCGGTCTGTTTTGTGAACATATTATAATAAAGACCTTTCTTATGCATCAGTTCATCATGACTACCGGTTTCAACAATTTTACCCCTGTCGAGGACAATAATCCTGTCGGCAAGGCTTACATTTGTAAACCTGTGACTTATCAGTATTGAAGTTCTGCCGCGCACTATTTCCCTGAATCTGCTGAAGATCTCATATTCGGTGTCGGCATCAAGGGCGCTGGAAGGTTCATCGAGGATGAGAACCGGGGCCTCCCTGAAAAGCGCCCTGGCCAGCGCTATCTTCTGCCATTCGCCCCAGCTTAAATCCCTGCTGTCGTCAAACAGGTTTCCTATTACCGTTGAATAACCTTTGGGAAGCTTTTTTATGAGCTCGTCGATGCCGGAAACGGAAGCTGAAGCTCTGATCTTTTCTTCAGCATCCGCCGATTCTATGCTGCCAAGCCGGATATTCTCCCCCGCGGAGAGGTTGTAAAGCATAAAATCCTGAAAGATGACTGAGAACAGTTTCCTGTATTCCCCGGGATCGAAATGTCTTATATCCAGTCCATCCATATATAAAGTCCCGGAATCGGGATCATAAAGTCGTGTCAGTAGTTTTGCCAGAGTGCTTTTTCCTGCTCCGTTAGGTCCAACCAGTGCAATTATTTCACCTTTTTTTATTTTGAATGATAAACCATCGACAGCTTTTGTATTATTGGCGGGGTAGCTGAAAGATATATTTTCAGCGCTGATACTCTCATTAAAGGCTTTAAGGTCTGTTATGGGAGCTGCCGCCACAATTTTTTCTTTGATACCGAGGAATTCAAAGGTGTCGGATATGAAAAGAGAATCTTCATAAAGACCTGATACTGACCCCAGAAGTTCCTTAATAGCGACCATACCCTGTCTGAAAGCGAGAAGGAACATAGCCATCTGTCCAAGAGTTAGTGTTCCATTGATTGTTTCGCTCCCCACCACAATGAGTGTGATAAGGACCGCAACGGATTTAACAAAGCCGGAAACCATTTCAATCCTGGTCCTTCTTCTGACAATCAGCAGTTCTTCATCCTTAGTTTTAAGGAATGATTTCCTGAACAGGGAAATGAAATAATTACCCAGCCCGAAGAGCCTGAGTTCCCTTGATGGCCTTCCTCCTGTCAGAAGCCAGTTAAAGTATGCCGCTTTTCTTTCCTCGGGCGTTTGTTCCCTTCGGAAATTATACAGGATATCTGCATAATGGATCCGCAACCACACTGCAGGTATGTTAACAGCAAGAAGAAGAAGAGCTATCGTCCAGTGAAGGAAGACGAGCACCCCTGCCATTACTGCGAGCGATATCAGGCTGCGGAGTAATGCCAGGAGGTTGCTCAGAATACTGTTTGGCCTCCATGGCGCTTCGCGGGTAGCTCTCGAAAGGGAATCGAAATATTCCGGCTGTTCAAAGAAAATAAGATCAAGCTTTATGGCTTTTTCGTGGAGAAGCCCGTACATGTAAGCTTCCAGTTTAACCGATTGTTTTTTCCTTATATAATTACCCAGGTCAGAAGCAACCTCATCGAAAAACCAGACTATAACCAGGGCAATAAGAAGCCACAATATGTCGTAAATGTTTCCTGATGAGGATGCAGATGCTTCAGTAATGGCATCTATCACCTCCTTGATAAGCCAGATCAGAAGCAGGGGAAGTATACTTCGAAGAAAAGCCGTTATTATGTTAGCCAGTGTCCAGGAAGGTGCTGAAAGCCATACAAGCTTTACGGATTCGCGGAGATATTTGAATTTTGACTTCATTAAGCTTACAACATATTTCCTGTCGGGTTCCCGGATCAGAGGTTTATTTACTTTGCGGTCAAATATAATGTACTCCGTGGTATACCCGTCTCTGAAACACTAAAGGACTGGAATAAATTACATTAACCGCCAATAAGGTTCTTCACTTTCTTAAAACGCAAGATAAACCAAACCAGTAATCTGTTATAAAGATACAAAGGTTTGGTGATCAGTTCCCGGCCTTCAGCCACCTTTGTTCCTGACGGAGTTTCTATCCTCACAACTTTTCCTGCCAGCTTTCCCATTTCAACAGGCTGGTCCTCGTACCTGCAGCTGTCGCCGCGGGTCACCAGCTCTTTTGAATCAGGCCTGTCAATTATCCGGATCACCCTGTGAACAACAAATCCCGTCTGGCGTTTCCATGCGATTATCTCACCTCGCAGTGGCATATAATCTTGCCCGGGAGCTTCTATATAAATTACAGACCCCGGTTTTACAGACGGGTACATGCTGTAGCCTTCGGCCCTGATCTTCAGCGTTTTCCCCTCCGAAAGCAGGGAAAACCCGGTCTCCCTTACAATTGAAATGTGTTCTCTCGCCTCAGTCATTATTAAGGATTTCTTCAATAACAGAATTATCGGGACGAAACGCAAGGTCATAAACCGGGACCGATCTGCAAACATCCGATGCACTGTCCATTAATTTTTCAATGAGATCTTTGTTCCAGGAATGTTGAATACAATTTGACATTAAGCTGCTTACAGCCCGGGCTCCCGATAACTGCTTCATTACGTTCACGGATCCATGGCTTATCAGGAAGATCTTATTGACAGGCGCTTCCGCGGGTTCTTCATAATCATAAACAGGGGTGTTGAAGATCCGGAATCCCTGTTTCGTATTTCCGATTATCAGGCGGTCGTCGTTAATGACCTTTGCTCCGGCTTCTTTCCACAGTCTCGCCATTGTTGACTTTCCTTTCCCTGATATTCCGCTGAAGAGAAACCCTTTTTCCGCGATGCTGACTCCGGAAGCATGGATCAGAATATCGCCTTTGATGGCGCTGAGATAATAAAGAATGAGGCCATCAAGCGGGTACTCCAGGGGGTCGGCTTCTTCGCCGGGCCTGTCGATCCATAACTGCCAGTTCCTGTCTGAAAGACTGAATCTCAGGATTGCATCACCTCCTGAATTTGAAAAAGGCAAGCTGGTTTTTATGAACAGATCCTGGTCGTGTTTATGAATACTCCAGAAATTGTCACTTTTTTTCATCCTCGATCCGTTTATTTCCTCAACATAGGGGGCATCAAAGACTTTGACACTGGTGGCCGGCAACATGTATTTTCCCGGAGTGACTTTTATGATAATATCAGGAAGGCGGGAAGAGGACAGAAATCTGCTGAATCTCTTTCCGGGATTAAGGACCGGTTTTTCAGACTCACATTCGAACCTGACTGAATAGTTGGCAATACTTACGCTGAATGCTTTCAACGGTAAAGGATAATTTCTATTTTATTATGAGGAAGCGTTTCATTTCTTCAATAAATGCCATCAGGTCTTCTGTTGCTGTTGCCGTATCGGTATTATACTCTTCGACCACAGCCCGTATTAGTTCCTTAACAGTTCTTTTTCCGTCGATATGTTCCCAAAGAAAAGCTCCTGTTTCGTTGAGGGTATATACACTGTCCATATCGGCAATGTTATTGACTACCGGAACGAGCACATATTCATTCCCGGTCTTTTTTGTAACAACCGATTCTGAGCGGCATAGTATGTCATCAGGTCCTGTCATTTGACCAAATATACTACATTTCACCATCATTTTCGTACCTTCGCAAAAATCTGAAGAATGAGCAGAAAGAAAGGAAAGAAAGGGAAGAGATCGGGTTTGTCGAGAGAATTGGTAGCCCAACAGATAGAGATTATTCTTTCAGGAAATCCGGGTCAGGGTTTTAATTACAAACAATTATCAAAGAGGCTTAACATCACAGATATGTCTGAAAGGCAGATGGTTCTGGATGTTCTTAATGATCTTGCAGCCAAGGGAAGGATAAAGGAGATATATAACGGAAAATTCAGCCGGGGAGCGGCCGTACCAGGCTATGTAACGGGAACCGTCGACATGACAAGGATGGGCTATGGTTTCATAACTTCACCTGAGCTTGAAGATGATATCTTCATTTCGGCGAATAACCTGCGGACGGCTCTTCACGGCGACAAAGTCAAAGTACGTCTTTATGCAAAGAG
>JAFGXX010000146.1 GCA_016936435.1 Bacteroidales bacterium
AAGCTGGCTGAAAAATATGGTATTCCTTTTATCGTTGATAACACATTCGGAGCCTGCGGTTACCTCTGCCGGCCTATTGATTTCGGTGCAAACATTGTCGTCGAATCAGCGACAAAATGGATAGGCGGTCATGGTACAAGCATTGGAGGAGTGATCGTCGACGGAGGGAATTTCAACTGGCAGAACGGTAAATTTCAGGTTTTCACGGAACCTTCAGAAGGATACCATGGACTTGTATTCGGAGAAAACTTCTCTGAGAACTCGGCCCACGGCAATATTGCTTTCATTATGAAAGCGCGTGTTGAAGGACTGAGAGACATAGGCCCGGCTATAAGTCCTTTTAACTCGTTCCTGCTGTTGCAGGGCCTTGAGACGCTTTCGCTCAGGATGGAAAGACATGTTCAGAACGCGCAGTCTCTTGCCGGTTGGCTTCAGGACCAGAAGTGCGTTGAGAAGGTAAACTACCCCGGACTGCCTGGAAATCCTGATAATCTGATGGCACAGAAATACCTGCCTAAAGGTTCCGGAGGAGTGCTCAGCTTTGTTCTGAGAGCCCCAAAAGCAAAAGCAACAAGGCTGGTTGAGCATCTCGAACTGGTAAGCCACCTGGCAAATGTGGGCGATGCCAAAACTCTTATCATTCAGCCTTCCACTACAACTCATGCCCAGCTTTCGGAAGGCGAGCAGCTGGCGGCAGGTGTGGAACCCGGACTGTTCCGTGTATCAGTGGGACTGGAGCATATTGACGATATTATTTACGATTTCGAACAGGCATTCAGACAGATAATATGAAGAAACTACATCATAAAGAAAGTTTTATTACAGAGACAGGAGCAGCGATAACAGGGCTTGATATCGCGTATAATACATGGGGAACCCTGAATGAGAATGCCGATAATGTAGTATGGATATGCCATGCGCTGACGGCGAATTCAGATGTTGAATCGTGGTGGCCCGGAATGCTTGGAGAAAGTCTTCTTTTCGATCCGCAAAAATACTTCATCGTGTGCGCCAACGTTCTTGGATCGTGTTACGGAACCACAGGTCCTGCTTCGGTGAATCCCGAAACCGGACGGCAATGGCTTAATGATTTCCCCCTTATCACGGTCCGCGATCTTGTGAATGTGCATGAAATTCTCAGGAAACATCTGGGGATCAGAAGTATCCATACAATCATCGGAGCTTCAATAGGAGGTTACCAGGCACTTGAATACAGCATCATGTTCCCCGATCTGATCAAAAGACTCGTTGTGCTTGCCTCGGGAGCGAAGCAGACACCCTGGGCTCTTGCTTTCAGCGAGACGATGCGACTGGCCATGCAGGCAGATCAGACATTTACCGACGGCCATCCCGACGGAGGGAAAAAAGGACTGAAAGCTGCACGGTCGATTGCACTGTTAAGTTACCGGACCATGAATGCCTATAACCAGACTCAGAGAGAAGAAGATGATGAAAAGCTTACAGGCTTTAAAGCAGCTTCATACCAGGCATACCAGGGTGAAAAACTGGTTAAGAGATTCAATCCTTATTCATATTGGTGCCTTACATGCCTTTCCGATACGCATAACATAGGAAGAGGACGCGGAGGTGTTGAAAATGCCCTTAAAGGCATCAGGGCAAAAGTATTGTGCGTGGGTATCAGATCCGACCTTCTCTTTCCCACCGACGACCAGAAATTTATTACAACTCATACCAATGGTGCTGAATATGTTGAAATCGATTCTTCTTACGGACACGACGGTTTCCTTATCGAAACAAGTATTGTAACAGAAGTGATAAAAGATTTCTGGAGAAAAACTTCAAATTAGAAAAAGATGACAAGAGAATTACTTAGAATAGGAATGTTCGGTTATGGCTGTGTAGGCCAGGGCCTGCACGACGTTCTGAACAGCAGCAAAGGTTTTAAAGCCGACATAGTCAGGATATGTGTAAAGGACCGGACCAAACAGAGAAGACTTCCGATGAATTATTTCACCTTCGATAAAGAAGATATCCTGAATGATCCGTCGATAAACCTTGTGGTTGAACTTATCGATGATGCCGACGCAGCTTTCGAAATTGTAACCAGGGCAATGAAAAACGGCAAAAATGTCGTCTCGGCCAATAAGGTGATGATAGCCAACCATTTCGAGAAGCTCGTCGATCTTCAGGATAAGCATAAAGTATCGCTCTTGTATGAAGCCTCGGCAGGGGCCAGCATACCCATTATCAGGAACCTTGAAGAATATTATGATAATGAACTGCTTTACTCTCTGCGGGGCATTCTGAACGGAACAACCAATTATGTTCTTACACTCATGCATAATCATGGTATCGATTACGATATAGCCCTCGGCCAGGCCAGGGAAAAAGGGTTTGCCGAGTCTGACCCCACCCTTGATGTGGATGGCTGGGATGCAAAATTCAAGCTCTGCATCATAACCGGACATGCTTACGGATTATTTCTTAAGCCTGACGAGGTTTTTCATTACGGCATCAGGAATATCTCAAAATTTGATATTCGTTATGCCAAAGAAAAGGGTTTCAAGATTAAACTAGTCCCATACGTCGGAAAAACAAATGAAAATACTATTACCAGCTTTGTCCTCCCGCGTTTCATCTCTCCCGACAAATATCTTTATAATGTTGATTATGAGTATAATGGTGTTATTACTGAAGCTGCATTTGCCGATAAGCAGTTCTTCTCGGGCAAGGGTGCCGGAGGTCATGCGACAGGAAGTGCCGTTCTTTCTGACATCTCAGCCAATTCCTACGGGTATAAATATGAATATAAAAAATACCAGCAGGGAACAGTTCAGAATTATACCAGAAACCATAAAATCGAGATCTATCTCCGCTATTCCGATGAAAGAGACAGGGAATTATTTAATTTTGAAGAGGTTTCGGAGTACTTCAGCGGGAAAACTGATAAATATGTAATCGGGATTGTAAGCCTCAGGAAACTTTATGAAATACAGGAACAACTTCGCTCAATGAATGTTTTCATTGTTAATACAGGAAGAAAAATTATCTGACCATGAAATCTTCACTTGAAGAGTCAGTAAAGCGTAAGATAGTTGTACTCGATGGTGCAATGGGTACGATGATCCAGAAACACAAGCTCAGGGAAGAAGAATTCCGTGGAGATGAATTTAAGGATCAT
>JAFGXX010000019.1 GCA_016936435.1 Bacteroidales bacterium
AGCTTTCTTAACGGCAGCCTTCAGCTCATCTATAAATGCCAGCCTGTAGTTATATTGTGTAAGAATAACATCCCAGATATCCGGATTGGCGGCATTAATAACCTGAGGCTCGTTCCTGTGAGTGGTGAAGCCTATGAACCTTGCTTTGCCTTCTTTCTTAAGTTTTATCACTTCATTTATAAGAGGCTTATATTCAAGCAATTCCGGATTACTTACATCATGAACGTAGAGTATGTCGACATAATCCATCTGAAGTCGTGAAAGACTTAATTTGAACATTTCCAGAAATTTTTCCGGAGAGGTCTGGTCATTTGGTCTTCCGTCCCTTTCCGTAACAGATTTCACCTTGGTTGCAATAAGGAAGGAGTCTCTTTTAACATTCTTGAATACGTTTCCAAGCATAGTTTCGTTGTTGCCTCCCTGGTATCCGTGTGCCGTATCGTAGAATGTTATGCCTTTATCGAGTGCAGCAGTTATAAGACCCGGATTGTCGGATCTCATCACTCCAAAGCTGATGACAGGCACTTTAAGACCTGTCTTTCCCAGAGTGCGGTAGATGATGTTGTTTTCCTGCTTCGTTGATGCTGCTGTTAAAACCGAGGGAGTAACAGCTACAATACCTGCCCCGGCTATTCCTGTTTTCAGGAATCCTCTGCGTGAAATCTCTTTCTTCATATTTCTCTCATTTTAAATTTCTTATCCGTACTTCAATATTGCTGTCTTTCAACAATTCCACAATTTTATCTGTATTTGTCTCACTGAAATGATAAGGGTATAATATCCGTGGTCTGAATGCCCTGGCCGCATCCGCCACCATTTCAGGTGTCATGGTATATGGAAGGTTCATTGGAAGGAATGCAACGTCGATGTTTTTCAGAGCTTTCATTTCAGGGGTGTTCTCTGTGTCGCCTGCAACATAGATCCTTTTATCTCCCATGGTCAGGATGAAGCCTATTCCGACGCCCTTAGGATGATATGGCTGTCCCTGGGCCCTCATGTGCAGGATATTATAGGCAGGAACTGCTTCAACGCCAACTATTCCGGCAGTTTTATGGTCTCCTGCTGTCATTGCCTGTGCCCATTTTATGGTTTTGGCCGTGTTCCCGTTAGTAAAGAGAAGGGTATTTTCCTTTCGCAATTTTTCGATCAGGTCAGGATCGAGATGATCATAATGTTCGTGAGTGACGAGGATAAGGTCGGCAGATGGTTTGTTTTCGTAGCTGCCCATACTGCTGACAGGGTCTACATGAATGATAAAACCATCGAGATCGAACATAAGGGATCCATGCCCGATGAAGTGCATTTCAAGGTTTCCTGCCGATGTTTTTATAACATCGTAAGCAGGAGGCTTTTGAGAAAAAGATGTTAATACCATGGCAGTGAAAAATAATAAAAATAATATTCTCCCTGATACTTTATACTTCTTCAACATCGCCAGCATTTTCTGTCTGCAATTTCTTACTCTGTTCTTATACCCATAACTAGTATATCGTCAATCTGGGGAGATGTTCCCATCCATTCCTGCAGGTTCTTCTCGAGCAGTTCCTTTTGTTTGCTCATGGGATAATCCTGTATGTCAAGAAGAAGTCTCTTAAAATTCTTCTTCATGAATTTTCTTCCATTAGGTCCACCGAACTGGTCGATGTATCCGTCAGAGAAAAGATAATATGATATTCCCTTCTCCAGTTTCCAGTCAAAGAAAATAAAATTTTCATTCATTCGCGCAGAAATGCCTATGGGCATCTTACTGGCATAAATGGTTTCCAGTATATATTTCCCGTTGGTCATTGCACCATCTGTGGTTTCAGTATACTTCTCAGAGTATTTCCCTGCCTCGGCATCCGACAATCTTCTTACCCTGAAGCAGGGATTATATGCCCCCGAGAACTCTACCCGTTGTTTTTCAAAATCAATAACCAGAAGAGCAATATCCATACCATCTTTGGCTTCATCTTCGCCGCCAACCTGCTTTAGCGACTCAGTTACATGTTGTCGCAGCTGGTTCAGTATGAAATCGGCCCGCGGAGCTGATTCCTTGTCTATTATTTCATCGAGGAAGGACATTCCAAGGAGGCTCATGAAAGCTCCCGGGACACCATGTCCTGTACAGTCGGCAGCCACGACATAGAGTCTGTCTTCTTTTTTTGTCATCCAGTAAAAATCACCGCTTACAATATCTCTCGGCCTGAACAGAATGAAGTAATTTTTGATGTTATCGGCAAGAATGGATTCAGAAGGAAGCAGGGCCATCTGAATGCGGCTTGCATAGTGAATGCTTGATTCAAGCTCTTCCTTTTGTTTGACCACCACAGCTGTCCGTTCGGCCACTATACCTTCAAGCCTGAGGTTTTCATTCTTGAGTCTTTTGGTGTAGGCCTTTATGATCCCGAAGACTGCTGCAATTGCTGCAATAAAGTAAGCAAGGATCATCAGAAAACTCAGATACCATGGCTTCAATATCTCAAACCTGTATACAGCCTCTGCCGATTCAATATCGGTAGCGGTTCTGGCCTTCACCCTGAAAGTATATTTACCGAAGGGAAGGTTTGTGTAATCCTTGTAGCTTATCCTGTCCCAGTCAGACCAGTCGTCGTCGAAGCCGTCAAGTTTATAGCTGTATAGAATTTCCCCCTCACCGATCATATAGGGTGTAGTCCAGAAAAATGAAGGCGAATTAAGATTATATCTGAACTCCGGCGATTTCTGTCCTTCGTTTGAACTCACCGGATATCTCATTCCGTGGGCACCTTCTTTATAGAAAGTCTCGTTCATGACGAGCGAATCATATCCATGCGAGGAAAAAACGATACGTGTAAGCAGGGTCTGGACATGAGGCAGCTCTTCATGAAGTCTTTCCGGGTCGATAACATAGATACTTGTAGACTTGGGTATCCAATAGCGTCCTTCAATTTCACCCGAATACATAAATTTAATGCTTGGTAAAAAAGACAAGGCCCCTCCTTTACTCATTATTATATCATTATCCTTTTTGCTGAACAGGATGTCATAATACCTGTCTTCATTTGTTGAAAGCCAAAGGTCCCCGTAATTTGTACGGTAAAAACCGTCAATAATTTTTCCCTGAGAATATCCTCCGGTGAGATCATCACATGAAATCCAGTTATCTTTGGTTTTATCAAGTTTGAGCAGTCCGGTAGAAGTTGCAAGAAGAAACTCTGCTTCTGCTGTTCTCATATAATTCAAACCTGTTTCAGGGATTCCTTTATCAGGTCCGTACCTTATAGCTACAGTGTCACCTGCAGGTATCCTGAAGAGTCCTTCAGAAGCGTTGCTCAGCACTATCAGGTCGCCGTTATCCAGTTCATCAATGCTGACCGCCATACCGGGGATGTTCCATATAGTTCCGGTTATCTCAAAGTCGCCCGATTTGTAATCCAGTATTCTGATCACCCTTGAACTCAAACCAAAGTAAAATCTGTTTTTGTTTACCCGTGACTGACATACAGATCTGCACGGATCGGATATTAAGGGTATCATTGATGACCTGTTATTACGGTCTATTTTGTATACGCCACTGAAAGTAGATCCGGCAAGCAGGAAACTGTCGGAAGGAAATTTCGCAACGTGAAGCGGAAAAATCTGAGAGTTTATGTCGTTGAAGAGAGAAAAAGTGCGGTTTCCGTTAACATCGGAACTGCTACGGAAAAGTCCCTGATCAGTGGCCACAAAAACAGCTCCGTTGAACCTGCAGAATGAATTTACACTTCCTCTTATTCCTGATTTTTCATAGAACCTGGTGAAAGGCAGATTCACGTATACCGACGATACTGTTCCCGTTGAAGATATCCATATTTCCGAGTTCTCCTCCGGATCAGCATACATTGCCGTGATAACATTATCCTTCATTTCTATGTTATCACTGGTCCAGTGCCCGGTATTAAGCCCCTTTCTGTCAAAGAGATATACTCCATCGGAGGTTGTGCCGAAAGCCATTTCGCCCGAAGGCAGGATAACGCCGGAATAGATATACAGATCTTTAAGTTTTTCTGCAGCTCTTTTTTCTATGAATGAACTGTTGATGGAGCCTGTAGAATAATCGTACATATAAATGCCCTGGTTGAGAGTAGCTACAACAATCTTGTTCTCAGAGTATGGAAGGACTATAAGGCTTATCTTAAATCCAAAGAAGTCGCCTCCGGGAAGCAGGCTTATTTTATTATCTGCCAGTTCATAAAGACCATGCCGGTTATTGGTAAGGATAATTTTGCCCCCTGTGTAAAAGATCCTCTCAAACTGCCGGAAACCAAGTTCGCGTAAATTGATGAAACTAAGACTGTCGCTTGTACTGTCGTAAATAATCAAAGCTCCTGGACTCAGGGCGTATACTTTAGATCCGACCGTGATCATCGACTTTAATTCGCCGGGGCTTCTGTCAACGGATCCGGGCAATTTCTCGATTTCGGGAACAACTGCATAAGAGGAAGTTATGTCGCGGGCATCAGACAGGCGTGAAGCCATCGAATAATAAACACGCTGTCCTGAGGAATCAGGTTGTATGTAACCGAATTCATTCACTCCGCTCACATATACGATGCCATTGTCATCTGTTGTCAGTGCCCTGACAGATGTATAGTTTTCCGGGTTAAGTTTGATCGTGGTCCACCGGGTTCCGTCGTACCTGATCACAAGGTTGTCGTCATTGCCGAAATAAAGTGCACCGAACTTATCCTTAATAATGCACCAGTTTTGTTCGGCACCGCGCGTTACCTGCATGCTGTAGCTCTTTGACACAGGTGTGCCAAATCTGAATATCTGGGCTGATAATCCCGATATAAGCAAGCTGAAAACAATGATCCCGGCAACTCTTTTCATGGCTATCGAACCGTTCATGTAACTAAATTGAATATAAAAATACGAATCTAATTATTTTAATCAAATTTATTATTCGAACGACCGTTATATATTCAAATTTAATTATCTTGCTACGGGTATAAGAGGTACAGCGTTAATTAATTAACACTGATGTATTTAGGGTATAGAAATCAGTCTTTTGTGGTTCTGATATTCTGCCTGCTGACGATTCTTCCGGCAACAGGACAGAATATGCATAAACATAAATTTATACTTCCCGGCAGGGCAAAAGCCACGGAAGTATCATCGTCCGATAACAGTATATCCATAAAATACTCTATATCAGAATTAAACGCTGAAAGCGCAGTAAATGAACATGGAGAATGGTACCGTATAGATATTCCGGGTCATATTAAAAGCGCCGACCCGGGGAAACCTGAAGTTCCGGTACTCACAAGACTGATCTCCATGCCTGAGGGATATACCTGCAGGGTGAAGATTATCGGGGTAAAATCAGAAAGGCTGAGACCGGCGTTAAAAAAATTCAAAGGTAGTCTTTACCCCGCCCAGGAAAGTGAAACAAAAAACAAGCAGCAGGCAGGAAAAAAATTCGTAATAGATAAATCCGCCTATTCCTCCAAAGATTTCATTAAATCCGATACCGTCATCATTGAAGCTCTTGGAAAATCGAGAGGGACGAATATTTCCAGTCTGTCGATCTATCCGGTAAGATACAATCCCGGCTCCAACATAGTAGATGTGATTACCGGGATGACCATAGAGATAGTTTTTACCCCATCGGATGCTGCCACAAAATCATACTCCCCTGTTGCAGATCTTTTCTCCTCGACATTAGGAAAGGGGATACTGAACTATGATCCGGATGATTATATCCCCGGCTATTCAGATAAACCAGTAAGGATGGTGATACTTACTGATACCGCTTTTGTAAAAGCGCTCCATCCCTTTATTGAATGGAAGACGCAGAAGGGATTCAGAATAGACCTTCTATACTACGGAGCAGAATACGCTGGAAGCACATATACCGAGTTAAAAAGTTCGCTAACAGACCTTTATAATTCATCTACGGAAGACAACCCGCCTCCTGAATATTTGCTGATTATCGGTGATGTAAACCGTATCCCTTATTATGGTACCGGCTCCGTAACAGACCTATATTATGGAGAATTTGACGGGAATGGCGATTACCTGCCCGAAATGTTCATAGGAAGGCTTCCTGTGGCTGACACAAATGATGTGAAAGCTGTGGTGAGCAAGATTGTTCAGTATGAAAAATTCCAGTATGCCGACACAAATCTTTTCCATTCATCTGCTCTGGCAACCGCTGGTGTAGATGACAGCCATGATATTTATATGAACGGACAGGTGAACTACCTTGTTTCCAACTATCTGGGTCCGGCTGAAAATATAACGGAATATAATTTTCTATACCCTGACGCCCGGAAGGACAGTATCATTAAACTTATAAACCAGGGACTGTCATTCATAAACTATACCGGCCACGGATCATCAACAGGCTGGTTGTACCTTAACATAACAAATTCAGACATAGCAGATTTTGGAAATAAAGAAATGTATCCTTTTATCATAAGCAATGCCTGCCAGACTTCGAGTTACAATACGAACTCATTCGGAAACAGCATGGTGCTGGCAAACGAAAAAGGAGGCATAGGTTTTATAGGATGTTCAGGAGACTCGTACTGGGATGAGGACTATTACTGGGCTGTTGGTGTCGGACCTGTCGCTCTTGAACCTACTTATGAATCAACAGGTCTGGGAGCTTTGGACAGACTTTTTCACACAAACGGAGAGAATGCTTCTGAATGGTATTTTACCATGGGTCAGGTAAATTATGCAGGAAACCTTTCAGTAAGTTCGAGCACTTCGTCAAGAAAAAAATATTACTGGGAAACTTATAATCTCGTTGGCGATCCAAGCATAATACCGGTTATAGGCACACCCGACACTTTCAATATAAGTCTCCCAGATACTCTTCCCAATGGTCTGACATCATATTCATTCATCGCAGAACCTTTTTCATATGTTGCCGTTTCACATTTCGATACTCTGTGGGATGCCATGCATACAAGTCCTTCAGGAAGCGTAACACTTGAAATGCCCGGATTATCGGATGATTCCTGTCTTGTGGTCATTACAGGCCAGAACAGGATACCCCTTATTAAAACAATATATTTCTCCGAGGTAAACAGCCCCTTCCCCAACCTTGCTCAATGGTCTGTAAATGATTCTCTGGGAAATTCAGACGGGAAAGCCGATTTCAATGAGACAATCTTTCTCAGACTCGAAGTCGAAAACCCGGGAGCTGCAGAAGCTGAAGATGTAACTGCAAGCATTTCTACGACATCTGAATACATCAACCTGACCGCTTCATCAGCTTTTATAGGAAGCATAGCTCCGGGTTCGGGGTATATTGTATATGATGACCTTTCTTTTAAAATCCAGGGAGATGTCCCGGATAATCATACAGTTACATTTGACATGACACTTAGGTACGGAACGGAGGAAAAACTTTACAAAATTGATGTCCTTATTCATGCTCCGCTTCTGTTTATATCCCACTATCTTATCGACGACACCGAATACGGTAACGGTAACTTCATTGCCGAAGCGGGCGAAAGACTGGATCTGATCTTTTCTGTGGTCAACCAGGGGGGCAGCAGCACCTCAGGGATATTCTCCATCTCGAGCGATGATCCGGAAATTACCATTATTGAACCGACAAAAAACTCCGGGATCCTTAATTCGGGAGAAGCCACTGACTTAAGACACAGGGTAAGAATTGCAGAAAACACACCGACCGGGACAACTATCAATGTATCAACTTTTCTCAACTGCGACCCTTTCTATGCGGAACGGGAGTTCTCTCTCAAAATCGGAAGGATAAGAGAGACATTCGAATCTGCTTCATTCAAAGTCTTTCCATGGATAAACGTAAGTCCTGAACCATGGATAATTACCGAAACGGATCGTTTTGACGGGGTGAAATCTGCAAGATCAGGAAACATATCCGACAATGGCAGTTCAACACTTGGGATGAAAGTTGTCTACATTGAGTCAGATACACTGAGGTTTTATTATAAGGTATCATCGGAAAGAAATTATGATAATCTTATTTTCAGATTAAACGGAGAAGAGTTAATGAAGTCGTCTGGTGATGTTGACTGGACAGTAGCAGAATACGTTGTTGAGCAGGGACTGAACACCTTTGAATGGACATACAAAAAAGACGGATCAGTATCGGAAGGAAGCGACTGTGCATTTGTTGATCTTATAGATTTTGCCGGTTCCGGTAATTATATCTTCAGAGATGTAGTAGCCGCCCGTCTTGTATCGCCTGTTCAAAAGACGAACCTGGGCAGGGAAAATGTAACAGTCCGGTTATTGAACCACGGCCCTGATACTATCGAAGGCTTCAACCTGGCCTACTCCTTAAATGGCAGTATGCCTGTTGTTGAACATTTTGATGAGAAACTGATATATGACACAGATTCTCTGACTGTTACATTCACGACTCCTGTAAATCTTTCGCATTTCGGAGATTATGAGATTATCGTATACAGTTTCGGCAACAATGATAATTACCTCCTGAACGACACACTGAAAGCTTCTTTACAGAATACAAACATAGAAGGTCCTGTACTTGTATATCCCAATCCTTTTTCGGAGGAGCTGAACATTATAATTAAAACTGATATCGAAACCACCGTAAAGGTTTCAGTCATCAGTTCGGAAGGTAAAATGATGAAAATAAACAATTCCGCCGGAAATGGATATTACTTTGAAAAGACTCTTATTGAAGGCTCAAATCTCTTTGAGATAAGGCCTTTCATTCCATACCAGGGCGTTTATTATCTGAAGATACAATATCCGACCGGCACACAGACGGTTAAGATTGTCAAAGTGAAAAATTAAATTACAGGATGGAAAAGATACCAACGAGGGACGAAGCACTTCAGCTGTTTAAAAAATACAACAGTTCGGAAAGCCTCCTTAAACATGCTCTTGCTGTTGAAGGTGTTATGAGATATATGGCCGGAAAAGCGGGTGAAGATGCAGATAAATGGGGTATTATTGGCCTTATTCATGACCTCGATTATGAAATGTATCCTGACCAGCATTGTACGATGACAAAAAAAATACTGGAGGAGAATAACTGGCCCGGGGAATATATCAGGGCAGTTATGAGCCATGGCTGGGGCCTTGTAACCGATGTTGAGCCCGTAAGCCGTCTCGAAAAAACTATTTATGCCATCGACGAACTTACAGGGCTGGTTGCCACCAGTACGCTGGTCAGGCCCTCACGAAGTGTAATGGACATGGAAGCGAGGTCGGTAAAGAAGAAATGGAACGACAAACGTTTTGCTGCCGGTGTCGACCGTTCGGTCATTGAAAAAGGGGCTGAGATGCTTGGTGTCAGCCTCGATGAGCTTATCACCGACTGTATAATGGGAATGAGAGAAGTGGCAGAAGATATCGGACTGGCCGGTACCAACAGGTAGATTATTTCGGATTTCGGATTGTGGATTTCGGATTTAGAAAGGAAGATTTAGATTTGAAACAAACATATTAGTTAAATTCCAAAACCATCAATCCGAAATCGCCAATCCGAAATCCGAAATCCCCTATAGTTCTCTGATCTTTATATTTCTGAACCACACATCGTTACCATGGTCCTGAAGGCCTATATAGCCTTCCTTGGCCGTATTGATGAACCATTCCCAGTCTTTAAACTTGGAGTTTGCGCACATCTTTTTCCAGTCGTCAGTCCACAGGTGGAATTCAACGACATTGGCTCCATTCTGGTTAAATACCACGGTTCCCTGATAGACGAGTATTGATACCTTATTCCATTGTCCGACTGGCTTTGTGTTCTGAGGAACTGCAGGTATAAGGTCATACAGTGATCCTGCCATACGGTTTCCGTTAACTCCCAGCCGTGCATCTGGATGCCTGTCATTATCGAGGACCTGCATTTCGGGAGACGACTTGTAAATAGGCTCGTTGGGAATTTCCTGTGCCAGTATGAAGATACCACTGTTGCCTCCTTCAGAGATCTTCCATTCCAATGAAAGTTCAAAATTTCCGAGTTTTTTGTCATAGATGATATCTCCGCCACCACCACCAGCTTCGCCGGCACCGGAGCCGATGCAGTGAAGGGTTCCGTCTGCTACCTCCCATCCTTTTTCAGGAAATGCTGTCTTGTTGTAGCCCCGCCATCCTGTTGTCGTTTTTCCGTCAAAGATCGGGATCCAGTTATCATCAGCTCCGGTCTTTTTCTTACCTGATGATGCACAAGAAGTTAATGCCATTATTATTACAAATGATAAAAGAATGTTTATCAGTTTCATGATTCTTTATTTTTTGTTAAGATAAAATATCGTGGTGACCCTTAGGCCACCACGACTTAAAAATTAACTATGCCGGCATATCGGGCAATGACCATCCATCACGATATTTATGTTTGATCATTTCCGATGCAAATGCTTTGGCATCCATTGTTATATTAGGTCTGTCGAATTTAGGATCACCGTCGATGATTGTGAAGTTGTCGGAGATGGTAAGTCTCACCTTGTCACTGTCGCCAATATTGGTAAATTCCATTTTCTCTCCGTTCCATTCCAGCTCTTTGTTGAGTCCCTGAAGTCTTACAGCCAGCACTCCCATTACCACCATTTCGTTGAATGGTCCGGCTTCGGAGAAGTCTGATTTTGTCATCACTCTGCTTTCCGGGCTCTCTTTGCAGGCACGTACCCAGTCCATTTCGTGTTTTCCACCCTCGACCCTGCGCTCGGTTTTAGGAAGTTCAGGCTTGCGGCCTGACAGCAGCCATGGGTTTCTTCCATAACATCCGCAGATAAGTTTATCCTTTGTTCCGTGGAATATAACTCCGCCGCCGCCGTCGTTCATATTCTTTCCGGCAGGCCATCCTTCGGGTTTCGGTGGCTGAAGACCGCCGTCATACCATGTTACTTCAACCTTAGGCAGTTTCATCTTAGCCCTTTTGGCTGTCGGACGTTCCGGATATACCAGCGTCACCATCTGTGCATTGGGAGCACAATCGGTAAGAAGAAGTGTCGAACTGCCCTGGGCCCTGACCGGATACTGAAGCTGAAGTCCTTTAAACACAGGGTGTAGAATATGGCAGGCCATATCTCCAAGAGCTCCGGTTCCAAAATCCCACCAGCCTCTCCAGTTCCATGGTGTATACAGACTGTTATAAGGTCTCATCTTGGTAGGGCCAATAAAGAGATCCCAGTTAAGTGTTTCCGGAACCCATTCACCCTTGGGAACATTCAGTCCCTGGGGCCATATGGGTCTGTCGGTGAACGCTTCCACTCTGCTTACGTCACCGATCTCACCATTATTAAGCCACTCCATAATAAGGTTTATCCCTTCGCCCGAGGATCCCTGGTTGCCCATCTGTGTTGCGACCTTATGTTTGGCAGCCAGTTTTGTAAGCAGTCGTGATTCATATACAGTGTGGGTAAGAGGCTTCTGAACATAGACATGTTTGCCCAGAACCATCGCATTGGCAGCAACAATGGCATGTGTATGGTCGGCTGTGGCGACAATTACGGCATCAATGGAATTTGCCATTTCGTCGTACATTTTCCGCCAGTCCCAGTAGCGTTTTGCGTTAGGATTTTCCTCAAAGACTTTCTTGGAATAACCCCAGTCTACATCACAAAGAGCCACTATGTTCTCAGTTGCTCTTACTGCCTTTAAGTTTGAATTACCCATTCCTCCGATACCAACAACTGCTATGTTCAGCTTGTCGCTCGGGGCTCTCTTGCCTAGTCCGCTTATGACAGAGCTGGGTAGTATGGTCAAACCTGCAGCCACCGCTCCGGTTGTCCCGATAAACGACCGGCGCGTAATGTTTTTTGAATCTTCTTTCATTTTCAGGTAGATTTAGTTTTATTGATCCGATAAAAATAATAAAATCAAACATAATAGCAGTTATTTCGATTACTTAAATTTTCTATCTTTCTGAACAGTTTCATTATACCCGCAATAAGGATTAAAGGAATGGAAAAGAAATATTTTTTGCTTGAAACAAAAGAAAACTCAAGGTTTGTAAGAACGGCACAGGTCGTTTTCGGCATTCTATGCATTATCATTACCCTTTACTGGCTGATGTTTCAGTACG
>JAFGXX010000147.1 GCA_016936435.1 Bacteroidales bacterium
ACTTTACCATTGTCAAAAACGATCCTGGAAGTGTTCCATGCTCCGGCTCTCTTTACCATTTTTTTGTCGTTGTCGCAGACGTACATTGCATAATCGGCGCCTGCCTTCTGCCATTCCTCGAGAGGATCGGGGAATCCGATGTCGTCGATCACCTGGTATTCAGGGCCTGTTACGTAAGGAACCTTGAATCCGGGTCTTTCCACCACATGATACAGGAAGCCGCTGTTACCTCCCTCTTCAATCTTCCAGTCGAAAGTGACGATGAAATTCTCATATTGTTTTTGAGACACAATATATCCTGTGCTGTCACTTCCCTCACCAAGGGCAGTGAGAGTTCCTTTTTCGGCTTTCCATGGTGCTGTCACACCTTCGCCGTTATAGTCGCGCCATCCCTTAAGGCTTTCCCCGTCGAAAAGAAGTGTCCAGCCTTCTTCGACTTCCTGTGCCGTAAGTCTGTTGGATGGCTGCTGGCAGTTGGTAAAGATGAATCCTGTACAGATTATCAGGATGGATAAAGAGGTTTTTCGTTTCATAATAAGGTATTTTTATTCTACAATCAGATATGATAATTCCTTCGAAGGTATCGATAACTCTATTTCCCTGTTCTCCCTGTCGATTGTGATACTCTTTCTTTTAGCTCCCGTGATCTGCCAGCGGTATTTGCCATCCCTGAGATTGAGAAACCTCACTTTCATCTGCCTGGGAGTATCACCGAAATGAAAAAGGCGGGCGGCGAATCTTTCAGGAGAGTTTTCGTCAGTTAAAATAGCTATATTTTCAGATTCTGTTAACCATTTAACACCAAATACCGGCATGATCTGGTAATTGCCTACGTTACCGGTAAGGCAGGAGAAGAGGAAACCGGCATTGAACCCCGGCAGTGGCTCTTTGAGAACGAAGTTCAGGTAGCGTACCGAAGTGAAGAGACGATCGGTCCATCTGACTTCTGTGGTATACCATTCTGCAGGCAGGGAAAGTGATTTTCTCTGGTTATCCATTTCCTTTGTAAGCCTCTCAGCATCCTTGTCGAATATATATCTCTCATAGCCTCTTGCATCTTTTTCGATAATTTCATCATACGAGGTGTCGCCCGTAATAGTTCTGTATTTCATTAATACAGGAGCTATGCGGCTTTTAAGAACCGACAAACTCCATTCGAGGCTCCCTGTCCGGTAATCGCCCGCGTTGCCGTCACCGGTCCCCTGCAGTCTTTGTTCCGACACAAAGCGTAGAGGTTTGAGAAAATATTCATCTCCGGTCATGTGGTATGCCTGGAGGAAGCATTCATACATCATATTCTGCTGTGTCGGAAAATAGTAAAGTGTTGGTTCTGTGTGGTTCTGAGGCTCCCACCAGTTAATTCCGACACCAGCGGGTTTGCCGTCGGGCCAGTGTATGGCTGCAGGGATAATGCCTGAAGGTTTACCTGCCTCTCCGGTAAAAGTCGCCTCCACCCATGTTCTGAGCCACTTTGTAACAAAATCGCCCACCCGCCTGTTACCCTTCCGCAGCCATAAAAGCATCAGGGGTTCAACCAGCCTGGTGTGGTATGGGGTATCACATGCTCTTGAAACGTCAGGGTGCACACCGTCGACATTGAACCATGTGGATTTAAACTGCAGCTGACCTCTTTCATTTACACCCGACCACAGGTTCTCAATGAAATCCATGACTTTCAGTGCGCGTTCTTCCCAAACCGGATTTTCGGGTTGCATGTTCAGCATACAATAAAGCGGGTCGGCATATTCTTCAGCTGTATGTTCCACGTCGGTCATGATCGTTGTATAACCTTTCTGCATTCTTGAAAGGCGGTATAATCCGTTGAATAGTTTTTCCTGACTTTTAACTGCCTTTTCGTCGTCAAAAGCAAAAAGAAGCGGTATCCATACGCGCCACATTTCAACATCGTCGCCCCAGCCTCCTCCAAACTGACCATCGGAAATCTGACGGTTATCGACCCACCAGTGAACCAGTCTGGTAAGCTTTTCAAGTACCATCCTCTGGTAGTTGGCCCATTCAGGAGCAGACTGCTCATAGGGGACGATTTCCTCCCAGGGTTTATATTTTCCAAGATAAGAAGCAGCCAGTTCGTTCTCAGGGAAGGAAGCCGTAACAATTCTCATCAGCCTCCACGATTCGGCGAGATATTTATCCCGCACATCAGGCACATTTATTATATTACCGCTCTGTATAAGCCTGGCTGTCAGCATCCTGCTCCGGTAAAAAGCTATCAGGGGAAAGAGTCTGTGATCTTCAGAAAGCTTCGGAAGGATGTATCGTTCAAGCGAACACCTGTTAAGAAAGCCGCAGAGGTATCCAGCTGATTCGTTTCCCTCTGTACCCGGTCTGGCATATTTCTCAAACCCGTATGCCCAGCGGTCGGCAATATTCATGATCTCAGCGGCAATCTTTTTTTCTTCCCCCGAGATGTCAGCATTCATGAATTCCTCAATAAGCTTTACACGCTCCCTGTCATCGTTGGAATTCCCTATCCGGAGGATCAGCGCGCTGAGGTCTTTCTCTGTAAGGACTGCAAGGTCATTAAGGACGGAAGGTAATGAGACATAAGCACAGGCTGCCAGGCAGCGTTCTATAAAACCTTTTCTGTTGATATTCATTTACTTTTTATTTCACAGTTCCCTGATTTTAATATTCCTGAAATAGACCACATCGTTATGGTCAGTTATCATAATATGTCCTCTTTCCTGTTCTCCGTAGTTAATATCATTTTTGAACTTAGTTTCTGCCTTTTTCAGGAGGAAGTCACTGCTTCCCCGATCATAGCTTAGTACCCTGACTCCATTCAGCCAGTGTTCGACGTTGGTTCCCCTGGCGACTATTTTACCTGTATTCCACTTACCATGAGGATTGAGTTTTTTGTTTTCCGGAGGATACAGAAGATAGGCTGATGCCGTGGAACTCAGTCCGTTGGGATCTTTTTTTATGGCAGTATGATTATAATCGTCTATAATCTGATACTCAGGACCATTGACCATTATATTACCCGTTACTGCATTTTTTATGGTGTCGACAAAATATTTTATTCCGCTGTTGGCTCCTTCCGTAAGGTTGAAATCAAAAACCAGTTCAAAGTCACCATATTTTTCCCTGGTTATTATGTCACCTCCTTTGCCATCGCGAAACAGTGATCCGTTTTCAATTTTCCAACCGTCTGATGGGGAAGTGATAC
Organism: Bacteroidales bacterium; assembly: GCA_016936435.1. Classification (GTDB taxonomy): domain Bacteria; phylum Bacteroidota; class Bacteroidia; order Bacteroidales; family VadinHA17; genus LD21. The sequence continues at coordinate 3,191 of JAFGXX010000147.1, forward strand.
CTGATTTTGATCTCCATTTATCCATATTGGTGCCGTCGAATAAGATCTCCCATTCAAGGGTCTGTCTCATAACCGGAGTAATTATCATTCCTTCACCGGAACCACGTGTATCTGCAACGCCGGTGAGGCAGAGATAAATTAACAATTGTATCAGGGCAGTTCCTTTAATAATCTGAAGCGTTAGCATGGCGTTTAGGTATTTTGTTATCAGTAAGTCTTTTTAAAAATTCTTCCTGTGTCTCCCCCGGACTGGGCCAGATATCGCTTGGGGTATGTGATTTCTGCATTATTTCCTCCATTTTTCTGACGATGTCGGGAAAATCACTGCTCAGGTTCAGGGACTGGCCCGGGTCTGATATCAGGTCATACAGTTCAACAGGTTTACCGTTAGGCTTGTGGGCAAACCATTTACCGCTTCTGACGGCCTGCTTCTGTTTATATTCCCAGTACAGGAACTCTCTTTCAATCTCATTTGTTTTGCCTGTAAGCACCGGCAATATGGAGATACCATCGAGTCCGGGCGGAGTTTCGGTTCCGGCTATTTCAGCCGCTGTCGGCAGAAAATCCCAGAAGGCCCAAAGCTGATCGCTTACCTGGCCGGGTTGAATATGACCGGGCCAACGGACCATTGCAGGGACCTGAAAGGCTCCGTTGTATGAATCACCTTTCTTCCCCCGTGTAGGGGCTGCATCGTTAAAAAACTCTTCAATGGTCAGGCCGTCCCTGATCTTAAGATAACGGCCGTCATATCCTGTAGGATTTCCATTATCTGAAGCAAAGAATATGATCGTATTATCATCGATCTGCAGTTCTTTCAGGAGAGCCAGCAGTTTACCCACTTCTGTATCCATGCGTGTTATCATTGCAGCCCATTCCTTATGCTGGATATCCCAGTCTTCATCTTTGTAAATACCAAGATCGGGTACTATAAGAGGCCCATGAGGAGTAGTGTAGGCGAGGTAGAGGAAAAAGGGTTTATCCTTATTCGCCTTTACAAATTCGAGTGATTTTTCGCAATATACATCGAAGGAATATTTTGCCTGTGAAGGATCTTTCATCCCCAGTGGCAGACATTTGCCGTTATCGTCATAAGGACTTGGCAATGAATAGTTTTCTCTTTTATAGTGTTCGGCATTACCGGGGAAATATATCCTTTCCTGATTATGATAGAGGAATTCAGGGTAGTAGGTATGGGCATGCTGCTGATTCAGGTAACCAAAAAACTCGTCAAAGCCCATGTTGTTGGGAATCCCCGGCTGGTCGTGGTTTGCCAGTCCCCATTTACCAAAGAGACCAGTCGCGTATCCTGCTTCCCTGAGCATCATGGCAACAGTGAAGTCGCCCGGCTGTAAAGATTCACGGTAAGACTGGTATGAGTTGTCACGAACCCTGGCATGACCTGGATGTAAACCTGTCATCAGGCAGCAGCGTGAAGGAGCGCTGACCGCATTACCGCAATAGGCCTGGGTAAACCGTATTCCCTCTGCGGCAATCCTGTCGATATTGGGAGTTCTGATCTTCTGCTGACCATAGCATCCGAGGTCTCCCCAGCCGAGATCGTCGCTGAGGATAAAGATAATGTTAGGCGCCTTTTTTTCCGGCTTGGATGTATTTGAACAACCAAGCGACAAAAGGCATGCTGTTGATAACAGACTGATACTTAATTTCTGCATATTATTATTTTTCTGTAACACTTGTCTTTTTATTCGGTACGGGCATCCCGGCATTCACTTTTTCTCTCCATCGTCTAAGGTCTTCTGATAATTTTAAGGTTACAGCTCTTTCTCTGTCAGCAAGGTTGACCGATTCACTGATATCATTTTCCAGATCGTATAATTCGAATGCAGGTTTGTCTGTCTCGAGGATACTGTTCTCGTACCATTCTATCAGCTTCCATTTTCCGCTCCTGACAGCACCGGAAGGAGGACCGTTGTGGTAATGAGGAAAGTGCCAGTATATATTTCTTTCGGGTAAAGGACTCCCGGTTTTCATATGATCAAGTAAACTAATTCCGTCAACGTGCGGGATTTGATCTGAACCGGTAAGTTCACAGAATGTAGGCATAAAATC
>JAFGXX010000148.1 GCA_016936435.1 Bacteroidales bacterium
CCGAACCACAGGCTGAAAATGCAACTGTATGATGAATATGTCAAATAATAAATTGCAGTAAAATTGAAAACATTTACCAAAGGAGGCGTCCATCCACCCGAAAACAAGCTTACAGCCAACTGCCCCATTGAGTATTTGTCTGTTCCCCGCAGCGTAACAATTCCTGTCTCACAACATATCGGCGCTCCGGCAAACGTTATTGTGAACAGGGGCGATTCGGTCCTGACCGGACAGGTTATAGCAGAAAGTAAGGGATTTGTATCAGCATATATCCACTCCTCAGTTTCAGGCAAAGTAAACAAGATCGACACTGTTACCGATTCCACAGGATATAAACAGACTGCCGTTTTTATCGATGTGGAAGGCGATGAATGGGTTGATACTATCGACAGAAGTGAAGAAATTGTTACTGAGAGTGATATTTCAGGCAATGAGATCGTTCAAAGATGCCTTAAATCGGGTATTGTAGGTCTTGGAGGAGCAACTTTTCCTTCCCATGTCAAACTGACAGTACCAGCCGGCAAGAAATGCAACATATTGATAATAAACGGTGTAGAGTGCGAACCTTATCTTACCTCCGACCACCGCCTGATGCTTGAAAGAGGAGAGGAAGTTCTCATGGGAGTGTCCCTGCTGATGAAAGCTCTCAATGTTGAAAAGGCTGTTGTGGGCATCGAGAACAACAAGAAGGACGCTATAGAACATATTACAAAGCTTGCAACCGCCTTTCAGGGCATATCTGTTTGTCCTTTAAAGGTGAAATATCCCCAGGGAGCAGAAAAACAACTTATAAAGGCAATTATTAACAGGGAGGTACCTTCAGGAAAACTTCCTCTCGACGTTAATGCCGTTGTACACAACGTAGGCACATGCTTTGCCGTTTATGAGGCGGTACTGAAAAACAAACCACTCTTCGAGAGGGTTGTGACCATAACCGGGCATTCTGTTTCCCGACCGGGTAACTATATGGTCAGGACAGGTACGCCGGTGATTAACCTGATAGAAGCAGCGGGAGGAATTCCAGAAGATACAGGAAAAATAGTTTCCGGAGGGCCGATGATGGGAAAGGCAATTTGCAGCACCGAAGTTCCGATAGTGAAAGGCACCTCGGGGATAGTTCTTTTCCCTGCCGGCAGTTCACAGAGGAATACTTCCCAACCCTGCATCAGATGTGCTAAGTGTGTCGCTGCATGTCCGCTGGGACTTGAGCCCTTTCTTCTTATGACACTAACGGAAAGAGGATTATTTGAAAGAGCTGAAAAAGAGCGTATTACGGACTGCATGGAGTGTGGCTCCTGCAGTTTTATCTGCCCCGCGAGCCGTCCTCTTCTTGATTATATAAGGCTTGGAAAATCTACTGTCATAAAAATGGCACGCGAACGAATAAGTAAAAAATAAGTAGTATAACTGTTCATGAGCAATCTTCTAAAAGTATCCCCCTCGCCCCACATCCACGGGAATGAGACAACAAGGAAACTGATGACCGGTGTCATAATAGCGCTTATGCCGGCACTGTTCGCTTCGGTCTTTTACTTCGGATATGGTGCAGTTATAGTAACTGTAACCTCTGTGGTATCGTGTGTTCTGTTCGAATACCTTACCTGCAGATTCATTCTTCACAGGCCGGCGACAATAAGCGACGGTTCGGCATTAGTTACAGGTCTCTTACTGGCTTTCAACGTACCTTCCAACCTTCCGGTTTACATAATCATCATAGGTGCATTCGTGTCGGTTGTAATTGCCAAAATGACTTTTGGAGGGCTGGGGAACAACCCCTTCAATCCTGCTCTGGTCGGACGTGTCTTCTTGCTGATATCCTTTCCTGTGCAGATGACTACATGGCCACTGGCGAAAGGATTTGCCACAGGCTACACCGACGCAGTTACGGGAGCCACTCCACTGGCTATTCTGAAAGAAGGACTCAGGAACGGAGAACCTGTCTCCGGTCTGATCTCACAAATTCCGACACCTGCACAGATGTTCATGGGCAACATGGGAGGATCACTGGGTGAAGTTGCTGCTGTGGCACTTATTATAGGATTGATATATATGCTTGTCAGGAAAATAATAACATGGCACGTACCTGTATCGGTAATCGGCAGCATTGCAATATTCACGGCAATACTATGGCTTGCCGACCCTGAAAAATATGCCGATCCGCTTTTTCATCTCCTGGCAGGAGGAGTGTTGCTGGGAGCTATCTTCATGGCGACCGACTATGTTACTTCACCAATGAATCCCAAAGCGATGATCATTTACGGCTGCGGCATAGGTATCATAACTGTAATAATAAGGGTATGGGGAGCTTATCCTGAAGGCGTTTCCTTTGCCATACTGATCATGAATGCATTCGTCCCGCTCATGAACACATATATAAAACCAAAAAGATTCGGGGAGGTTATAAAGAATGGCTAAGAGAGAATCGACACTGAAGAATATGGTGCTTTCGCTTTCACTTATTGCGATGGTTGCATCAGCATGTCTTGGCTTTGTTTATTCAGTAACGGCAAAACCCATAGAGATGGCCGGTCTTAACAAGAAGCTTGAAGCCATCAGGCAGGTAGTCCCGGAGTTTAACAACGATCCCAATGCAGAGATGTTCAGACTTCCTACCGGAGAAGGAGACAGTCTCGATATCTATCCTGCTAAACGTGACGGTGAAATAATCGGTTATGCCGTCAACACATATACCAATAACGGTTTCAGCGGATATATCGGACTTATGGCTGGTTTCAAACCCGACGGAACCATAATCAATATATCTGTACTATCACACAAGGAGACTCCCGGCCTGGGGACCAAGATGTCGGACCCTCAGTTCAGCGACCAGTTCAAAGACAAGAACCCTGTCAGTTTCAGCCTGAAGGTAAAAAGAGATGGTGGTCCTGTCGACGCAATTACAGCTGCCACAATCAGTTCAAGAGCGTTTTGCGATGCCGTTGAAAGGGCTTATAACACATTACAGAAAGGAGGATTGAAATGAATGAAATTCAGAACCTGACTAAAGGTTTTTTCAGGGAGAACCCCCTGCTGGTGCTCGTACTCGGGTGCTGCCCGGCCCTGGCTACAACGTCCTCGGCATTTAACGGGCTCGGTATGGGAGCTGCCACAACTTTCGTTCTTCTGGGATCGAACGTGGTGATATCGCTCCTTGCCGGTATAATTCCCGACAAAGTCAGGATACCTGCATTCATCGTTGTCATTGCATCATTTGTAACCATCATCGACCTGGTGATGCAGGCCTTCTCACCTGAGCTCTATGAGACCCTTGGGATCTTTATCCCTCTGATAGTTGTAAACTGTATTGTCCTTGGCCGCGCTGAAGCTTTCGCAAGCAAAAACAGGGTCTTTTCAGCTTTTATCGACGGTCTGGGTATGGGGCTGGGCTTTACCATGGCCCTTGTCATTCTCGGGTCGATACGCGAGTTACTGGGCAGCGGAGCACTATTCGGACTTAAATTTATTAAGGGAGACGGGATACTGGTATTCATACTTGCACCGGGAGCTTTCATTGCCCTGGGATACCTGATAGCTCTGATAAACCGATTAAAAAGAACTTAATACCTGAGCACCATGGAATATATTCTGATAATAATATCTGCTGTTTTTATAAACAACATAGTTCTTTCCCAGTTCCTGGGTATTTGTCCTTTCCTTGGAGTTTCCAACAAAGTGAACACAGCTATAGGAATGTCGGGAGCTGTTACCTTCGTACTCGTTCTTGCAACAATAGTGACTTACCTGATTCAGACATACGTCCTTGAAAAGCTGGGAATAGGATTCATGCAGACAATTACTTTCATCCTGGTAATAGCTGCTCTGGTTCAGATGGTCGAGATAATACTGAAAAAGATAAGCCCTCCCCTGTATCAGGCTCTCGGGATATTCCTTCCTCTTATAACTACAAACTGCGCAGTGCTGGGGGTTGCAATACTCGTCATTAAAAAAGACTATAACCTTCTTGAAGGTGTCGTTTACGGGGCCTCAAATGCAATAGGTTTCGGGCTGGCGCTCATTATTCTTGCAGGCATCAGGGAACAGCTCGATCTCGCTGATGTCCCGAAAGGCATGAAAGGAGTTCCGGTATCGCTTATCACGGCCGGGATACTTGCCCTGGCTTTCATGGGTTTCACAGGCATAGTAAAATAAAAAACTAACTTTGTCATATTGTATCCCCGCATGTAAAATATGACAATCTCCGAATATTACAGGATACTTGGAATTGATAGCGGTGCCTCCATCGACCAGATAAAAAAGGCATACCGTTGCAAAGCCAGGCTGTATCATCCCGACATCAACAAGTCTCCCGGAGCGATCGAGAAATTCATTCTGGCAACGGAGGCCTACGAATTCCTGATCAGCAACCACGAAAAAATTTACAACAATGAAACTGCTTTCAGGGAGGCAATGGAAGAATGGCAGAAATACAGGCAGGAGAAAGCCAGAAGGAGAGCAAATGCATATGCAAGATCTTCTTACGCAAGATTCAGGAAATCAAAGTTCTACCGCGCCACAAGAATACTCGACCTGACCTCCATAGTTATCAGCCTGGTAATATCTGTGATTGTAATCATATACACTATTACCGGCTACATTTACAGGCTCAGGCATCCTCTGCCTGAAATCGAGAATCCTTCAGTTATGGTTTTTTTAATGCTCCTGACATTAGGTGTAATATTTTTTGCCATATCAATGGTTTATATGAAATCGTACATCGAAAATTCAAAGAAGAACAAAAAAAAGACAATCTGAAATGCTGTGATGCCGGAATTACAATATGATGGTGTTGCCGGCATTTTTTGCTATCTTTATATTAATAAAACCCAACGAGAATGTTGACCTGCCTGTTTGTTATTGCCTCACTTATATCCATGAACATGTCAGAAGCCGGTCTGAAGGAAAAGATCCCCCAGAACCAGGGACCGTTGTTTAGCTTTGGGGTTATTGCAGATGTCCAGTACTGCAACTGTGAGCCGGCCGGGATCAGATTTTACAGAGCGTCGAAAGGGAGACTGAGGGAAGCTCTGGAAGCATTCAGGGCCGATTCTGTAAATTTTGTTTTAAACCTTGGTGATCTCATCGACAGGGATTTTGAATCGTTCCGACCTCTTCTCGGAATACTCGATTCATCAAACCTGGAAATTTACCACGTAACAGGCAACCATGACTATTCCGTCGAAAAGCGTCTGAAAAAAAATATCCCGCTACCCATGCCCTCTCCGGAAGGATATTACTCCTTCAGCTTTCAGAGCTACAGGTTTATTGCTCTGAATGGCAATGACCTGAGCACATATGCATCTGCAAACAACGTAATGATAAAGAAAGCCGGGAAATATCTTAATGAGCTTAAAGAATCCGGAAGCATAAATGCCGTCGACTGGAACGGTGCCATTGGCGGGAAACAGATGAAATGGTTTAAGGATGAGCTTGACAGATCGAAGGATGCGGGGGAAAAGGTTTTCATATTCTGTCATTTCCCGGTTTACCCGGAAAATGTTCATAATCTGCTTAATTAGGGTTTGCTGAAAAAGTCAGCAAACCAGTTTATAATATTTCACTTCCTGTATCATATTTATTCCGATGGTTGGATTTTGA
>JAFGXX010000149.1 GCA_016936435.1 Bacteroidales bacterium
AGCCGGCGCTGTGGCCCTCATGGATAATCACACATCCGACGCCTTCATAGTGAAACGGCTGAAAGAACATGGCGCCATTATCCTCGGAAAAACAAACCTGACCGAATGGGCTAACTTCCTTTCGGCTAACAGCCCCAACGGCTATAGCGCTGTCGGCGGTCAGACACTTAATCCCTACGGCAGGAAGATTTTCGACACTGGCGGCTCCAGCTCGGGAAGCGGTGCTGCCATAGCTGCCAACTATGCCGTTGCAGCAGTGGGAACCGAGACCTCCGGGTCTATACTGTCGCCTTCAGGTAAAAGCTCTGTCGTCGGACTGAAACCAACTGTCGGACTGCTGAGCAGAAGCGGAATAGTGCCTATATCTTCGACTTATGACACCCCCGGACCGATGACCAGGAACGTGACAGACAATGCGATAATGCTGTCGGCAATGACAGGCGAGGATAGCGACGACCCGGTCACTTTAGGTAAACCGTGGGACAAAAAATACCGGGAGGAGATCGAAACAGGAACACTCGAAGGATTAAGGTTTGGTGTCATGAAGCAATTCCTAAGGGATTCACTTTATAAACTGGCAGTGGAAAAAATAGCTGAAATGGGAGGTGTTATCGTTGAGTATGAGCCCGAACGTGTTCCGTTCGAGAGATTCGGAATGGTGCTCGGAGCCGATATGAAGGCCGACCTGGCATCATACCTTGAAAAGCATGCTTCCGGAGAGATTTCATTCCGCTCTGTGGCAGATATAACCGAATTCAATAAAGAGGATACCCTTAACAGGATCCCCTACGGACAAACCCTCTTCGTTGGCATGCTCAGCGAAGACCTCGCCGGCGAAGAGCTGGAAAAGGCAAAAACGGCATTACACGAGTCTGGTGTACTCTATTTCGATAAACCCATGACTGAGCATAATCTCGACGCTGTTTTGTCAGTCAATAATCTTAGCGCCGGCATGGCAGCTACCGCTGCCTACCCCTGTCTTACCGTTCCGATGGGTTACACCGAAGCCGGCGAACCGGTCAGCCTGACTTTCATTGCCCGTCCCTTCGAGGAAGACAAACTCCTGAAAATGGGATATGCATTCGAAAAAGCAACAAGGAAGAGGGAGGCACCTGAAGGATACAGGTAAAAGGTAATGCCTGGCATTTACCCCTTAATCCGGTCATTTACCGGTTTGATACTGCTATCTGGTGTCAGGGATCGCCTGATGGCAAAAAGAAGATATGCGCTTATCTTTTTTATCTTCAACTAAGCTTTAACCTTTGTATTTCTTAGTTTGGTTTAATCTTCCATATCTTTTCAGAATACTTTAAATACTCTGATAATGCTGCCGATCCGTACCAACTATACAGGTCTGCGTCGAGTAATCTTTCTTTAATGGCAGGATCAGTTTGTAATAATCTTTCGGCTTCTTCAACAGATGTCAGGTTCAGTATGAAGATCCCCCGATAGCTATTGTTATTTTTGCCCATTGGTCCTGCAACAATCATCTTTCCTTCCTTAACCAATCTGTCAATATTGTCTAGATGCCCGCTGAAACATTTGTTAATAAAAACATTGTCAGTTGCCTTATTTGGTCCTGTTTTAAGAATAACCAGAATGTAACTTTTCATTCCGTAATCATCTGCTCCGAGCTTTTTAGCTAATGTGCTATCATAATTCGGGTTTGAAGTGATAGTATCTTTGTCCGTTTGGGCTGATACTGTTACAGCCAGAGACCAGATTGTCATGATTAGAATGTACTTCATTGTATTTTTCTTTTATTTTATGAACTTATTGTTTTTTCTGTGTTATCAGTTCAATTGCAAAATCGAGTGCAGTGTCTCTGTTGTTTTTAATATCTTCAGCAGATAAGTCCATTTTGTAATCAGGTATTAGCCCATGAGTTGATTTATCATCCGCTCCGATCTGGTACCATTGCCTGTGTGAGATAAAATATGTTAAGCCGGTAATTGGTAGTTCCCTTCTGAGAGGATGTCCGTAATGCATTCCTGTACCACCCGTTTCTGTTCCAATTGTAGTTGCCATGTTATAATGGTTAATACACCATGCTGTTGAGCCGGCACTTGAAAAAGTTCCTCCGTCAATTAATAAAAAAACATCTCCGGCGTATCTTTTGTTCGCAGGATAAGGATCAATCAGGTGATTAGCCAAATCAACACTTATTAAGGTGTCATTCTTCTGAGTATATTTCATTTGTCCGCGTGAAGCTGAGCTAACTTTCCCTGTTGCACCTTGATATTGGGAAAACGGCATTGCTGAGATATATTTCATCAGTTCATCACCCATCGCGGAATCACCACCGCCATTCCCCCTGAAATCAATGATTAAATTGGATATCTTATTTTTACTTAAAGTTTTAAAAGTTGACTTACAAAACTTCTTGAATTCGCTGAATGAGTCTAATCTGTTCAGGTCAAGATAACCGATACTGTCCTGAATAATACTAAACGTAAAATATTGTTCAGTTTTGGCGGGAATATGATTTACGCTTTTAGCACGATGTTTTTCCAACTTGTCTCCTTCAAGAAGTTCAACGTCAAAATATTCAGGAGCACCAAAAATCGCATATATTGAATAATCAAAATGTAATTCATTCATAAAAACAATAAATGGTTCATTCTCTGCAGAGGTGCTCTGCTTAAATATTAACAGAAGGCTGTCTGTGGAGATACCGTTAATTGACACTATTCTGCTCCCTGTGTATTCTGTGGAAGTCCCTTTTAATGTGCCTGTTATTATAAAATTGCCCTCAGAATCATCAATTTTTATTGAGTAAGGGAATCTCAGAAAATCGCCTATTTCGTCCTCAGGCGGGAGAAAATATGTGTGACCCTCTTTAAGCAATGCCAATATTTTATATAGTCTTTTCCAGGTATTAATTTTCGATATTGAATCAGGAAGCTGGTCTTTAACATCTTGCACTCTAAATAAAAAATCTTCTTTGTTAACAGAGTGGTACAAATTCGGATGGATTTCTTCAATATCCTTAATCAGAAAATCTATATCCTGAATAATTTCATGATTTGCATATAGTTTTTCAGATTGAGAGAAAAGCAGAGGAGATGACAGAGAACAAAGAATTATAGAATAGAAGAGTGTTCTCATCCTGGTTGTATTGATAGAATTACCAGCTTTCATAGAATTTGTTTCTTTGATTGGTTCGCTCTGGCTTGCCCGGTCAAATTTATGAAGTGAAATATTCAGGTGTAATTATTTTTTATAAAGATGTTGGGCATTCTATGAGAATTCGATGGATGCCTTTAAAATGGTCAGTGCGTTAACCAAAAATACAATATCGCCCGGTGAACAAACCAAGGGCCTATCTGTTAATTATCTAACAAATATCCTTATGAATATATCAAAATCCTCAGGCGTTCGAAGGAAGGTGGTGGTGGTAGGTGCAGGAGCCGTGGGTGCCACCTATGCATACGCCCTTTCGCAGAGCGGACTGGCAGATGAGATTGTTATCATCGACCGGAATGAAGATCTTGTCCGCGGTCAGGTGCTCGACCTTGTGCACGGACAGCCATTTGTGCCCACGGTGTCAATAAAAGCCGGGTCTAAAGCCGATTATGCCGATGCACGGCTTATAGTTATCACCGCCGGCGCAGCACAGAAACCGGGCGAAACACGACTTCAGCTTTTGAAAAAGAACGCTGAAATAGTGGCATCAATCGCCGGCGATGTCGTAGAATCAGGATCGCAGGGTGTAATGCTTATTGTAAGCAACCCTGTGGATGTGATGACATACGTTGCACTCAAAAGATCGGGATGGGAAAGAGGCAGGGTAATCGGTTCGGGCACAGTCCTCGACAGCGCCAGGTTCCGTTATCTTTTAGCTGATCATTGCGGTGTCGATGTTCATAATGTCCATGCATATATCCTTGGCGAACACGGCGACAGTGAATTTGCTGCCTGGTCGATGACTAACGTGGCCGGGATGATGATAGATGACTATTGCCCGGTATGCAACAAATGCTCCGACTGGAAAATTGAACGCAAAACCATTGAACAACAGGTCAGGGATTCGGCTTACCATATCATCAACGCAAAGGGATCTACGCATTTTGCAGTGGGACTGGCACTTGTGAGGATTACAGCTTCAATACTCAGGAAGCAGAACAGTGTGATGACTGTTTCGGTAATGCTGAACGGTGAATTCGGATTGAAAAATGTATGCCTCAGCGTGCCTGCAATAGTAAATGACCGCGGAGCAGTGAAAGTCATTACGGGCAATCTGCCCCCTCAGGAACTCGAAGCTCTGAGGAGATCAGCAGGAATCCTTAAGGATGCAATTGACTCCCTTTCGCAATGAAATTTAATTTCCTCCGGCAGCTGCAGTATTTTTGTCCGGAGTAAGAGGTTTAATGGTAAATTCAATCGGTTTTATCAAGCTTCACGATCTTCCTTACAATTTTTTGTCCGCCGGGCAGGTACATGTTAAGAAGGTAGGTTCCTCCTGTTAATGTGGAGGCCGGGATGGTAACATTTTGAGATCCCTCAGGCTTAACAACCAGAAGTAACTGCCCGGACTCCGGATTTGTGACGCGATTGAGGTAATGGATTATTTACACACTCCCACAACAAACACTCCGTTTCCCCTGATGATCTCCGATGTCAGCTCCAGTCCTGAAGAGGAGGTGAACCACTGGAGTCCGCCGCGCGACATGTAATTCCGGAAATTACGATAATGGTCTCCTTTTGCGATCCTCTCGATTCCATATGCCAGCGACCCAGAAAACCCCCGGGGCATCGGACAGTTGTAATCGGCAATGATCACCTTACCCGCTATCCGCTTCATCTCCCTTAGAATACCGAGTGCCAGCTCTTCAGGAAACTGATGGACAGCCATCGACGTTACCGCAATATCAAATTCAGCATCATGGTAAACCGACAGATGTGATGCATCGCGTGACTCAAAAGATATGTTCCATATTCCTCTCTTCGCTGCCCTCTCTGCCGCATATGATATCAGGTTCGCATCGAGGTCAATACCTGTCACAGATGAGGCTTTGACTGCTAACTGCATTGCCAGTGTCCCGGGACCGCAGGCTATATCGATAACTTTAGAGCCGGGATCAATTTTGTCGATCGCAGCTCTTCTCAGTCCTGAAAGCAGCGGGTCGATGATTACGGTATAAATTACAGCGTTGAAAGACATATTGGTTCAGATATGTTTTGCATAACCAGGAAGAAGAAAGAATTGGGAGTAAAGATAGTTATTCGATTGTCTCCCGATAGTATCGGGACGATGGTCATTCAATTGTAATTTAATAGTCAACAATGAATGACGCAAAGCCAATGACATTTATGTTCTTATTCAACAGCACCAACATGGATTACTATTCTCCGATACCGTGTCAGCTCAGGAATTCCATCATCAGTTACCTGGCATATGATATGGATAGTATGCCCTGTAGCCGCATCATCAGGAACAACAAATGAAGCATTTTGCCCGGTTTCGTTGCTGACTGAAATTTTCCCCTGGTAAGTATCTGCCTCTTCGTACTGCCACCATTTGAAATTCAGTTCGTTTCCATCCGGATCATAGGACCCCCTGGCATTGAGTTTAACAAGCGCTCCCGGTTTTGCAATAATATCTGACTGGTTCTTAAGTATAATCACAGGCGGATGATTGGCATCCTTATAAGATTTCACACACCAGTCGGCCCGTGAGGCAAAATCGTTCTGCATGGCATCCGACCACCGCCATACCGGCTTAAAATATTCCCTGTACTGAGGATTTGTCGCTGATGTTGCCCCTTCTCTGGTCATTCTCCGGGCCCATGTTGAACCTGAATACCATCGTCCTTCAGGATATTTATACCCGGGATCAGGAACCGGATCGAGCCAGGTATTTTCACGGACCAGTACATAACGGCCTCCCCAGCCTCCCCAGCCTGGAGATTCCATATTACGCAGACCTGTCACAATATTGTGAATAAAGGAAGGCGAGTCTCCCTCCGAGCGGAAATCGCCGGCATCAAATCCCTTGTCGCTGGCCGTATGTGCCTTGTAGAGCGAGCATAACGGCCCATGGCCCTGCAATATATTTACATTCATCCAGGCAGCAGTGAAATACTGATACATCGGTTCAGGCTGGATCCCTTTCCAGCGATAGGCAATAGCTTCAAACTGGTCTGAAATAATCGTAAGAATATTGTATTTTCCCCAGTGCGGTCTGATGTAGGCCTGGTAAGTTGAATCCTGTTCCCAGATAAAGAAGAACCTGATCTTAGCTGCCACCTCAGCCATCTTTTCAGGTTGCTCCTCTTCGATTGTTTTCAGGGCCCTGGAAATAGTGTTGGTCCCGCCCCAGGCCTGGATCCACACCGGCCTGTCGTCTGTTTCATCAAGAAGGACCTTCACAATATGCTGAGAACCGGCGGTGATTGAGTCCATTTCACCTTCGGTTTCCACATTCCCGAGGAAGGTAACAGATCTCAAATATTCCGGTGAAGGAAAATTACTGTCGTGTAAAACCAGATTTGGATATACTTTCTCGTAGGCAGCCAGGTAAGGATCGATCCAGTCGTCGCCGGCCCAGTTGTGACCATGCCAGTGATACTGCGAACTAGAAGTGATTATACCCTCAACATCCCATTCATTGGTGTACAGGAGAAATCTCACCATCGAGCATTCATCATCAATTTCACCATCGGAAGTGACTATGACCCTGGGTCGGTCTGACGGATCTGCACTACTGTTAATGTCTGAAAGCTGCCTGTTGCATGCTGTAAAGAAAACACCCAGGAAGATTAATCCGTAAAAAACTTTTTTCATAATTTCAATCAGGTTGTTCATTATCATGATTGTAAACATCCCATCCCATATAATTGCCTATGGCTTCTTCGACAATCTCTGCCACATGCCCTCGTACCATCGCAACATGATGCTCATACCCGTTCTTACACATGTACTTCATGAGTTTTTGAAGGTTGTTGATTTCGCAGACAGCAATGCCGCCATCCATTCCGTAAGGATCGCCGGTGATACTGCCTTCTCCCAGATATGATTTGATCAGGCCCTTTGTATCGTCGGTAGAGATCCTGAAATATGTCATTTCACCGGGGGCGACTTTTCCCTTCACGGCTCCGAAGGTATCTTCGCTTCCCAGAACTGTTCCCAGTACGTCAAGGCTTCCTATTTCGATTTCACTCTGGAAGAACGATTTCGGGTAGTTGGAGCAATGGGTACAGACAACCTTGTTCCGGTCTTCTGCAAAATTGTTGTTCCAGTCAAGCAGGGCTGATGGGGTCTGAGCTGCCAGAGCCAGTGCATACATCGAGATTGCTCCTGCGATATCGACTTCACAGGCCGAAGGCATCAGTTTTTCACCCATCATGCTCATGGTCACACATGCAGCACAACCATAATTTTTTTCGATCGACTCCCAGCATTGCACTGCTGATATATTAATACTGTTGCTCTCTATCCAGTTTTCAACAGCAAGGCCAAAACGTGCCTGCCTTGTAATCTTGTCCGTATTTACCGCTTTACAGTTACCATAAGCCTGAATGTCCTTTACCTTTGCCTCAATGGCCGGGTCTTTTTCATCAATTTTGCCGGCTGCGGCAATTATCTCCGACATGTCGACCGGGACAACGGTAATTCCGTGTTTCTGCAATAGTTTTTCACTTGTGCGCATGGTCTGGAAGCCTATCGGGCGTGTACCTATGGCCCCTACCCGCAATCCATTCATCCCTTTTACAACACGACAGATAGCGGCAAATTTCAACAGGTCAGTGGTGAACTCTTCACTGTCGAGACTGTAAGTATGATAAAACGTATCGGTGAATTTGATGCCATACTGGTAAAGGTTATTGCATACCGAGAGCTTGCCGCAAAATGCATCGCGGCGGCTTTTTACGTCGACTTTATCATTGTCGTCGTCGCAGGCCTGTACCATTACCGGGACATTCAGCCCGGATAGTTTAATGGTATTTACCACGCCCAGCTCATCGCCGAAATTGGGAAGTACAACAAGTATTCCCTCAATGATTTCGCTGTGTTTCTTGAAAAAGGCAGCACATTTTACAGCATCGTCATAACCTTCAATGTTTCCTGTTGGTGTTTCACTTTCAGGAAGGATCACGTACCCGAAGCCCATCTTTTCGAGCTTATCCAATACTTTCCTACGGGCCTCGACAGCCAGTTTAAAATTGAAAATGTTTCGGGTGGCTATGATCACCCCGAATGTTTGCCTGGATGTATTCATATCGATTTATTTTAGAGTTAAATATTTGTCTTCTGATCACTTATACTTAATGCCGTTCCCGGCACTTGTTATAATCGGGTTTTTTCAACAGCTTTTTTCCAGCCGGAATAGAGCTCAATGGTCTCTTCAGGAGTCTTATGCGGAGAAAAAGTCCGGTCGCTTCTATAGAGGGCCCTGATCTCATCAAGGTTCTTCCAGAAACCGGTTGCCAGTCCGGCCAGAAAAGTCGCTCCCAATGCTGATACTTCTTCGATGGCAGATCTTATCACCTCACGTCCCAGCATATCGCATTGAAACTGCATCAGAAAATCATTTCTGGTCGGTCCGCCATCTACGCGCAGTTCTTTTAGTTGTATCCCTCCTTCAGTAATCATCAGATCGATCAGGTCCTTCACCTGATAGGCAATACTTTCAAGAGCTGCGCGGACAATATGAGCTTTTGTTGTGTCACGGTTAATACCGGTGATGCTTGCACGTGCCGAATTGTCCCAGTAGGGTGCTCCCAGACCGACAAAAGCCGGAACCAGGTAAGTGCCGTTTGTGCTTCCAACCGAAGCTGCCAGCGCTTCAGTCTCAGAGGCGCTACTTATAAGCTGAAGCTCATTTTTCATCCAGTTGATAGTATCTCCGGTGCAGTGGATATTCCCTTCAAACACATAGTCAACTTTACTGTCCCTTCCAAAACCCACAGAGGTTACAAGGCCCGGAGGTGCGGCAAGCGGGACATTTCCTATGTTCATCATGATGGATGAGCCTGTTCCGTATGTAGCTTTAGCCATTCCGGGCAGGAAGCAGTTCTGTCCGAACAATGCTGCATGTGAGTCGCCCGTTAACCCGGCAACCGGAAGAGATTTTCCGAATACAACCGATGGATCCGTAAATCCGAAAATCTCGTCGCTGAACCTCACTTGAGGAAACATACCGGACTCCAGGCCGAAAATCCGGATCAGCTCTTCATCCCAGTTCAGTGTCTTAATATTGAATAAAAGCGTCCGGCACGCATTGGAGTGGTCTGTTGCGTGCACTTTCCCTCCCGAAAGCTTCCAGAGTAACCAGCAATCCATTGTGCCGAGAAGCAGATCGCCCTTTTTTGCTTTTTCCCGTGCCCCGGGAGTGTTGCTGATAATCCAGCGGAGCTTACTTGCAGAAAAATAGGGGTCTATTATCATCCCTGTTTTGTCACGGACAAGGGGTTCGTTGCCTTCTGCCTTCAGCTGATCGCAATACTCCGCTCCGCGCTGGCATTGCCAGACAGCTGCCCTGGCTATGGGCTTCCCCGAGGTTTTGTCCCATATCAGGGAAGTTTCACGCTGGTTGGTGATCGCTATTCCGGCAATATCATCAATCTTTATGGAGCTGTCCCTGACCACCTGCCTCATGCCTTCCACCACGTTCGTGAAGATCTCTTCAGAATCATGTTCCACAAAACCCTGTTGCGGGTAAAATTGCTGGTGTGGCAGGGACACCCTGTTTACAAGCCCGGCTTTCCTGTCGAACAGCATCACCTTGCTTGCTGAGGTGCTTTGATCAATGGCTAAGATATATTTCCTGATCATTATAAATATTTGTATATCATCATATTACTTTCGAAGCTGTGATTACCACAAGTCCGATAAGGAATAAAATGAACATTACTGACAGGAGCTTATTTGTGCCTTTCGGAGCTCCTTTAAATTCCTTCCACACAAAAACACCCCATAGAATTGCCACAACCGGAGCAGCATTGCTGAGTGCATAGGATACTGCAGGGTCACCGGAGCCGACTGCCATAAAACTCACCACCATACCCGAAGCCCAGATCACGGCTCCCAGGACGCCAATCAAATGAGTCTTAAGGTTGCCGGCAAAATAATCTTTAATGGATACAGGTTTACCTTCTACGGGTTTTGCCATAAAGAATGGGTTGAATATGAAGGTGGTAATGAAGGCTCCGAGAGTGAAGAACAGGACACCACTGTAGGGGCCAAGATTTCCTGTACCTCCGGTGACAAACATCGGATCAAGTGATTTAACAACGAAACCATAGAAAAAAGCAATGAAAAAGCCTGCAAGGACAGACAGTACAATACCTGCCATTGAAGGTTTTTTCTGCTGTGAAGCCAGTTTCTTATATGCCATCATTGTCAGGATGATTGCGATAAAGATGATTGCAACCCCGATAAACAGCATTGATGTCGGCAGTGTCTTCAGATCAGCTCCTCCTTTTGCTTCAATGATGAAATTAAAGATTATTCCTCCCAGCCAGGCTAATCCTCCGCCTATAGGGAATGCCACTGACATTCCGGCAACTGCTATTGCTGCAACAAGAAGAAGGTTCCCCAGATTCCATACCGTACCTCCCAGCACAGCATAAAAAATGCTCCGGCTGTCAGCCTGTTTCAGATCTTCAACAAATGTTCTTCCGTGCTCTCCGAAGCTTCCTGCGGTAAATCCCCATAATAAGGCAGTCAGTACGAGACCTAAAACAAAATCCCAGTAGAATAATTCAAAACGCCATGTTTTAGCAGCCAGTTTCTGGGTATTCGACCACGAACCCCAGCAAACCATACAAAATATAAAACCACAAACTGCCAGCCAGTAATTTTCAATTAAAACCATTGCTTATCCCTTTCGTTAGATTAGTAATAATTTATTTATCAGTTATCGCTTCGCAAGTAATTTTTCTGCTTCATAGCATAAACCTGATGCAGATATGCCATAATGATTAAACACTTCAATCTGTGATCCAGTTACTGTATCTTCATCAGGAATTCCCATTCTTTTGAAAGGCACCTGCAATCCTGCTTCGAGGATGACTGTTGCACATGCTTCCCCCAGACCGCCATTAATGCTGTGTTCTTCAACAACGATAACTGCCTTGCAATCTGCTGCAGCTTTAAGAATGGAAATGGTATCGAGCGGTTTAATTGTATGCATACTTAACACCCGTGCACTGATACCTTTGTCGTGCAATAGTTTAGCAGCTTCCACAGCAGGAAGGACTGTTTCGCCACAGGCAATAAAGGCAACATCATTTCCTTCGAGGACAGTTGAAGCTTTTTCAATTTCGAATATGTCGTTTTCTGAATGCAGATCAGGCATCTTTTTCTTGCCAAACCTTATATAGAAGGGAATGTCGGAGGCAGCAGCAGCTTTTATCGCCTCCCTGGTTTCGAAATTATCGGCCGGCACCACAATGGTGATGTTGTGTATTGCCCTTAATACTGCCAGATCGTGCAATGTATGATGTGTGGTTCCCAGGGCTCCGTAACTTATACCTGAACTTATCCCGACAAGATTTACGGGATAATCAGAATAAGCCACATCATTCTTAATCTGCTCAAGAGAGCGTGTGGAGAGGAAACTACCGGGAGAGCTCACAAATACTTTCTTCCCCGTGGAAGCTAGACCTGCAGCGACGCCCACTATATTCTGCTCGGCAATCCCCACTTCAACAATCTGGTCCGGATACTTTTCAGCGAACGGGATTAATCGGCCTGAGCCACGGGAGTCGCTGGTGACAACTATAATGGTTGTATCAGATGAGGCAAGCTCCATAAGAGTGTCGCAATACACTTCAAGATTGGTTTTACCTTCAGTAAGCTGATCTGTTATAATCATTTAAGATCCTGTTTCTTTTATCATTTAATTCATAAAATACAATAATTCAGCTGTTGCCATTTTGAGGATTCCGGGTTATGGTCAGGTTAATTCAGCTTCCAGTTCCTTAACTGCCTTTAAATATTCTTCTTCTGAAGGGACCCTGTGATGCCATTTCGTTGAATTTTCCATAAAGCTTACTCCCTTGCCTTTTATTGTGTTTGCTATTATTATTGAAGGCCTGTCTTTAAGCGTCGGGGCTTCATTTAACACCCTGCGAAGCTCAGGGATATTGTGTCCATCTGCTGTTATCACGTTCCAGCCGAAAGCCTTCCATTTTTCATCTATGGGATATGGGCTGCAGACCTCGGAAGTCGTTCCGGTAATTTGCAATGAATTATGATCCAGCACAGCTATAAGATTATCAAGTTTATAATGTGATGCAAGCATGGCTGCTTCCCAGTTAGAGCCTTCGGCAAGTTCGCCATCGCCGATAAGGGTGAAGACCCGGTATGGAGTATTATCTTTTTTCCCTGCCAGGGCAATCCCCGTGGAAATTGCCAGACCATGCCCGAGAGCCCCGGTGTTGAATTCAATGCCATTTACTTTTCGAGTCGGGTGTCCTATGTAGAGTGATTTAAATTTACCTATGGTTTCCAGATCCGATTCAGGGAAGAAGCCTCTTTCGGCAAGTACAACATACAATATTTCAACCGCATGTCCTTTACTTTGAATATACCGGTCACGGTTCTTATCGTTAAAATTCTCAGGATTAACATTCATTACATCATTATACAGGACATTAAGTATTTCGACACAGGAAAGATCGCCGCCTGTGTGTCCCGCTCCGGCCATTTTTATATACTTCAGCAAAGCCAGCCTGTACCTGACCGATTTTCGCTGAAGCTCCAAATCCGTACATTTTTTTATCATGATCTTTGCTTCCTCCTCTATTTCGATCATTCTTTTTCCTTATTAATATCACGCACAGAGAATACTTTCGAAAACAAAATTAATGCAAATTATTCGTAAATATACATAATATTATAATAAACAATAATAAATATTTCGAAAACCTGATTTCTTGTGTCTGACTCTTCTACATTTAAAGACAATAATTTCCGGAAAGGAAAATATTAAGATTTATGCGATAATTATTTTGATGTCATTATTCTTAAGCATACTACTATCCGTATCATTGATATTTGAGTCGGTGATTAAGAAATCGATAAGGGAAAGAGCCCCCAGGCTGGCGAAAGCACTTTTCCCTATTTTGCTGGAATCAGCGACCAGATATACTTCATTTGCTGACTCTATCATGGCCCGTTTAACAACCAGATCACTGATGCTTGGATAAGTAAGGCCCGATTTTAAGGTAATTCCCGCGGTGGCAAGAAACAGCTTGTCGACATGTAATCCCACAAAGAAATCTGCTGCCTTCTGGCCGGTCAGCGACAAAGTGGGAGCTTTAAATTCCCCGCCTGTAACCACAAGATTTATTTCAGGCATAACCCCGAGTATCAGCGCGATATTCAGAGCATTTGTGATTACCGTCAGGTTCTTATAACTCGTTATCATCTTTGCAATCTCGGTGGTGGTTGATCCGGAATCGAGTATTATGGTATCGCCATCGTTGATGAATTCCAGAGCCTTTTTTGCAATAGCAGCTTTTTCGGCCAGATGATCCTGGTTCTGAAGGACGATGTTCTTGACATTAAGACCTACATTCTTAAGATATGCACCTCCGTGTTCTCTCTCAATAGAACCTTCCTTTTCCAGTTTCTCAAGATCCTGACGGATAGTTACCTCTGTGACCTTGAATATCTTACTAAGCTGTATAACTGTAGCATGCCCGTCTTCCGTTATCAGGTCCAGGATTTTTTCTCTTCGTTGTTGTGGCAGCATTAATTAATTAATTTCTGTTTAGTACTACATAAAAATACAGAATCTTTCCAATCATTAATCTTTGAAATCTCAGAGATCAGCATTTTTACCGAAATATACTAATTATCCGGAAAAATAAAACGAAACCAAACGAAGATTTAATCATTCTGAAAATAATCCAATCAAAAATTTGTGTATATCTTGCAGCCTTGACTCAAGACCCTGAAAAAAATATACTTTTATTATGATGATGAAGTCTTTCATTAAAAATGGCAGCAAATATCTGCTGTTCTTCCTTGGAATAAGCTGTCTGATTGTGTCCGGTTGTACATTAAATAAGAATAAAAATTCAACTGAACTCTTGAAAAAGCCAAGGGTGATCATTAGTTCAGATATAGGAGGCTCTGATCCGGATGATTTTCAGTCCATGATACATTTTCTAATGTATGCCGACAGGTTTGAAATTGAAGGAATAATTGCATCACCTTATGGAGAAGGCCGCGCAAAAGATATTTTTAAAATTATTGACCTCTATGAACAGGATTTTCCAAAACTGAAACAACATGGAGATTTTCCATCACCGGAAAAATTACGATCGGTTACGAAACAGGGAGCTACAGATGCAAGCCCTGCCAGGGGATGGGCGGAACCTACTGAGGGCTCTGACTGGATAATCAGGCAGGCAAAGGCTGAAAACAGCCAGCCCCTGTGGATACTGGTCTGGGGCGGTTTGGATGATCTTGCCCAGGCGCTGCACGATGCACCAGAAATTGTATCAGCTATAAGAGTTTACTGGATTGGCGGACCTAATAAAAAATGGAGCGTGCACACCTATAATTATATAGTCAAAAATTTCCCTGATCTGTGGATGATAGAAAACAATTCGACCTATCGCGGCTGGATCATTGATGATGATGCAAGAACTGAATTCAAAGCAGGAACCTTCTACGAGAACAAAATTAAGGAAAAAGGCGCACTGGGTACCGATTTTGGCAATTACTACGGCGGTTCCATAAAAATGGGCGATACACCCTCAGTGGCTTATTTACTGAACGGAGATCCGGACAAAACGGAAGAAGAAAGCTGGGGAGGCAGTTTTACCAGGCTGCCTTATAGTGCTTTCAGGAGTTTTGAGAGAAACACTACTCAGGATGATACGATCCCCACATACAGTGTGGCGACATGGACATTCAATTCCGGAGAAATAAATTCTGATAACAAGAATGCGGAAATATGGATGGATATTGACCGCCAGCGGATAGATGGATTTTATGAAGGCGATGGTATTTATAAAGTTCGTTTTGTACCTAAACGTACCGGCAACTGGAAGTATGTGATAAATTGTACAGCAAAAAACATTCAGGGCATGACAGGCGAATTTGTAAGTGCTAATCCATGGCCCGGACCAGTGAATGCTGAAAATGTCAGACTGAACAGCTGGTGGAGTGATCGTACCGATGAAGATCTCTATCTTGGCCAGTATCAGGGTGCCGCAACAGTCTCAATATGGCGTGAGGATTTTCTTAACGACTGGGCAGACCGGTTTGAGTGGATCTCGGAATAGCACAGATAATCTGGCCAGCTATCACTCCGGAAAAGCTAAAGCGGTGCGAAAGAATCTGATAACAATGTGACTGTGTTAAAAAGAAATCTCTTCTTATTTTCCCCTGAGATACTTAAGATGGCTGACAACAAACCTTATATCGCTCCACGAAACCTTTTCTCCGAGCGCTTCTTTTACGGGTCCCATCCTGAGATCCTCACTGCCATCTAAATGAGAAGAAATGAGATCTGTCAATTCCTGCGATACCAATCCTTGCAGTGAGATCTCCCCGGTGCTCACATAATGCGCAAGATGAGCTTCGATGGTGCCTGTACTCAGTTCCCTTTCGTCTGCTATCTGTGACACTGATCTGCCCTCCCTCCAGAGATCCAGACTGATTTTCTTTGTGTCTATTTTCTTTTTTTCAGGAATTTCTTCCACGGAAGCCTGTGCCTCAGGGATTTCGATATTTTCATTTTTACAGTACGCACCGATAATTTCCAGAAGCTCACTGCCGAATTTTTCTGCCTTCTTCTTTCCGATTCCCTTAATACGATTAAGGGAAGAAAGTGTCTGAGGCAATTCATCCGACAGCGCCACTATAGCTTTCTGATGCAATATCCGGTAATGTGGAACTCCGCTTTCCTTGGCCTTGTGGTTACGCCATTCCTTCAGGCGGCTGAACAGTATGGGATTTTTAATTATCGCGGCGACATCTTTTGCAGGTTTTAAAGAGCTCTTTTTTACAGCAGGTATGTCTATCGCCGCCTTTGCCCGGGCATCGAGATATTCGCTGATCCGGAAACCGGATTTCACAGCATCCAGGCAGGCCAGCTTTATGATAACATCTTTCCTGGCCCTTTCAAAAGCCTCGTTTACCGATTTCCGGACAATCTTACTATCTGTCTCCACAGTATAACCTTCAATAATATCCTTCAGCAGGCACCCGAGTTTCTCAGAGAAGAAGAGAGATGCTTTCTGCACCCGTTCCTGCAGAATAGCAAATGATTCTGTACCTGCTTCAACGGCCGATAATTTTCTGATCTGTTCACGGAACTTGCCGGACACTTCCGTTATTTCCGTTCTGATGCCGGCAGCAGCCTTTTCCAGCATTTCCCGGGGGTTTCCGAGAAGGCTTCCGGAGTGTTCATCCACAATCTTTTTGCAATAATTGATCCTGGCCGCAAGGACATTAAAATCGAAAAGCTCAGAAAGCAACTGCTCCCGGTAGGCTTTTTTCGCTTGTTCAAGCTGGGCCGGACCGGGTTGTTTCTGAACCGTACCTGTTAAAAAATCGGAAATAGCCGGATTATCAATGAGACTACGGTTATTTATCAGGCTGCTGAGTACTATCCCTTCCAGCGTACGGCACCTGCTGAGAGCCACATAAACCTGTCCGTGTGCAAAGGCAGCCTTGGCATCGATGACAGCCCTGTCGAAAGTAAGTCCCTGACTCTTGTGGATAGTGATCGCCCATGCCAGCCTGAGGGGATACTGTATAAAGGTGCCGATAACAGTCTCGTCAAGCTCTTTTGTATCCTCATCCAGTGTGTATCTAACATTCTGCCATTCAGCCTTTTCGACATATATCGGAAGCTCGTCTTCAGGACACTTAACAACAATGCAGTCCTCTTCAAAGTCTTCCACCATTCCTATTTTCCCGTTGAAAAAAAGCTTCTCAGGCGACAGGTCATTCTTTACAAACATAACCTGAGCTCCTTTTTTCAGGATGAGTTCAGCGTCGTTCGGATAGGAAAGCTCCGGGAACTCATCTTTAACGACAGCTCTGAATGACCGTGGTCTGCCGGGCAGTTTATCAAGTTTTGATTCGTTTATTGCCCTGGCCTGGTTGTTATGGGTTGTCAGGATAATGTATCCTCCGCCTGTATCAGGATCAAAATCAGGAATATACCTCTTATTAAGGTCGTCCAGCACCTCCGTATCCAGATTATTGTCGCGCACCTTGTTAAGGAGCCTGATAAAGGTCTGGTCGGTCTGCCTGTATACATGTTTCAGTTCAATAGTAACATAATCGGCTCTGGCGAGCGCCCTGCTTCCGAAGAAAAAAAAGGAGTCATAGTATTTTGAAAGTATCTCCCGGTCCTCATCCTTTACAACCGGTGCAAGCTGATGGAGGTCGCCAATCATGAGCAGCTGTACTCCGCCAAAAGGGTGATGACGATCCTTGTATCGTCTCAGAGCCGAATCGATTGCGTCGAGAGTATCTGCTCTCACCATACTTATCTCGTCGATGATCAGTAGGTCGAGACTTTTGATTATGTTGATCTTTTCGCGGCTCATTTTATAGCCTGCAGGATCATCCTGGTCAGTCTTGCCCGCAGTGCTGTATCCGGGCAGGTAAAAAGAAGGAATGTAGGGATGAAAGGGAAGCTGGAAAAATGAATGGATCGTAACGCCTCCGGCATTGATTGCAGCCACTCCGGTAGGTGCAACTATGACCTGGCGTTTCGGGGATAATATCTTCAGTTCCCTGAGAAAGGTTGTCTTTCCCGTACCGGCTTTTCCTGTAAGAAAGATGTTACGGTTGGTGTACCGGACAAAATCAAAGGCCAACTGCAGATCCTGGTTGTTGACAGTATCCATAACGGGCAATAAAATTATCAAATTATCTAACGCAGCGAGCGTATAGTGTTAAAGATAGTAAAAAGAAATACTGATTGGCATCCGGTAACAGGAAAAAAGTCCGGAAAGGCAATAATCAGTTTAAAATGTATCGGGGAAGAAAGGTAAATAGTATTCTCATGAGTTAATACTACTGTAATTTTGATACTAAGTGTAAACAATCGTTCTGTTTTATTGTTTATCATAACGCAAACATTATTACTTAGGAAAAATGATAATTACTGTTATTCTGAAAAAATCATTATTATCAGTCCTTATATTTCAATTAATTGGTATCATGGCATTTGGTAAAACGGAAGAACAAAAATACAAAGTCATTAAGAGCGAAAAGGAGTTTGAAATAAGATACTATCCTTCAGCAACCCTTGCTACAGTATATTCATCGGCTAAATCCTACAAGGAACTTTCCGGTTCCGGATTTCGAAAACTCGCAGGGTATATCTTTGGTGATAATAATACCGATACCAGGATTTCAATGACTTCCCCGGTACACATGGATATCAGCCAGTCGGGATCATCGATGAGTTTCGTTATGCCATCGTCATATAATCGTGATAATCTGCCTGAACCCGATGACAAGGACGTTAAGATCGAAAAGTCGGAGGAAGGATATTTTGCTGCAATAAGGTTCAGTGGTTATGCCTCTGATGAAGACATCATAAAATATTCAGGTAAATTAAAAGATCTTCTTACAGAGAAAGGGATCAGTTATTACGGAAACTTCCGGTACCTGGGATATGATCCTCCCTTCAAACCCTTTGGCAGAAGAAATGAAATAATAGTGGCGGTCAGGTGGAACAATAACAGTTCAGATTAAAAGACCATCTTTTTCGTATTTCACCAGGAATTTCTCAGTTGCAGTCCGGCTGAATGTTTTTTTCGCGCCGCTGACATGTTATTCCTGTATTATCCTCGTTTAATTTAAATCAGCACCCGGCATCTTCAACATTAAGCCAGGAAACATCATCAATACCATGAACAATCTGATAAGCTTCCACCTGAATCCGGAACAAGGCCAAATCAGATGACCCCGTGAGGTTTGCCAGATCAGGATGCCTCTTAATATGTTCATTTACTAATTTTTCCCGTTCTGATTTCCTGACTTCAGAAGCATGGCCAAAGGCGGTAAGCGCAAATTTCTTATTCTGCCCTGTACTATCCTTATCTTCTCCCTGAATGAGAACAGCCACTCTGCTGTTAAACTTAAGGTTTTCGAACTTTCGGGTATTCGTATATGTAGCGAAGATTATCTGCCGGAAATTAACGGCTGTAATTGCTATCAGACTTGCATGTGGCTGGCCTTTGCCCTCGGTAGCCAGAACCGCCAGGCAACAATCCTTAAGGAGTCTTCCTATAAATTCAGTACTTGGGATCGGGTTGTGCATATCAGTTTTTATTGATTTATTCTTAAAAAGATCTTTCAAATACCTTCGCCATAATTTCCTGTTCAGATTTCGGAAGTTGATATTTATTGGCAATTATACGCCAATCACTTACAGATTTCCTTTCCTCTTACCCATTCTGCTTTGAGTTCTCCCATCAAAACCGTTTCCTTCATACCGACCTAATTAGCATAAACATAAATATTCCTGACATCGTTTCTCCGTCCCATATTTTTATGTTTTACATGGTTCTTTTGGGGGCACGTTCCCTGATTATTAAACTGGCATCCTGAAGTCTTCTTCCAAGATCATCATCTTTAGCTACTTTATTAATATCTTTCTCAAGGCCAAGCACCACAAGTACTTTAACATATGCACCAATGCTTACATTGGGATTGCCTTTTTCAATTGATAATAGGGTAGGTCGGCTTATATTTGCCCTCTCAGCCACCTGTTCAGCGCTAAATTTCCTTCGCAGTCTTGCCAGCTTGATATTCTCTCCAAGTATTGAAACAGGTTTTTGTGCTCTGGGTAATAATATGGCATTTCTTTTTTTCATAACATTAACTATATTTTACAAATATATATCTTTTTGTAAAATATATTTAGCATTATCAAATGTTTTTTGTCTCTTATGATAAATTTATGGCTGGCAGTGACCCTTCAATGCAGAAAGTCTGAAAAGGAGAATAGAAATGGAAGAAAGAAATGATTTGACAAGAGAATCTCCTTCTGAATCAACAACAATTAAAGTATCGGACGATTCAAATTCAGGTAAGATCCTTGTCTTTACCTCTCTGTGTAATGTCTGTAAAGTTCAGAAAAAGGAACTTTCAGGCAAGTTACAGGCTTTGCAGAAAATTGATCTTGAACCTGGAGAAAACCCATTTATCTCACAGGAGACAAGAGATATAAAGGCTTTCTGATCGTGGCATTCGAGAATGGCAAAATCGGGAAGATCTCAATGGAAAGTTTTCAGACGGAATACGCAAGGAAAAAACTCAAAAAAGCTTTCAGCAGCGAATCCCGTATAGTCTTTATTGAACTCCATGAGCATGATATTGACCTGGTGACAATAAGCAGCATTAAGAAGGTTGTTTTGTTCAACACTTCTCTGATCAATGCCGTGGGAAGCAGATCAACAAAAGGTGTTCAGGTTATGAAACGAAAGGATGGCACTTCGATGATAAAAGTTAAACGGCTGGAAAATACAAAACTTAATCCAGATTCTTTAAAATCAAAGTTCAAAGAAATATCTGTGGTGGGGTTGGTCGGATTCTTTGCCCCTTTCATTGGAGTTA
>JAFGXX010000020.1 GCA_016936435.1 Bacteroidales bacterium
AGCTTTCTGTAAACCTCAGCCTGCTTCTGATAGTTCTCCGGCGGGATGGTCCTGTCACCCTGGTTCACCCCAAAAGCACCACTGTTACGGCCTGTTGCTGTAACGTCGAGTTCTGTGATAGAAACCCTAAGCCCCAGGGCCGCGTAATTCTCGATTGCTTTTTCAACGTCCTCAAGGTTGGTGTCAAGGTGCCAGTGTCCCTGAATTCCCACACCGGTGATGGGAGCACCTTCTGCAATAAGACGCTTCAGAAGCAGCAGCGAGCTGGCGTGCTTGCCTTTGTTTTCAACAGCTCCCTGCTCAATGTTATAGTCGTTGTAGTAGAGTTGTGCGTCAGGGTCAGCTTCATGTGCCCACTTGAATGCCAGGGTAATAACTTCGGGCCCGGCAGCCTTGTACCAGCTGAAAGTCCGGAGGTTCTCTGTTGTCCCGTCACCACCGTCGGCAATCGATTCATTAAACACATCCCATCCGGTAATGCGGCCTTTGTATCGCCCAACCACGGTCATGATATGATCTTTCAGACGTTCAAGAACGACTTCCCTGCTTGCCTGCGGTCCCGTGTTGCCTCTATCCCCAAAGCCTCCCCTGTTAGGGCGTGGTGCATTGGGATCCGGTGCTGCAGCGGGAGGATTTGCACCCTGAGCTGCAGGGCTGGCTGCTTCCCCGGTGGCCGGATTCTTTTCCTGGAAGAACCAAGCCGGAGACTGGGAATGCCAGGCTAAGGTATGACCCCAGACCTTTAAACCATTTTTCTGACACCATGCGACCATTGCATCGGCGGTGACAAAGTTGTACTTATCCTCCGAAGGGTGGATGGGCTGCGGTTTCATGCAATTTTCCGGGGTCATGATGTCGTAATGCATTATGATATTTGCCGACTCGGCCCCTGAAATAGTCGTCAGATCATTTGCAGCTCCTATAAGGAATTTCCCGGCGTATGCTTCTTTTAACGGTTTCAGTGGCGTCGTAGTGGTATTGTCCTGAGCATATGCAGAGGCAGCTATAGCGATAATCAGGACGAAGTTGGCAATCAGATTTCTGTTGACCATAACCCGGTTTCTTTTGGTTGTTTTATAGATATTTTTCAGTTTAAATGTACTGATTTCAGATATAAAATTGTATAATAATGCAATTAATGTAACTCAGGGTATTCAAAATCCTGAATTCCGCTATTTTACCACTTTCCCGGCCATAAGTTATATACGTGGTTATTAGATCGTTGTTAAATGATAACAATCTGCTTTACTGATCGTTAGGTGACACTTCGCCTAATATTACCATTTGCCGGCATTATGTGCCGCCAATTCCTCAAAACTTTCGTGGTCAAGATTTTCCCAATCCTTGACAACACTTTTATCTCCGGCTGCTGTTCTCCCCAGATACGATATAATAAGGCAATATTTTTGAAGATCTTTTTTAAATTGACCGGACTCAGGCAGTAAATCAATTAACTGTTTCATTTTATCGTATGCCTGAGTTACCTTATCTATATCAACAGGCGTTCCTCTAGGCCTTTCCAGTCCGCCATGGTGTAAATATTTTTCTCCATTTTTGTAATAAACAGCCTTCACAAAATCGAAGGTATTTTTATACATATTGAATGCTGCGACGGAGTCTTCCGGGAAATACTGTTTACAAAAGTCCATTAATATGTCGTCTGGATTTGCATATGGATTTTGCACGAATCTGTGAAAGGTATATATATTAATCCAGTTGGCCCAGGGACGATTTTTATCAATAACAGGGAAGCGTCCTGAATTCCAGTTAAACCTAACACCCACACTTGTTATTCCGGCGTCTGCCACGGCTTTAAACCTGGGTGCCCAGTAGTCGCCCAGATATATTGGAAATATATTGTGCGTTTCGTATTCTCTCCAGGCATCAAATTCAACCAGGATCCTCGTGCCATCAACTCCTTTTTTTATAAATTCAGTATCCAATCCATTAGTAATATTAAAGTCACCTTTAGTATTTTTTATAGAGTAAACAAGATTTGGTTCGTCACCAACTCCCAGTTCTTTTTCAGGTACCCCCAGAAACTCGCAGCGCTGCCAGGTTCTCATAAATGCAATTCTTTCCCTGCCATCCGATTTCAGGGCTCTTGCAGTGAGATTATGAAATTTCAAAAGTCCTTCCTTTGTATCCAGTTGACCTTCTGTTTCATCACCAGTTACCTGATAGCCGGCAACATCGGGAAAAGTATCGATTAGCTCTTTCATGGCATTTTCATATACCTGCCATGCTTCTTTTGAATCTTTATAATCAACACCCACATCATCGGGCCATGCAAACTGGTTACTATGAAGGTAAACATCAAGGCCTTTTTGCTTTCCATAAGCAATTACTTCCTTTATGGCAATTATAAGGTCCTGGTCCGGTTCATGTTTCCCTCCCCAGGTCAGCAATTCCTGAAATGCATCCTTCTGAAATAAAAGATAGCTGTTAAATCCTAATTCCGAAGCAACATCCATATTCGCTTTGATTTGCGAAACCTGGTCATTCAGACTAAAAATGTCATACCGTTTGTGGTAGCGTAAATTCCAATGGTCTATTACCTGTATATTCTTAAAATAATAATCTTTCGCACTTTTTTCGCCAGGATCAGATGAAGCTAAATTATTGCTCTTTGGGGATGAGCATCCAAAAATGTAGAATATGAGAATAATAATGGGAATCAGGAAGATAAAGTTCTTTTTCATCATAATATAATTTTGATTTTAATGGTAT
>JAFGXX010000150.1 GCA_016936435.1 Bacteroidales bacterium
GAACAAAGCAAAGCAATCTTCCTACTTCTGCACCAGCTGTTCAACTATTGCTTTCAATTCATCTATCTGTTTCTGTTGTTCCTTGATGGCCTCTATAAGCAGCGGGACCATTTTTACATAATCAACGGATTTAAGTCCTTCGGGGTCTGTCATCACCAGTTCAGGGATCACCATTTCGACCTCCTGCGCTATTACCCCGATCTGTTTACCTTCAGGGAAGTTGAAATTACGCGGGTCGCCGGTTTTTCTGGTACTCCCTTTTGTAAGCATAATCTGTTCCAGCTCCTGTTCCGCTTTCCACTCGTATGATACACCATTCAGTTTCATGATCTTATCGAGTGAGCCGGCTAACGGGGATATATTCTTTTTAAGCGATTTATCTGAATTCTGGGTAAGAGTACCCGTGACATAAACGTTACCGGCGAAATATCCTGCATAGGCTACTCCGCCCGATGCGATGCCATACACGCCATAGTTCGTGGCGCCACCCGTCGCATGTCCGTAAACACCGTATCTGTAACCGCTTCCGGCCAGGGTAGCTTCACCTACCACTCCTCTGAAGCCACCAACTCCGGTAACACCCACACCGTAATAGGGTGTCACATTATCTCTTCCGGCAACTGCTGGGGTATCGTCGGAGGCCCTGGTATCGTCGACGATGAACATATAACTGGTGGGATCGGTATTTACCCCGACCTTTGCATTCAGACGAAGAGTGTTTGTATTAAAATCGCCATATATCAGGGCATTTGTACTGTTATCCTGCATATGATCTTCAGTATTTTCAATAACCAGTTTGTTACTACCGGTTTCGCTGTAGCCTGCAAATTTGCCGACGAATACATTGCCGCTACCGGTACCATGTCTTCCCGCTCCTATGCCAATATAGACATTATTGCTCCCCGATCCGGAATGATACCCGGCCTCGGCTCCAAGATATGTATTGTAAGTTCCGGCATTTTCACTGCCGGCAGCATATCCGAAATAGGCATTATTGACGCCTGTGGTATTGGCACTTCCCGAATTGTATCCAAACATGGAATTGTAACCACCTGTTGTTGTTGAGGATCCTGAATTATAGCCGATAAAAGTGTTATAATTGGCATTTGAAAGCTTTCCGGATTCAGAACCGATAAAGACATTATACACCCCTGCGCTGTTTGTGAAGCCCGAAAGGTTTCCGATGAACACATTATCGTTACCACTCAGATTGCTGTATCCGCTCTGATATCCAAGGAATGAGTTATTCAAACCTGTGGTATTCTTCATCCCGCTGTTAAATCCCAGGAAGAGGTTGAATTTACCACCTTCTTCAGGTCTGGTTGCCAAACCTGCCTGATGTCCGATGAAATAGTTTTCAGGTGTAAGGTTCAGAAAATTACCTGTTGAAGCCTTTGTTGCATCAAATCCGCCGACGGCAAATCCTCCCTTAAGACCCTTTCCGGTATTCTCGTTGACATAAATTCTGGTGCTGTCGGAAGTAACCCTCAGGTACTCCTGCTCCCCTTCCTTATCAGTTCCGAAACCACCCACGGCAAAACCGCCTTTAATTCCTTTAGCATCACCGTCGGCAACATGGATTCTGACCCCTTCATTATATACTGCAAAAACAAGCAGACCCTTATTATTCCTGACCTCAAAAAGAGGTTCAGTCATATTTGTTGTGGTGCCCTGAACGGCGAGTTTCTCCAGCGATCCGTCAATATCACCTGAAACCATCGAATAAGGAACGGTCCACAGGCGCGACTGACCCATCTCATGCCAGGTGCCTTTGAAATATACTGAAGTTGACATGTACATAGGCTGAAGGGTCCAGTCGATATCAGAGAAAATGTCGACTTTCCCGCCTACCCTTTCGGCAGCCGGGTCGCCTACCGTCAGAACAAACAATCCAAACTGGTTAGTCCTTTTAATGTGCTGTTCCAGCCATAGTAGTGTGGGTGAAATATCGCCATATATGATCCCAATCCTGACCGGCAATTCCATGTCGGAAAGCACGGCACCTGATTCATCACGTGCTATAGCCTGGTAATTAAAACCCTGAGGTATCTGGGCAGTAGCAGGAAGAAGTAAAAATGCAAATTGAAAAATGCAAAATGCAAACTGTTTAAGGAATAAAAGTTTTGATTTCATGGCCCTGTTAATTAAATGATGATATTTCTCCGGTAAATTCTGAGTCCCCTGTTAAACAATTAAAATTATGACAAAAGCTGCAATCAGTCAAATCTATTTGACGAACGGACTGAAAAAAGTCCTTTACACCCTGAAACAGAAGATTTTCACAGCCGGTGCGGTAAGTAATTCATGCAAATAACAGGGTTGGCGCCGGATAAACCATTATTTTCATTTTGAAATGGAAATTGGTTATAATGAGTAAATTGATTATCTTTATATAAATATATCCACATGAAGAAGATTTCTGTTGTAAGCGGCGGCTCCGGCGGTCTCGGACTGGAGATCGCTTCACAACTTCTCCGCGCAGGAAAGGATGTGCTGATACTGGGAAGGAACAGGGAAAAGCTGAGAAAGACTGCACGGAAACTGGCCCGTATTAATGAAAGCGGACATTTAAGCACTTTGGTGTGCAACGTGGGTGACGAGAACGATGTTTTGGCGACCGGGCAGTTTCTTGGTGATCACAGGATAGTTCCCGAATATCTTTTCAATAATGCCGGAAGGGGCTTGTCAGAAAAAGCCCCGGCAATAACATCAGCAATGATCGATTCCGTCTTTGAAGCCAGCCTGAAAGGGATGATACTCCTTACTTCCATGATCCTGCGTATCACACCTCCAGAACAGGAGCTTACAATCGTGAATATCATGTCCACATCTGCTCTTACAGGAAGAGAAAATGAAACAGTATATTGTGCCGCAAAATGGGGTGCAAGAGGTTATACAGAGGCCCTCAGGGCTGAACTTCAGGGTACAAAAAGAAATATAATTGCTGTATATCCGGGAGGGATGAAAACAGGATTCTATAAGACAGCCGACCCCGGCCGCGAAATATCAAAATTTATGGATCCTGCTGAAGTAGCAGAAAAAATTGTAAATGCTGTTCTGAATACACACAAACTTGTTGTAACAGATATAACAATTAACAGGAAGAAAACGGGTGTGGTTTAAAAACGCCAGGATACTGCCTGTTACGACAATCTCCCTTTGTAATCACCATATCCGAATTCTCTGATCACGCGAAAGTTTTCTTCTCCTGACCATAGAACGATTGAAGGGTGCTGCACACCGTTGAAAGTGGTGGTTTTCACCATGGTATAATGGATCATATCGAGGAAAACGATCCTGTCGCCCGGCTTAAGTTCATGGTCGAACGACCATTCTCCCATCACATCGCCGGACAGGCATGAATTACCTCCCAGACGGTATACATGTTTACCTTCACCAGGCTCAACGGAACCCATTACGGCAGGTTTATATGGCATCTCAAGGCAATCGGGCATGTGGGCTGTAAACGACACATCAAGTATGGCAGTTTTAATTCCCTGGTTCTCAACGACATCTTCAACAGTTGATACCAGTTCCCCTGTTTCCCATGCAAAAGCACTTCCCGGTTCAAGGATCACGTGCAGGCCTGTCCTTTTCCTGAAATCGGTGATAAGCTCAACAAGATGACGGGTATCATATCCTTTTCTGGTAATCAGATGACCGCCTCCCATATTTATCCATTTCAGACTACCGAAGAAGGAGCCGAATTTCTGCTCAACAACATTCAGAACTCTTTCAAGAGCATAAGAATCCGATTCAAAAAGCACATGAAAATGAAGGCCTTCAATTCCCTCAGGCAGGCCGCCTTTAAGATCAGAAGATGGAACACCCAGCCTGGACCCCGGAGAACAGGGATTGTAAATACCATGGCTCACCTCAGTGAACTCAGGGTTTATGCGTAAGCCGGGAGATATTTTCCTCTGATATTTCTGAAGCAGCTGCCTGTATTTCTTAAACTGCCCTACAGAATTGAAAGTGACATGTGAGCTGTGCTCCATGATCTCCATGAACTGCTCCTCTTTGTAAACGGGAGAATAAGTATGAGCCGGCACACCTATCTCCTCATGGCAGAGTCGTGCTTCATGGACCGAGCTTGCTGCAGCGCCGCCGATGTATTTCTTCAGGACCGGGAACACTCCCCACATGGCAAAGCCCTTGAATGCCAGTATGATCTCTGCTCCCGATTCATCAGCTACGTGCCTGATAAGTTTCAGGTTGTTCCTGAACCGTTCCTCGTCAATGAC
>JAFGXX010000151.1 GCA_016936435.1 Bacteroidales bacterium
AATATTTTATTGGTCATCTCTCCCAAATAAATAGCTTAACGATTCCAATTATAAACAACTGAGAACATATGTGCCTCCTTTAGATACACCAATGTCCTGAAGAAAAGGCTGACGTCAGGTTCAAGCTTATTTTCCCTGTAGTCTTTTATATCACGTGTCAGCAATCCGAAATCGACAAAGCGAAGCTCCGGGTTGCTGATCCATACATGAACCTCCTCCATTAAGAACTCAGCGGATACTTTGTATAATTCCTTGATGTATGTCCAGTAAACCTCATCGTATTTAGACCAGTTCATCCGTATCTCTTCGGGAAGAAGGTCCTTTCCAATCTCCCGCAACAAAGGACGGAAATAATCAGTCTTGCACAAAAGCTCAGACGGGACCTTGAGCATATATTCAATTATGCGTTTATCAAGAAGCGGATACCTGTACTCAATACCCTTCCGGTGCCCCATCACCGACCAGCTCTCACATCTTTCCTGAATGTGGTAAGACTCAAGTAATCGAAGATGCAACTGTCGTCTCGAACTGAAAAAAAAGAAATTTCTGATTGCCCGCCTGTCGCTTTTCTTAAAAGGCTCCCTGAGCCATCGGGCACGATTCGACAATGATCTTGTAGTTGAAGGATCAAGAATTCCAAGCAACGGATAAACAACATCACTGAGGAAGTATTTTACAAACCGACGAACAGGTCTGATGGGATTCCTATGCAGGAAGGTCCGAAACCTTAATCCCCGTAGAAGGTCAATCTCAATGCCCCGGTCACCAGCACTGATAAAGTCATCTCCGCCCCAACCGCTGAAGATAAGGTTAACACCCACCCTCTCCGCTGTCTCAAGAACCCTGTCCTCAAAGAAGTACATGTGATTGTAATAGCTGTCATCCACCTTTTTCAGGAAATCATTCCGGTCGAGATCAGAAAACCATGGCGTTATACCCTTTGCTTTGCAGAATTCCTTAATCAGCTCACGCTCATCAAACTTCAAATCGGCGGGGGTGAATGCAAGGTGAGACCATGAAAACCCTGGAAAAGTATTCTGATCTCTGTATTCTTCGCGGGCAAGTGTTGATACAATTGCTGAGTCAAGTCCTCCGCTCACATGAGCTCCGGCCGTATAGCGGACATCACAACGGATTCTCACAGCATCCCGGAGGATACTGTCCAGGTCTTTGAGCATCTTATCATGCTGAAGGCTCCTGTCGGTCTTTATCTTTTCGGGCTTCCAGTACCTGAATGTCTGAACCTTACCATCACAATAATGCAGGTAATGACCTGGAAGTAGTTTCTTTACCTTTGAGCAGGGAGCCCTTCTTTTATCAACACTCTTAAACCAACCCATCAGGTATTCACAGTCTATATTCCTGCCTCCCGATACAAATCTTGACAAACCCGTGATGTCAGAAGAGAAGAGAAGTGAATCCGATCCTTCTGAAAATGCCATGGGGCGTATGCCGACATGATCTCTGACAAGATAGGCCTCCTTTACCCCGAACTGTTCAATGTAAAAGACAAAATCGCCATTGATGCAATTGACAAATCCAATTCCTTCCCTGAGAAATAACCTTGCGATCAGCGCAGGATCAGGCATATCTGCGGTCGTGCCAGCAGATGCGGCCAGCTCGGCCTTATTATACAGTGAACCTGAAAACAATACCAGGATATCAGTATCGGTATAACAGAAATCCTCAGGACCGGATGGCAGATCAGGGGAGAGAAAGAATCCGCCATTTAGCCATTTACCATTTACATCGTTAAAAACCAGCCCCTCATTCATTGAAGTGCCGACTAATACCTTGTTAATGAATTCCCGGTTTCTGACGGGTGAGAAGGATACTGCACCCAATATCATGATTTAATCTGAAACAAAAGAATTACAAGAGCTTGAATTTTCGCCCTGGTTAATGATTAGTATAAACTTAAAGTACAATTAGATGAGTGGAATATAACCTGACTATGATCTTTCCCCAATTAAAGAGGCCCCTGGTCAGACCTTTCTTGGTAGAGCTCCGGAGTTGGGTTGCTGAGTGTTTTCACCACCTAAAGATACACCAGTGAAGGTATCCTTCTTAATATTCAATACATGAACTTCCGGTTTAGCCCAGACTTTCTTTTTAATATCTGAAGTTTTCATTTCCGCCTATGTGTTTGCAAAGTAAAACATTTTAAATTATATGCAAACTATTAGGTGTAAAATTTTTAATCTTTAGATATAAACGCCCCCAGCCACGAATTGCTTTTCAGAAATGATAAAATTCACGAAAGCCTTCACCAGCCAAGACAATCTCAACATCACCAGCCCTGAGCCATGCGTGAGCGATTGTTTTTCCACCTGAGTTCTTTGCAACACCCAGGGAAAGCTGCGAATCAATCTTCCTTCTTATTAGCATGCACCTACCGGCCAGCGAACTGACCAGGCACCTGTTCTTCCATGGAGATGCTCTTCCAGCCCTCTGAATCGCCACCTTTACTAATAAAACATCCTTAGACTTAAGACTGCTCTTAGCCACCGAAGCCTCGGCGTAGGTGGGCGGCTGCGGACTGGAAAAGATCCTGGGTATACGTTTGAACGGAATTATTTTAAGCATGAGACCAATCCAAAGATGTAAAACAAGTGCCTCCAGAAAAAACCTTCTCTCAATGCCAGATACGTTCAGGATCTTCTTAACCGACTTCATAGGTCAGAACTGACATCTCCCATATGCTTCAGGAAATCTTCAATCGCTCTTTGCATATCCTTGATAGCAATCCCTGCAGGACGCACTACCCTAACGAACTGAACCTTGTTAATTATCTGTACCATTTGTTTAAAATATGCCGCCTCAGTCTCCGGCATGCCAGGAAGAATCTCCGATAAACAAATCTCGCTCCTCAAATAGGAAAACAGGTCGGCTGGTGTGGGTTTACTGAATTCAGGACTTGCAACTTCACCTATTTCAATCTTCAGTATCGTTTGCAAGGGATAATTCTCCTCCCGGGCATTACCGGTAAGCAGATACTGCTTACCGGTACCATACTCTGCCTCCCTTAGCTTGTCGGAGTTCAAATTCAATTGTTCAGCCGTATTCTTTCTAATTCTTATAGAACCATGCAAAGGCATGATCCTCATCTCCGATCCCAAAAGCACAACCGGAGTCACATCATCAGTGAGCAGAAGGTCTCCCTTAAGGACAAAAGCTGCTGTCAATGACGACTTCCCGGCTCCGCTCTCGCCAAGTATCATCACCCCCCGGCCGTCATACACGAAGCTGCTGGCATGAAAGCTGATGATCTTCCGCTGGTGCAGCAGCGCCACCAGCACCTGGCCGTTCAGGTAGAGTCGAACCCAGTCGGGGTCAGCCCCGATTTCAGCATAATATTCCACCTCCCTCCCGTCACGAACGTAAAAACTTCCTATCCCTTTTACCTTCAGGGAATATTCATTGCCGTTCACCTGCCATTGTTCACCACAGCTGACAGGAGCAGGGACTTCCCTGACGTCAGAAACATCTCTAATTATGACATTTGCAAGTTGAATTTTGAACTTTACCATGAAACACTCCCCGTCACCTGTGCAGACGACTAATTCTGCCGTGAAAAACACTGTTGTTCAGTGTGCTCAGGAGAACACGTAATTTATACCATGCCCCGGGATAGGCATTGATGACAAAACGGATGTTTGTTATTATTTCGCCTACTGTTTTTGGACCTGTATAATCAGTCTTCTCTATAGTCCTCTTCGATAATCTGACCATGTATCCCGGTACTTTTGTACCACCGGGTAATAACGGACTTTCCGGGAAGTATTGTGAAAGCATCCTATTGCACAGCCCGACCAGGCGACCGGCATTCAATGTCCGCACATGGTCCGTGAAGCTCATCTGACAAATCTCCTGAGACATAAGATACATGTTTATATCGGCAAGCCACTTCAGCATGCCCCAGCGATGATGTCCGCCGTGAACAACAAGGAAAAACAGTTCAGTCTCCCTGTTCAAAACAGTGAAGTATCGTCCTTCAAAATCTACCTTGGCAAGAAAGGCGGAACTCAGAACATCAAATGACCGGAAATTTAACCATGAATCCGTGGCCAACCTCCAGTGTATTTCAAACGCAGTCTGTTTTTCGGGGTGGACAAACGAAATATGATGGCCATACCTCAGAATACGCTGCTGTTCCCTGCTCTCTGCCGACCAGGGTTGACCATATGAATTGTAGCCGAAATCTTCGAGGGTCTCCTTTATATTGCTCAAAGATGAAGAGTCGACCAGGAGATCAAGATCACTGAATGTTCTGAAGGTTGCATCTCCATAAAGCCTGAATGAAAG
>JAFGXX010000021.1 GCA_016936435.1 Bacteroidales bacterium
CGCAAGGGATGCTTCCAAAGTAACCGTTACGGGAGAATGGCAGTCAGGACCCGGATCCACACAGGAACTGACAAAAGATGAAGGAGGGATCTTCTCACTGACTGTCGGTCCACTGAAGCCTGAACTGTACGGATATACTTTCAGTGTCGACGGCGTGACCACAATAGACCCCTCCAACGTGCAGGTTCGTCGCGACGGAGCCCGCTACCAGAGCTTCTTTATAGTGCCGGGAGCAGAATCGGACCTCTACCTCCATAAACATGAAGTCCCTCACGGCACTGTGTTAAAGGTGTGGTATAATTCTCCTGTGCTTGGGATGGACCGGAGAGTTTATATTTATACGCCTGCGGGCTATGAGGGCAGTACACAGAAATACCCGGTGTTTTACCTTCTTCACGGAGCCGGCGGCGATGAGGACGCCTGGACCAACATGGGGCGTACCGCCCAGATAATGGACAACCTGATTGTTCAGGGCAAAGCAAAGCCGATGATAGTGGTGATGACAAATGGTAACGCCAACCAGGCTGGTGCCCAAAACGAGGTGCCACCGTTACCGGCTAATGCCGGTCAGGCATCCGCCGGACAGGGCATGGCTGCATACCAGCGCCTTACAGGCAGGTTTGAAGAACACCTGGTGAAGGATCTGATGCCCTTCATCGACAAACATTACCGTACACTAAGCGGAATGGACAACAGGGCTATAGCAGGTCTTTCAATGGGAGGTATGCATACACAGACTATTACAAACAACAATCCGGGTGTATTCGGTTATATCGGGGTCTTCAGTATGGGTATCATGTCGATGGGAGGCCAGAACCAGGACCAGGCCAAAGTCAGCGCCGAAAGAAATACAAAGCTGGAGGCGCTGAAGAATAGTGGTTATAAACTATACTGGATCGCCTGCGGTAAGGATGACTTTGTATATAAAGGAGTTGTGACTCTTCGTGAAACCCTCGACAACCTGAATTTTAAATATGTATACCGCGAAAGCACAGGAGGCCATACCTGGGCTAACTGGAGGATTTACCTTTCAGAGTTCGCACCTATGCTTTTTAAATAAACCCATACCAGCAAAAAATATTAAATCAACCAATAAGTTATGAATCATATAGTTAGACTTTTTACGGTTTCTATTGTCTTTTTCATGTTCTCCTGCGGCGATACCGATAACACCGGTATTATGGTGGTTTTTCCGGAAGTGGAAGGCCCTGTTCAGATAACCGACGGCAGCAGGGAACATTTTTTTGCCAGCTATTACGGGATAAACTCTTTCGACCGTACAGAACGTTACGTGACTGTCCTTGAAACAGACATTAAATACAAGCTCCCTGATGAAAACGAACCTGCCACCCTGGGACTGGTTGATCTGACCACAAACACCTTTATACCTCTTACGCAGACAAGGGCCTGGAACTTTCAGCAGGGTTGCATGGCCCACTGGCTGGGAACATCACCCGATTCACTTATCATTTATAACGATTTCCGCGACGGAATTTACGTTTCAGTGATAATGAACGTCCATACCCGCAAGGAGATAAAAACCCTTCCTTATCCAGTCAGCGCAGTCTCTCATGACGGTAAAAAGGCACTGAGCATTAACTTCTCGAGGCTCAGGCTCACACGTCCCGATTACGGTTATGGAGGAGGGGGTCAGGACCCGCGTAAAGATAATCCTCTGCCTTATGACGACGGCTTGTTCATTATCGACCTCGAAACTGGCGTTTCAAAACTACTTGTATCATTCCAGGATGTTAAGGAACTGATCCCGCCTGTAGCAGAAGGAAGTATCGCATGGTTCAATCATACTCTTTTCAGCCGGGAAGGATCAAAGATATTCTGGCTGTCGAGGCAGATGGACCAGAGAACCAGGATAACGACATCTCTCACTGTCAACACCGACGGCACAAACCTCAGGAGATGTTTCCCCGACAACTGGGGAGGATCTCATTATGACTGGCTAAACGACGACGAACTAATGGTCACTGCAAGCTGGGAAGCTAAACAATATGCTCATGTGCTTTTTACTGTTGGGGAACAGAATTACAGGAGGCTGGGTAATGGTATTCTTGATTATGACGGCCATGGGACCTTTTCTCCCGACCAGAGGTGGATGATAACCGACACCTACCCCGGAGGAGGAATGAGAGAACAGAAAATTTACCTCATGGACATGAAAACTGAAGCTGTTCTGCCTCTGGGAAGATATGTTCAGCCTTCAGAATACACAAACCACTGGCGTTGTGACATACACTGCCGATGGAGCCCGGGAGGTAAAATGGTCGGATTCAACTCAACCCATACCGGCTCAAGACAGGCATATATCTTTCGTTTTAATTGAAATCCTCTGATTGCTTATGAAGGACAAAATCAGGATCGGAATACTCCGTGAAACAAAAAACCCGCCCGACAGGAGAGTGCCTCTTACACCTCCACAGATTGTCGCAATAGAAGAGATGTACCCTTTTGTGGAATTTTTCGTTCAGCCCAGCGACCTCAGATGCTACTCCGACGAAGAGTATGAATATCTGGACATCCCACTCAGGGAAGATCTTTCAGACTGTGACATACTGCTTGGTGTGAAGGAGGTTGACAGACGGACATTCATACCGGGCAAAACCTATATGTTCTTTGCTCACGTGGGAAAGAAGCAACCATATAACCGGGAGATGTTCCGGGAAATGGCAGAGAAGAATATCAGCCTCATTGATTATGAATATCTTACAACTGACAAGGGAGAGAGAGTAGTTGCCTTCGGAAGGTGGGCGGGCATAGTCGGGGCATATAACGGTTTGAGGGCCAGGGGTCTAAGGACAAACAGGTTCAGACTGAAACCTGCCCATCAGTGTCATGACCTTGAAGAAATGTGGGCAGGATTAAAACTTATTGTACTTAAACCGGGGCTGAAAATTCTCGTAACCGGAGGAGGCAGGGTTGCTATGGGAGCCATGGAGACTCTTGGAGAATGCAACGATATCGTTGAGATCAGCCCTGATGATTTTCTTAACCGTACTTACGACGTTCCGGTAATGTGCCGTATCGGCCCGGAGACCTATAGCAGGAGGAAAGACGGAAAAGAATTCTCCTTCGACGATTTTGTCAGGAATCCGGGCCAGTATGAATCGGCATTTCTCCCCTATACCAGGGTTACTGACGTACTTATAACAGGTCATTACTGGGACCCGCGTTCACCGGTATTCTTTACTAAGGCCGATATGAAAGATCCTGATTTCAGAATATCGGTTATTGCAGATATAAGTTGTGATATCAACGGACCTGTTCCCTCGACAATACGTGCGACAACAATTGCCGATCCTTTTTACGGATATAACCCTGTTCTCGAAAAAGAAGAAATTGCTTTTACCCGTCAGTCGAACATAACGGTAATGTCGATCGACAATCTTCCGGGAGAACTCCCCAGGGATGCATCGCACGATTTTGGCAAAATGCTGATGACCGATATCGTCAATGACCTTCTTACGAAAAGAGACAGCGCCATGCTGGAGAGAGCTACCATTCTTAATAAGGGAAAACTGACGGCTCCCTTTGCATACCTTGAGGATTATCTTAATTTTGATCCCGTTTAATAATACTGTTTTTCAAATAAACATACAATGCGTAACTTTTTGATTTTTATTTTGCTGTCGTTTTCACTTACAATAGCAGCACAGGACGATAATATACCTGTGACAGGTGTCAGCGACAGGAGACCGGAGTTGTACGGGCTGACAAATGCCCGTGTATATGTCGATCACAGGACAGTAACTGAAAATACCGACCTGCTGATCTCGGAAGGAAGGATACAGGCTATGGGTATAGACCTCGTATTTCCGGACGGGACTATCGTTATTGATCTGAGCGGAAAGACAGTCTATCCTTCTTTCATCGACATTTATGCTGCTGATTACGGCATCCGTACACAATCTTCGGATGCAGGTGCAAATCCTTATGCCTCGCTCATGGCTTCAAGGCAGACGGGCTGGCAGCAGAGTGCCCCTGAACCCAGGATCGCAGATTACTGGAACGATGGCATTAATGCCTCTTTCAACGTTCTTGATGAGTTTATTCCTGACACAAAAAGCGCCGGTGAATTCAGGCAGAACGGTTTCGGGGCGGTACTTACTTTCAAAGTCGATGGTCTGGTCAGGGGGACATCAGCTATTGTTTCGACCGGAGACGGGATAGCCAACAAAATTGTTATTAAAGACAGGGCTTCGGCTAACTACTCATTCCGGCGCGGCCGTTCACAGGATGCTTACCCTACAGCCCAGTTCGGTATCATAGCCCTGTTACGTCAGCTGCACTACGATGCACAATGGTACAAGCAGCTTCCTGAAGGTTATTTCCACGATGAGGGCATTGAAGCATTCATCAGCGGACTGACACTGCCCCAGATATTTGAGGTTAGTGACAAGATAGAGATAATGAGGGCAGATAAGATAGGCAAAGAGTTCAATATCAGCTATGTGGTAAAAGGAGCCGGCGATGAGTACCAGGCTGTCAACGACATCAAAAAAACTGGCGCCTCACTCATAGTCCCTTTGAACTTTCCCCAGGCTCCCGATGTTAAAGATCCTTACGATGCAGCGACAGTTTCATATACTGCCCTGAAACATTATGAGATGGCACCCGCAAACCTGTCTTTCCTGTCGAAAGCCGGCATACCCTTTGCCATCACAAGCTCCGATCTGAGAAGAAAAAGTGATTTCCTGGGAAATCTCAGGAAAGCAGTAAAGTACGGTCTGCCGGAAGAGGAGGCACTGAAAGCTCTTACCACCACTCCTGCCACCATAACAGGAGCATCAGACCTGATAGGATCGCTCAAAACTAATATGATAGCAAATTTCATCGTAACCTCAGGTAACATCTTCAGCGATACATGTGTGATCTATGAAAACTGGGTACAGGGAAAACCTTACAGGATGGTAGATCTGAGAACAAAAGATATGAGAGGACGTTACACCCTGCGTGTCGATACATCAGAATATACCCTTAATCTCTCCGGAAGCTTCAACAAACCGACAGTGAAACTTACTTTCGACTCGACAGATGTGAGAGGAACAACTTTTACACAGGACAGGGACCTGGTGAGTATCAACTTCGACAAGGGCGGTAAAAAATACCGTCTCTCCGGATATGTCACCGGCAAAAATATGGAGGGGAGAGGACAGACTGATGCAGGACAATGGTTTGAATGGAAAGCAGAATATTCAGGTCCGGCAGTCGCTTCAAAAAGACAGTCGAAGCCGGCTGTGACACCAAAGATCGGGAAGCTGATATATCCTTTTGCATCTTATGGTTATGAGGAACTTCCGAAGCAGGAAGATGTTCTGTTCACAAATGCAACGGTCTGGACAAACGAGAAGGATGGAATACTAAAAAACACAGATGTATTTGTAAAAGA
This sequence comes from Bacteroidales bacterium, assembly GCA_016936435.1. Lineage (GTDB taxonomy): Bacteria > Bacteroidota > Bacteroidia > Bacteroidales > VadinHA17 > LD21. The sequence continues at coordinate 5,402 of JAFGXX010000021.1, forward strand.
CGGAAAGATAGCCCGGGTAGGAAAAGGACTTCGTGCCCCCGGAGCCAGGGAAGTCGACGCAACGGGCATGCACCTCACTTCGGGAATTATCGATGAACATTCCCATATAGCTACAAGCAGCACCAATGAATCGGGTCAGGCAATAACATCGGAAGTACGGATCGGCGATGTGCTCGATCCCGAAAATATAAACATATACAGGCAACTGGCCGGAGGGGTTACTGCAGCTCACATCCTTCATGGTTCAGCAAATCCCATCGGAGGACAGTCAGCTCTGATAAAACACCGCTGGGGGCATTCTGCTGAAGAACTTAAAATTGAAAACCAGCCAGGTTTCCTTAAACATGCTCTCGGGGAAAACGTCAAGCGTTCAACTTCACGTTATCCCAACACACGTATGGGAGTGGATCAGATAATACGTGATGCCTATTTCAGGGCTGTTGATTACCGCGAGAAGTGGAATAAGTGGAATGCACTTAAACCTTCAGAAAAAGCCGGGAAAATTCCACCCCGACGCGACCTTGAACTTGATGCCATCGTCGATGTCCTCGAAAAAAGAAGCTTTATTGAATGTCATACCTACGTGCAGTCGGAGGGAACCATGATAATGAAGCTGGCTGAAGACTTCGGACTGAAGGTAAATTCACTTATCCATTTCAACGAAGGTTATAAAGTTGCCGACCAGATTGCCCGCGGAGGTCATGGTGCATCTGTGTTCTCAGACTGGTGGGATTATAAATACGAGGTGTATGAGGGAATAACCTATAATGCAGCAGTCCTGCTGAGCCAGGGAGTTCTTACCTGTCTGCATTCCGACGATGCGGAGATGGGCAGACGATTGAACCAGGAAGCTGCGAAAACGGTAAAATACGGAGGTGTCGACGAGATCACGGCACTGAAACTCGTAACGCTCAACCCTGCAAAACTTCTCCATCTCGACGACAGGATGGGAAGTATTAAAGCAGGGAAGGATGCCGACCTGGTTCTCTGGACCGATCATCCGCTGTCTGTATATGCCCGTGCTTCCAGAACCATGGTCGACGGTATCTTCTATTTTGAGGAAGAAAAAGATGCCCTGCTCAAAAAACAGCTTGATGAAGACAGGAACAGAATAATATCGAATATACTTCGCGAAGCCTCACAAACTCCATCATCATCTAATACTCCCGGACGATGAAAAAAATATATACTACCATCATAATCGCTCTTTCGCTCTTTTATATCAATACAACAGCCCAGGTTCCGGTTGTCGCTCCTGCTCAGAAAAAACCTGTTCTCCTTAGCGGTGCTACCATTCACACTGGAACAGGCACGGTAATAGAAAACGGCGCTGTTGCTTTCTCGGGGGGGAAGATCACTTTTGTCGGCAAAGTGTCGGACTTCACCGGAGACAGGACTTCTTATGAAGTTATTGACCTTAGCGGAAAACAGGTGTATCCCGGACTGATATTTCCGAATACGAACCTCGGACTTGTTGAGATATCAGGGGTGGATGTAACTGTTGACACCAGGGAGACAGGCGACCTGAACCCTAATGTAAGATCGATCGTTGCATATAACACCGATTCACATGTGATCCCTGTGGTAAGGTCTAACGGGATACTTATTGCACAGATCGTTCCTTCGGGGACTTTGTTGCCCGGGACCGCAAGTGTTGTTCAGCTTGATGCCTGGAACTGGGAAGATGCAATTTATGAGGCTGACAATGGCCTGATTATGGGGTGGCCACGAAGATCATCGGCTATGGCGAGGGGAGGAGCATCAACTTACCCGCAGCCTTCAGCATCTGCCGGAGAAAGTGCCTATGACAGGAATGTTGAACAGCTCGAGAAGATCTTTACCGATGCTGCCGCCTATTCGCAGATCAGGAAACCGGAAGACAGAAATCTGCGTCTTGAGGCCATGAAAGGCCTTTTTGACGGATCAAAAACTCTTTATCTTAATGCTTCTGATCCTAAGGGGATCATCGCTGCCATTTCATTTGCAAAAAGACATGGCGTAAAAAAGATTGTACTTACCGGCGCTGACGAATCGGCCTGGGCAGTGAAAGACTTCCTGAAAGAAAACAATATCCCTGTCATATTATCACACGTCCATGCGCTGCCAAGGCAGGAATTCAGCGATATACGCCTTCCGTTCAAGCTTGCGGCCATGTTCATGAAAGAAGGTATTCTGACCGGCCTGACCTATGCCACTCCTTCCTATGGTTACAACCTTCCTTTCGCTGCAGGACAGACAGTTCCCTATGGTCTTTCGAAGGAAGAAGCGCTGCAAACGGTGACCCTTAACAATGCCAGGATCCTTGGAATAGATGATGTAACCGGATCGATAGAGACAGGTAAGGACGCCAACATCGTCGTTTCGACAGGCGACATCCTCGATATGATGACCAATAATATTGAATATGCCTTTATTGCAGGAAGGAATATAAGTCTCGACAACAAACATAAGCAGCTCTACAGGAGGTTTCAGTCGAAATACGAAAACATGAAATGAAATTCATTGTCCTGGGTACAGCACATCCTTACAGGGGAGGGCTGGCCGCATATATTGAAAGGCTGACACGGCAACTTCTTGATGAAGGTCATGAGGCACAGATCTTCACCTTCACCCTGCAGTATCCCCGGGTGTTTTTTCCCGGAAAGACACAGTTTACTGATGCGCCGCCGCCGGGTAACATGAAGATTACCAGGATACTGAGCTCTGTCAATCCATTTAGCTGGATAAAAACAGGACTGACGATAAGGAAGCTCAAACCCGACGTGCTTCTTGTAAAATACTGGCATCCTTTTATGTCGCCATGCTTCGGAACGGTGGCGAGAGTTGCCCGATGGGGCAAAGAACGAAGAACGAAGGTGATCTGTATCTTTGACAATGTGATCCCGCACGAAAGAAGCTTCATCGACAGGCTGCTTACATCTTACTTCATCAGGAGTATCGATGGCGCTATCGTAATGTCGGGAAGTGTAGGCGAAGACCTGAGAAAATTCAGTGTCAGCATGCCGGTAAAGTTCAACCCTCATCCACTTTATGATAATTACGGAAGGCCCTTAAGCAGGGAAGAAGCGCTGGCATTACTTAAGCTTGAGCCTGATTACAGGTATCTTCTTTTTTTCGGTTTTATAAGGGCTTACAAAGGGCTCGACCTCCTTCTTGAAGCTTTTGCCGACAAGCGGCTGAGGGAAAGAAAGCTTAAACTTCTCGTAGCCGGTGAGTTTTATGAGGATGCCACGCCTTATAAAAAAATCATTGATAAACATAATATTGGTGAAGATGTAATACTTTATGACCGTTTTATAAGGGAAGATGAGGTGGCCCCGCTCTTCAGCGCTGCTGATCTGGTCGTTCAGCCCTACCGGAACGCAACGCAGAGCGGAGTTACCCAGATAGCCTATCATTTTGAAAAGCCAATGCTGGTGACCAGTGTAGGAGGTCTGGCAGAGATATTACCACATGGTAAATGCGGCTATGTTGTTGATCCTGATCCCAGTACTATTGCTGATGCAATAGAGGATTTCTTTGCCGGAGGAAGAAGTGAAGAATTTATCGGGGGAATCAGAGAAGAAAAAGCTAAATTTACATGGAACAGATTGACAGGTTCAATTTTGGAAGTATATCAGACGATATAATGATTGCTTCGCTTCGCAATGACTCAAAATACAATACAACCAGCAACCAGCAACCAGCAACCAGCAACCAG
>JAFGXX010000152.1 GCA_016936435.1 Bacteroidales bacterium
ATCCCGGCTTCTCTTCCAGCTTTGCCGTTATATCGAAGGGATGGAATACCGAACTGCAGATGGCAATGCTGTTCTTACCGCTCATCCGTATCACCGCAATCGCACCACCACCCGAAGTGGCGGGAGAACATATGGTTTCTCCGATCCTTAACACTTTAGGTTCTTATGCGCAGTAAATGTACTAAAAATAACGGGATTTGGAGGGGCAAAGCAACGCCAACATGGCAGACTTTAAAGCCTTTTCATAACCGCAAAGGACGCAAAGGTTTCGCAAAGGACACAAAGATATAAAACCTCAAAGCACTCTAGGCACTCTAGGCACTCCAGACACTCCTTTCAAACCCACCTCTAGCCTCCCGCTGAAGCGGGACAGGCTCTCCGGAGGAGGGGAACCTATAACATCGGAATTCGGAAGGTGCCCGCCTGACTAACGCAGTCGTGCAGGGATTTCGGATTTATAAGATTTGCCAACTGCCAACTGCTTTGTCAGCCGAAGTTTCAACGAAGGCTGACTAACTGCCAACTAACGTTCCAGGTTCTGAACCGTAAAAAACGAATCTTCAACCTTTACATTGTCACTTATTCCGGTAAAGACGATCTCCGACTTCCTGCCGCTGATAAGATTTGTAGCCAGCATCCTGGATACCATGTGTTTGCCTCCGGCCATCGGCTGGAATTCCTTTATCTCGATGGTCTTGAAATGTTCATCATCGAAATTGTAAAACTCCATCCTGCCCACCTGGTATTTGTCCATGCTTACATAGCTTACCTTTCGCGAAAAACCATATTCATCAGCCTTATCCTCATTTACTGGAATACTCTCTATTATCCATCTGTTGTTTGTTCCCGATCCTTCCATATGCCGGCTTCTGAAGTCGGAAAGGGTAGGAGATCCCATGTCTGCATTCGAGAATTCCGAGCTCATGAAGCTCCTGGAATTCTCCGACGACGATATCCTCCGTGTTCTTTTAAGTGCAGGCAGATAGATCCATATCTCATCCGAAACGTCTTTATTATCAACGATCAGCATTGCCGTTCCTCTTACGTCGGCAGGCTCCAGGAACTTGATAAGCCTCTTTTCAACATCTCCGGCAAAGCTTTTTGAAGTCATTGCTATAGTACGGTTACGTGAGGAACCGTTCTTTTCAACTATTGCCAGGCTGATAGTTGCCTGCATCGAGCTTATCATCGAAAGCTCACGCGACCGGTTCAGTATCTGGTCTGCATCCGGCTGCTGGCCTGAGGCCTGAGAAAGCAGCAGTGCCGATATTAATATTATGATCCCTTTTTTCATATTTATTGAGTTTGGTTGTCAGAAAAATTTTGTCGAGAAAGCCCGGCCTGAATTTCATGATTATTGCCGGTATCAGTACCAGAGCTCCGAACAGACATGACCCTATAGAAATGATAACCAGGTACCCGAAGAACCTTATCGACATAAATCCGGAGAACACCAGCGGAAAAAATCCGGCCATCACGGTAAAGGCATTAATGATGATACTGCGCCCGATTGTTGTGATCGCTGCCCTTGTAGAATCTTCATACGACAGGCCCTGCCTCCTGTTACTATTGAAAGACCATACATACTGAATCGTGAAATCCACACCTACTCCGATCATAATCGATGAGAGCAGAGCCGTTGCACTGTCAATTTTTATACCTGTAAATCCCATAAAACCAAACAGAACAAGAACCGATGAAGCCAGTGGAATAATACCAATGAATCCTCCCCGTAACGACCTGAATATTATTGTCAGAAGTAACAGAACAGCTGCAAGTGCAAAAAGTAATGAACGTACCTGGCCTCTTATAAGTGAGCGGGCCATTTCGGCCATGATGATGGCATAACCTCCTATGGTGATCTCAGCCGGAAGCCGGGAGCTGATATCTTCAATTTCAGTACTTACCTCCTTTATTACCTTAGCTGAAGGATCCGAGAGCTTGACAAGAATATGAGCCTTTGTGTTGTCAAGGTTTATCATCTGGCTGAAATCATCCGGATCTCCGCTCATATTGTAGAGTTCAAACATCTGGGCGATGCCCTCCCCTGAATCCGGTATTTTATCATAGCCATCTTCACCTTCACTATAAATAGCCTTACTCATCTCCCTCAGAGCCTGTGAGATAGAAAAAACCTGGCCGACACCATCGTGCTGTTCCAGTTCTCTGGTCAGATGGTCTATTCCTCTCATCACAACAGGGTCTTTTATATCTCCGGCGATCATAACAGAAACAGTCTGTGAACCTCCGAATTTCTCATTTATCATATTTGAGGCGATCCTCACAGGATTGTTTTTAGGAAAAAAATATTCCTGGTTTGTTTCTGTCTTCAGGAAAATAACTCCGGAAGAAATGAGAAGTGTGAGCACAAGCGCTCCTGCTATGATCTTTCCCGGGTGGTTCACGACAATTTCTGAAAGTCCCCCGAGCAGCTTCCGGAACCCTGCAGTGGTAGTCCCGGCAGCTTTGATGCCTTTGCCGTTCTTTCCTCTTAGATATATGAGAGCAGGTATATAGGTGAGGCTCATGAACAGGGCAGCTGACACTCCCGTTGCAGCCAGTACTCCCCCCTGTTTTGCCGGAATTATGGAATGGGAAAGGAGCCCCAGGATACCTGCAATTGTCGTCAGTCCGCTGAAAAGAATAGGCATGTTAAGCGATCCCATTATTTCCCTAACCAGATCTGCATTGGTACTGATATCGTCTTTGATCCTTAACTCCTGGTACCTGGCTACCAGGTATATTCCATAGTTGTTTGCAACTGCTATTAGTATTATAGGGGCAAGAAGACTGAGTATTGATAGTTTCCAACCCAGAAGAGGGATAAGACCCATACTTATCAGAGTAGACAGCAGTACCACCGAAAAAGGCATGAAGACGCTCCTCCACTGACCCAGTGTTAACTTCAGGACAACCAGCATTATGATAAGGGCCATGGGGACAAGGTATACTGCATCATGCTTTACATCATCCATAATATGCCTGCGGATATAGGGAAGTCCGCCCCTGAGTACCTTGTCATCTGCCTGATAGGCGCTTATCAGGGAGTCTATCTTCCCAAGTGTTACACTTTCCCGTTCCGAAGTATTTATTGTTGCGGTGATTGCGGCCGAAGTCATGTCCGATGATACAACTATATCCCTTGCAAAATTGTTGCTGAGAATTTCCGCTTTAAGCTTTTCTATCGACTCATAATCAGAAGGTATCCGTTTGATGAGAGGATCGGCAACCATCATGTCATAACTGCTCTTTATCGTTTTCACCGTAAAGGGTGAGATCCTGTTCGTTACACCTGTCAGCTTTGAGACCGCCCTGTCTATATCCCTGATGCTCTTCATATTATCAGGAGTTAATATCATTGAATCGGTAAACAGCAACATCACCATATCCTGAACACCGAATTCCTTTTCAATCTTGTCGGTCTCAATCCTTGATTGCATGTGTGCAGGAATTGCATTTCTTATTTCAGGATCGGTCTCTGAAGAAGGGATCAGTATCCCCATCGCTATTCCCGCAATTATTGAAAGGCTTATAATGAGCCAGCGATATTTGATTATAAAGTTCGTCATTATACTTAGAAACTTACTTTTATACCTGCCCTGAAACAATTCATAAAGCCGTCAACCAGATCGTAAATCGATCCTTCTACACCCTTAAGAAAATCTCCGCCTGCCACGATGCTCAGACCGTCGGCAGGTTTCCACTCCAGCATGGGCATTATCATAAGATCCTGAGAGGTAAAATTATACATTGTTGTTAATGAGGGCGTTAACTTCCCCCATGCGAGGTCAGCCTCAACACGTATCGCTGCTGAGTGGTAGCTCCTTTCCATCTGGTAATTATATAGCCTGTTAAAAGCGCCTGTCTGCTGCCTCATGTATTCCCTTAGATCGAAACCCGGTACTGCCATCATCTGTGCAAGCATCAGCGGATCGAGCTCGGTCCCGATGAAGGGTTCAACAGGCGAAGGTTCAAAATCCGGGATGGCCTTTCCGGAATATTCTCCGGTTATCCTCCAGTTACCACTCATCCAGTCGGCTCCGAAAACCCACTTGATTTCATCCATAGGTACATATTCATATTCTGTCGACGTCAGCAGAGGGATGCTCCAGGCAGCCTCTCCCCTGAGACCAAAGTTTCCGATTACGGTCTCAAAATCGAGTCCGGCATTCCTTATTTTATAAGGAGTCATCGTCATAACTGCTGAGACCGAGGGTATGAAACCCGTCGTATCCAGAGTAAATTCTGATAGTTTAATACCCGGCATCGGATCATATCCTTCAAACCATGAAAGACCAATGTCCATCCCCGCAAACCTCAGGTCAGCCCTGAGTCCGTAGCTTAACATCGTCTTTTCGGTAACAAGCGACTCGTCATAATTTATTGCAACATAGGATGGTAGTTCAACCGGTTTAATAATGAGAATAGAAGGTCTGTAAAGAGGAATTACCGTTCCCTCGATGCTTATCAGCGGAGAAGGAAACCAGCGGCCCTGAAGAAGGAGGTTTCCGAGATTCATGTCTTCGGCATCCATCGATCTTGAGATCAGGTTACCCGGACTAAGCTTCTGTGTGGGATTGGTGAAGTCTGCACGTCCCCACTTTATTATCTTCTGACCGGCACTAAGTTCCCATGTCTTTCCGAAGTAACTTACATAGGCTTCCCTAAGCTCCGGCCGGCTTACTTTTTCGCCGAATTCGGATCCATACCTGTACCTGAAGTCGGCGTAGGCTTTGTACCGCAAACCGTCGCCTGCGTCAATTTTAAGGCTGAAGTCGGAGTAGATACTGGGAACGCTTATTTTTCCGCCATTATCCTCTTTATTTAAATAAAAGCCGCCCCGCACAAAACCGTAAATCTTATCAGTTTCCGTTTCGGTGCCTGAACCGGATGAGAGGTCATTCTGACTAAAGGCCATTTCCGGGATCAGGATCAGCAGGGCGGCCATGAACATAGAATATAATTTCATGCCTTTTTTTTTATACAAAGGACGCCCAAAAGACAATGCCAGTCGTCTTATCCGATTTTCCCGTACCTCAAACAAAAGCTATACTGGTTCGTCCCGTGTGGGATGAACGTAATAACGCCTGACTGGCAAGAGATTATGACTACAGACTTATTCCGGTGGAATTTTCGCGGTATTCACTCGGAGTAATGCCGGTTTGATTTTTGAAAATGGAATTAAAGGTGGTTTTTGAGTTGAAGCCGGAGTCGTAGGCAATTGCAAGTATGGTAAAATTGTTGTTTTTCGGGTCTCTGAACCTGTCAATGACCTCCTGAACACGGTATTCATTTATAAAGGTAAAGAAGTTCTTCCCATGGTGCTCATTCAGAACCTGCGTGATATGGTGCCTGGCAATTGCGGTTTCCTCTGCAAGATCCTGTATGCTCAGATCCCTGTTGAGATAAAGTTTCTTTTCCTCAACCACCTTAATTATTTTTTTCAGATATTGCCGGGCCTGGTCATCCCTCAGTCCGCTTTTTGCATATTTTTCCCCTTCGCCTTTCTCCTCATCAGGCACTCTGATCTCCTGTCCGAATATCACTGGCTGCTTGATGACATAAAGGCTGTAGACAAAAGTGAATATCGTTATAAAGGTAAAGAGGACGAAATAGGGGTCAAAGGGAATAAAATTGCCGATCATGTTGAGACCCCCAAGGATAAAAAACACCAGAAAAGCAACATAGAAACTTATTGACAATATCTTAAGCCAGTTCAGGGTGATCATACCGGATGTATAGGAAACAAGATTCTTTATAAAGGTCTGGTGCCTGTGTATCTCAATAAATGACAGAATGCTGTAAACAGTTACCGATAAGAAGAATACGGTACTGTACACTAATCTCAGGGTTATAAATCTGTCAGGTTTGAAAAAGGTCCTGAGGTCCTTCAGCAGGGGAATATCCCTGAAAATGACGGAGACAGTGAAGAATACGACAAAAGGAATAAAATGAAGGAGAACGAGCCAGTTGAATCTTTTGTCGGGATGGACCATGAACTGGACATAAAGATAGAGAAGCGGCCCATAGGTGAAAGCCACAAACGGAAATGCGTACATTTCAATAACGGTGGAATTGAGAAGTGCAAAAAGGAGCTCGATGAAAATGAAGAACAGCCATGCGCTCATTATCCTGTTAGCCGTTGTCCATGGCCTTTTCGAAACTATAAGAATGAAGGCAAAAAATGACTGGGATATACCTATGTACAATATCGGATCTATATTTACCATCATGACATGAAATAATATTCCAAATATAGCTAAAAACAGATGATAATTGGGTATTTTTGGAGCTACATAAAAACCTGGCATAAATTAACCAGGGTTTATATTTAATTAATTTACAGTAGTATATGAGTATCTTACTAAACAGCCAATCGAAGGTAATTGTCCAGGGATTTACAGGAAGTGAAGGCACATTTCATGCAGGTCAGATGATTGAATACGGGACCATGGTTGTCGGAGGCGTTACTCCGGGCAAGGGAGGTCAGACACATCTGGGTCTGCCCGTCTTCAATACTGTGAGGGAGGCTGTAAGCGTAACACAGGCAGATGTTTCTGTCATTTTTGTTCCTCCTGACCGTGCTGCCGATGCCATTCTCGAAGCTGCTGATGCCCGGATAGGACTTATCGTAGCAGTAACGGAGGGTATTCCGGTTTCCGACATGGTCAGAGTAAAGGAGTACCTGCGTCATCATACCTCAAGGCTCATTGGCCCTAACTGCCCGGGCATCATCACTCCGGGAGAGGCCAAGGTTGGAATAATGCCGGGCTTCATTCACAGGAAAGGAAACGTGGGTATAATTTCACGTTCGGGCACTCTTACCTATGAAGCTGTCGACCAGGTTACAAGGTTAGGACTGGGACAGTCTACCTGTATTGGAATAGGAGGGGATCCTGTTGTCGGAACCACCACCCTTGACGCCGTTAAACTGATGATGGAAGACGATCAGACTGAAGCCATTGTAATTATCGGTGAGATAGGAGGGAATATGGAGAATGAAGCGGCAGAGTGGATCCGCGATCACGGGACTAAACCGGTTATAGGCTTTATTGCCGGACAGACAGCGCCCAAAGGAAGGAGAATGGGCCATGCCGGTGCCATTATCGGAGGAAAGAACGATACGGCAGCAGCAAAAATGGCTTTGATGAGAGAATGCGGAATTAATGTTGTTGAATCGCCGGCCGAGATAGGAGAAACGGTTGCAAAGGCGATAAGGCGTTGAGACATTAAGACCTGTTGGCCTTAGACCCCGATCGCACGCTTGCCCGCCGAAACG
>JAFGXX010000153.1 GCA_016936435.1 Bacteroidales bacterium
AAAAAATTCCCTGAGAACCCAATATCGCTGACTGTGCTTCTTTACAAGGTCTTCGTATGATCCGAAATGCCTGGTGAAATTATTGTACCTCGATTCTGCATTTTTCAGCACCAGGGGGCATATTTCAGTAACTCCGATGCCTCTGCGGGTGTATATCTCGAAATACCTCAGGATGCCTGTATGCCCAAACGCATCCAGGTCATCAGCAACAGATAGTATGAGATGCAACCTGTTTCCGGTATCCGTCTCTGAATAATTTTTGTCGTCGTGGGCTTCAACAGCTTCAAGCAGATCATAATATTCTTGTTTATACATCCCTTGTGAAAGCAAATACTCTTCACATATCTGTCTGCTGAAAATTCCATGCTTCTCGCCGGTGGCTAACGACATGCCGATGTCATGAAGATAGCAGCCAATGAGAAGCTTAGTGGCAAAGAGATGACCGGGACTGTGCTCTTTTGTAGCAAGCAGTTCCTTCGCATACTGCCATACCCTCTGATGGTGATAGAGATCGTGCGACCAGAGTTTTGTTTCGCCCCATTTATCACTGAAAAAGGACTCAAGGTCTGACAGGTAGTCTTTCTCCGCCATTGTCACCGTATCTCCTGTATCATCTTTGACCAGCTGTTTTTTTGTATTCATATTTTTCTGATCCAGCATGTGAAAATAAAAAAAGCAAAAGACAATGCTTTTGCTTTTGAACAGAAAATATTCCCGAAAAACTAATCATTTATCATTTGCTGAGCCATATCTAGTATGGTTGTATCGTCGAACCGCACTATTCCGCCTCCGGGCCCCTGTTCAAAATGAATGCCAACTGTCTGACCGGTTTCAAAATTTCTCCCTCCGAAGTAGTTCCTTACAGTCTCCTCGTTAAGATCGAGTTTCTCTGCAATTTTTCTGATACTACCGGAGGGTAACTGATCTTTGATCTTCCGGAGTTCATTGAAGGTGATTGTTGTGCTCATGGCGTTATAGTTTTTAATTTGTGAAACACTACTATATTATTTCAAAGATAATCAATTCTGCTCTTAAATCCTGAAGGCTGATCTTAAAATGGTGTTAAAAAACGATAAACCCGGTAAAAAAAGGTCCCTTGACAATACAATATTATGATGATAAGTTATTTAGCCATTAATTCCAGGAACAGGTCTATGGCTTTTCTCTTGTCATCATTAAGGTCGAAATTCATGTTTTTTGTAAGATATTCAGACAGGCCTGCCCCTTTAATAACACCTGTGCTGCCAAACCTTTCCACCACTTCAGGAATATGCTCTACTCCGTATTTAAGTGCAAGGTTGAATTCGTCCAGAAAACCCTGATCCAGATCCCTGTTGGCCGTCCAGCATGCGAATGCGAAGGGCAGACCCGTGAACCTGAACCATTCTTCGGCAAGATCAGTTTTGTATATGAACCTGTTCTCAAATTCGAAACACTGATCTCCTATTAATACAACAGCTTCAGTGTCACCGATGTTTATAAAGTCAAAACCTTCGCTGGTATTGTTCCACATAAATTCCTTCTTCCAGAAGTTACGCGCCAGTATTCTGGCCAGGTTAACCGAACTCAGCGACCTGTAATCAAGGTGTATCCTTTGTATATCAGGGAAAGGACAGTTGCTTAACAGCAATACGGTGCGAACCTTGCCATACGCACCCAGGCAATAATCGGTGATGATCCGGTAATCTTTAACCTGTGGCAGAGCAGCCACGGGAATCAGCCCCACATCCACACTGCCTTCTGCAAGCTTCCTGGCACATTCAGCAGGATGATCGGTCGTGAGGATGATCTTCCTGTCAAAACCCGTCTTGTTCAGTCCATGGATGAAAGGGTAGGTGTTGGCATATTTTACCGCCGATACTTTGACTTTTGAAGAAATCATAAACTGATACAGAAGCTTAGCTCGATTCAGGTTTTTTTTAAACTTCTAAAATACTATTTTTGTTGAAACGTTCTAATCAAAGAATCAAAGGAAAAGCAATGGATATTAACTCTCTTACAGCCATATCGCCTATCGACGGCCGCTATCGTCAGAAAGTCGATGAGCTGAAGCTCTATTTTTCGGAATACGGGCTTATAAAATACAGGCTCATGGTTGAGATAGAGTATTTTATCGCTCTCTGTGAAATTCCTCTGCCTCAGCTCTCCGATTTCCGTAAAGAAAATTACAAGGAACTGAGGTCGATTTATGACGGACTTCCTTTGACAGATGCTGAAAGAATAAAGGAAAAAGAGAAGATCACCAATCACGATGTAAAAGCCGTTGAATATTTTCTGAAAGAGAGATTTTTTCATCTCGGATGGGGCAAGTGGAGCGAGTTCATCCATTTCGGACTAACCTCGCAGGATATCAACAATACGGCCTTTCCGATGATGCTTAAAGACGCCATGACCAATCTCTATTTTCCACTTCTCTTTGAACTCAGGGAAGTTCTTGCCAGCCTTTCCGATGACTGGAAGGAGATACCCATGCTGGCGCGCACACACGGACAACCTGCTTCTCCTACAAGACTTGGAAAGGAGATAGCTGTTTTTATAGCGCGCCTCGATGAGCAGTCTAAGTATTTCGGTCAGATACCCTATTCGGCTAAATTCGGCGGAGCTACAGGCAACATGAATGCACACAGGGTGGCATATCCTGAAATTGACTGGATCACTTTTGCCAACAATTTCGTGAGTGAAGACCTGGGGCTGCTGCGCTCTCACCCCACAACACAGATCGAGCATTACGACAACCTGGCAGCCCTGTTCGACAACATGCGGAGAATAAATGTAATCTTCACCGACCTGGCCAGGGATATGTGGACCTACATTTCGATGGAATATTTCGGTCAGAAGATCAGGAAAGGGGAGATCGGCTCTTCCGCCATGCCTCATAAAGTAAATCCGATCGACTTTGAGAACGCCGAAGGAAACCTGGGATATGCCAATGCCATATTTTCACATCTTTCTCAGAAATTGCCCATATCAAGATTACAGCGCGACCTTACCGATTCAACCGTAATAAGAAATATAGGAGTTCCTGTCGGACATACTTTACTGGCCTTCCATTCATTGTTGAAAGGCCTTGGAAAAATCGTCATTAACCCGGATAAAATTAAAAACGACCTCGAAAATAACTGGGCGGTTGTTGCTGAAGCAATACAAACTATACTCAGGAGGGAAGGATACCCGCATCCTTATGAGACTTTGCTTGAACTGACACGTACAAGCACAAAAATAACCGCCGGAACGATACGTTCCTTCATTGATGATCTTGATGTGAGTGAAAATGTAAGAGAAGAACTCAGGGCGATTACTCCCTTTAATTACACGGGCTTTTAAACTTTATCATTCACGATGGGCAAGCTCCGACTTCTTCTGAAATATATTGCACCATATAAATGGTCGGCATTAAAGAATATTTTTTACAACATTCTCAGTGCTGTTTTTGCTCTCTTCTCACTTACCCTGATAGTACCCTTTCTGAATATACTGTTCAAGACCTCTGAAGTAGTACAGCCACCCGGCGACTTCAGTCTTACACTTGAATATCTCAACAATTTTTCAAGATACTTTTTTTACAGTATCATAGAACGACGCGGACCTGCAGGAGCGCTTCTGATGGTCAGTGCAGCTTATCTTTTCGCCAGTTTCTTCAAGAACGGATTCATTTTTCTTGCAAATAACAGTATGGCTTTCATCAGATCGAGCACCGTTCGTGACCTGAGAAAGAAAATGTACGGCAAGGTACTCAGACTTCCTCTTTCATATTTTACCGATGCCCGTAAAGGTGATCTTATGACCAGGGTCTCTAACGATGTTCAGGAAATTGAGGTGTCTGTAATGTCTTCTCTTACAATGCTTTTCAGAGACCCGGTCATAATTATCATCTTTGTGGTATACCTCTTTGTCACAAGCTACCAGCTTACACTTTTCGCTCTTGCTCTCCTGCCTGTGAGCGGATGGCTCATAGGAAGGGTCAGCCGTACACTAAGGTCATCGTCGCTGGCCGGACAGGAGAGACTGGGCAGGCTTCTTTCGGTAGTGGAAGAGACACTTAGCGGGTTAAGGATCATCAAAGGATTCAATGCCGAAAAGAAAATGAAGGATGAATTCTCCGGGATAAACAATAACTACTCGAAGATATTGAAAAGGGTGTTCAGGAAGGCTTACCTGGCTTCACCTCTCAGCGAAGTGCTGTCGTCAATTGTAGTGATTATGTTGCTATATGTTGGCGGACTCCTTGCCCTCAAAGGTGGAGGAAATATGAGCAGCGACAGGCTGATAGCATTTGTTCTTGTCTTTTCACAGATAATACAGCCGGCAAAAAACATTACAACAGCATGGTTCAGCATTCAGAAAGGAATGGCATCAATCGACAGGGTTGAAGAAATCCTGGAAGCAGAAGAAAAGATTACCGAAAAGGTAAATGCAAAGGATATAAAGGAATTCAATGAGTCGATTGAATTCAGGGGAGTATGGTATGCCTATAACAGTGATCCTGTACTCAAAGATATTAATCTGACAATCAGAAAGGGACAGACGGTAGCCGTAGTGGGAAAATCAGGTGCCGGAAAATCGACACTTGCCGATCTGCTGCCACGCTTCATCGACCCGGGCCAGGGCAGTGTCCTGATTGACGGAAATGATGTGCGTGACCTCAAAACCACCAACCTTCGTTATCTTATGGGTATTGTAAGCCAACATCCTATTCTTTTCAACACAACTTTTGTCGAAAACATCGCGTTCGGTGTTAATGAACCCGACATGGAAAAGGTCATTAATGCTGCGCGTATTGCCAATGCCCATGAATTCATCATGGAAACGGAACATGGTTATCAGACTACCGTTGGCGAAGGAGGTAATAAACTAAGCGGAGGTCAGAGGCAGCGAATAAGCATCGCAAGGGCAATTATGGCCAATCCTCCAGTCCTGATCCTCGACGAGGCTACCTCTGCACTCGACACCGAATCGGAAAGGCTTGTGCAGGATGCTATACTGAAGCTGATGGAAAACAGAACTTCACTGGTAATAGCTCACCGACTTTCTACAATTCAAAATGCCGACCTTATTGTTGTCCTCGATGAAGGCAAGATAGTGGAAACCGGAACCCATACCGAACTGATGAACAGGGAAGATGGTTTTTACGCACGACTGCGGAGTTTTCAGGCTATATGAGGATGTAGAGGTGAGAGGTGAGTAGTGAGTGGGAGCTCATTTATACAAAAAAAGATAATACGGGTGATATTTTTAACAACATTAATGAGTGAGTTATGATTAAAAGAGTAATACTGTCGTTGTTTATTTCTGCTTTTCTTATGTTCCTGATACCGGTGGATGGGCAGAAGGCAAAGCATACTTTCAGGCTGAGCCCCACAGATTTCCTGCTGGATGATCTGCCTTTCCGGATAATAAGCGGAGAGCTTCATCCGGCAAGGATACCCCGCGAATACTGGCAGCACAGGATACAGATGGCCAAAGCCATGGGATGCAACACCATCTCCGTTTACATCTTCTGGAATTATCATGAAACGGCTGAAGGTGTTTTTGATTTTTCAACTGACAACAGGAATCTCAGCGAATTTATCAATCTTGTCCAGAAAGAAGATATGTGGCTCATTATCAGGCCGGGACCTTATGTGTGCGCTGAATGGGATCTCGGTGGAATTCCACCCTATCTTCTTAAGATACCTGACATCAGGTTCAGATGCATGGATGAAAGATATATGGCCGCTGCCGAACGTTATATTGCCAGACTGGCTGAAGAAATAAGGCCCTGGCTTATAACAAGGGGAGGTCCTGTCGTTATGCTCCAGATAGAAAATGAATACGGAAGCTATGCAAACGATCGTGCATATATGAAGCGTTTAAAGGAGGTCTGGACCGCAAACGGGATCGACATTCCCACTTTCACAGGCGATGGTCCCACAACCTATATGCTGGAAGCAGGGACACTCACGGGGAGCGCTGTGGGACTTGACTCAGGCAGCTCACCTGAGAATTTTGATCTGGCTTCCAGGATGAATCCCGGAGTTCCGGTGTTCAGCAGTGAAACATATCCCGGATGGCTTACCCACTGGGGCGAAGAATGGGCAGGACGGGATACGGCATCTCTCCTGAAAGAAGTAAGGTTCCTGATGGATAACAACAAGTCATTTAACTTCTATGTCATCCATGGAGGAACAAATTTCGGATTCACTGCGGGTGCCAATTCCGGAGGCAAGGGCTACGAACCCGATGTAACGAGCTACGATTACGACGCGCCAATAAATGAGCAGGGTGTTCCTACACCAAAATACATGGCCCTCAGAGAGCTCTTTGAATCATATCTCCCGAAAGGAAAGAAGCTGCCGAAAATACCTGATTCCATCCCTGCAATCGAAATTCCAATGGTGTTCATGTCGAGATTTACTTCGATATGGGATAACCTTCCACAAGCCCTGAAATCTGTTACGCCCTCAACATTTGAAGCTTACGGGCAGGATCATGGATTTATTCTTTACCGGACTGAACTTATAGGCCATAAGAAGGGGAAACTGATAGTTACGGATATTCATGACTATGCAACTGTATTTCTTGACGGAGAATATATTGGGCGCCTCGACAGACGCGAGGGAATAAACTCAATAGACCTGCCTGCAGGGAAAAAAGAGAATCCTGTACTCGAGATACTTGTCGAAGCCATGGGAAGGATAAATTACGGTCAGCTTATGATAGACCGTAAAGGCATTACAGAAAGGGTAACTCTCAACGGAATGACGCTAATGAACTGGGAAGTTTTTAAACTGCCCATGGACTGGAAATTTGTTTATGACCTTCGCTCATCAGGAAGAGTGATGAACAAACCAGGTGTTTTCTATAAGGGGAACTTTTCACTTATCGAAACGGGAGACACCTACATCGACGTGTCGAATTATCAGAAAGGGATTGTCTGGGTTAACGGACATAACCTTGGCAGATACTGGAATATTGGTCCTCAAAAACGCCTGTTCTGCCCAGGTCCCTGGCTCAAAACCGGCATGAATGAGGTGCTTATTTTCGATCTACATACACTGGAAGCAAAACCGGTGACAGGAGTGAAAACAATGAAATAAGACGGGAAAGATGTCCCGACAAATAAATCAAAAAAACATTATTATTTAATCACCAACCAATGCAACGTATTGTTCTACTCTTGCTTTTAACTCAGGTCCTTTGCACAGGATGCAATAACCAGCGATACAACCAGGTATTGCTTGACGATGATTTCTCGTCACTCGACACAGGTCTTTTTACTGCTCCTGTGGGCGCACACACGGAATATCATTTTCTGCCTGAGGCCGGACCTCACGGAAACTGGGCTGTCTCTAGCTTTGCATCCGGAGATATATGGGGAACGGCATGGCAGGTAAAACAGGATAATTCAGGAAAACTGCTCTGCCAGACTTATGAGAACAAAAATCAGCGGTGGACCCATCCGATGATAATAGCAGGTGATTCCCTTTGGAGAGACTACAGGCTTACCGTCAGCTTTGAACCGGAAAACGATTCCCATTACTCTGGAATAGCATTCCGATACAGGAACGACCGCTGCTTTTATTTCTTTGGTGTCAGGGATTCAACGGCTTACATATCGGAATTCAGACATTCGGATAAATTCAACGTGCTGAAGGAAACCATGCTTGCTTCAGAACCGTTCATAATTACGCCCGGAGAGATACTCACTGCGGTCGTAACAGTTGCCGGCGACGAGATTATTGCATCCCTGAATGAAGATATTATTCTGAAAGTTGCAGACGATAGCTACAAGACAGGCAAGATCGGGCTCGTATCGAATGTGAAGGCAAAGTATCATCATGTCAAGGTCGAATCATCAAAAGCTGAAATTGAGTTTTCAAGATCGAAGAATGAAGAATATGAGCTTGAATCACAGGAGCTTCAGAATAAAAATCCTGAAATGATCGTATGGAAGAAGTTAAGCACTGAAGGTTTCGGGACCGGAAGGAACGTGAGGTTTGGCGATCTTAATGGGGACGGAAAAACTGACGTTCTTATAGGGCAGGTGATACACCATGGCCCACGCGACAGGCATAGCGAGCTGAGTTGTATGACTGCCCTGACATTAGATGGAGAACAGCTGTGGCAGGTAGGGAAACCCGATCCTGAAAAATACCATCTTACCAATGACGTTGCCTTTCAGATCCACGACCTCGACAACGACGGAAAAAATGAAGTTATATACTGCATGAACTTTGAGATCATCGTTGCTGATGCTGCTACCGGCACAACAAAATTCAAAGCCCGTACACCTTTATCTAAAAATCCTGAATACAGGTTTCCCCGTATACTTGGTGATTGTCTCTTTTTCTTCGATGCAGAAGGAAAAGGCTGGGACTCGGATATCCTTATTAAAGACAGGTACACCCATTTCTGGGTACTGAACAACAGGCTCAGTGTATTATGGGAAGGAAGCTGCAAAACAGGACATTATCCTTATGCCCTGGATGTTGATGGTGATAGAAAGGATGAACTGGCAATAGGCTACAGTCTTTATGATGACGACGGAACTGTGCTCTGGAACCTTGATAAAGAGATCGGCGATCACTGCGACGGGGTGGCCGTCGCAAAATTCACGGATGATAACATGGCTGTGCCTGAGATTATGTATGCGGCAAGCAACGCAGGCTATTTGAGGGTCAGTACTGAGGGGAAGATACTAAGACATTATTTCATTGGTCACGTTCAGAATCCGGCCGTAGCCAATTTCAGATCCGACCTTCCCGGACTTGAAACTGTAAGTATTAATTTCTGGGGCAGCCAGGGGATTATCCATCTCTACGATGCCGAAGGAAACATTTATCATGATTTTGAACCAAACCAATTTGGAAGCATGTGCCTGCCACTAAACTGGACCGGAGAAGGGGAGGAGTATTTTGTTCACAATCCATCCGTTGTCCTTGGTGGTGTCTTTGACGGCAGGGGCAGAAAAGTACTACAGTTTCCGG
Source organism: Bacteroidales bacterium (assembly GCA_016936435.1). GTDB lineage: Bacteria > Bacteroidota > Bacteroidia > Bacteroidales > VadinHA17 > LD21. The sequence continues at coordinate 8,967 of JAFGXX010000153.1, forward strand.
ACGACGGGCATCCCGACATGTGCAATGCAACACTTGATATTACAGGCGATTGCAGGGATGAAATCGTGGTGTGGGATCAGCACAGGATGTGGGTCTACACTCAGGCCGACAATCCGAAAACAGGGAGACTCTATAAACCAGTCAGAAATCCCTTGTACAACTATTCAAATTACCAGGCAACAGTCTCATTGCCAGGGTGGACCGAATGACAGGATGAACAGGGCCATTGCAATATTTCTTTTTATCATATTGTTATTTCAGTCGGTAAGACTGGATTCACAAACTCCTGTGATACATTCATACAGGACCATCGTAAACATCGATTACACACACGGCCAGCTGCCTCCTGCTTACGGTGTCCATAATATACAGATAATGCGTGCCAACAGGGAGGATCCGGGCTGGGGATCTGCACCGGGATGGACCTATAATCACGGTCCCGATATGGCATACCATGACGGAAAATTTTATGTCGATTATCTCAGCAATCCGGTGGGAGAGCATACAGCCCCCGGGCGATCCTGCATACAAACATCAGATGATGGTTATAACTGGAGTCTGCCCCGGATTGTATTTCCACAGTACAGGATCCCTGACGGCACGACCAAAGCGGGTGTGGAAGGTATTGCAAAAGATCTCGATGCAGTCATGCATCATCGTATCGGATTTTATGTCTCAAAGAAAAACAAACGGCTATATGCGCTTGGTTATTATGGTATCTGCTTTACTCCCAGGGACAAGCCTAATGATGGTAACGGTATAGGCCGGGTAATCAGGGAGATACATGGCAATGGGGCTATGGGTGAAGTGTATTTCATCAGATATAATCATGGTTGGAACGAATCCAATACATCCTTCCCTTTTTACCAAAGCAGCAAAGACAAGGCTTTCGTTCACGACTGTGATGATATTCTGGCTGACCCTCTCATAACAATGCAATGGCTTGAGGAAAGTGATAAAAACGATCCCGTAGTTCCCGGGCTTAATGTAAGAGGACAGGCATTTTGCTGGTATACCCTCGACGACGGACGTTTGATCGGAATGTGGAAAAGCAAGCTGTCAGGAGTAAGCAGCGACAAGGGAAAAACCTGGTCAACAGGAAAAACCCCGGGGCTGTACACAGCATCTGCAAAAATGTGGGGTCAGCGTACTTCCGACGGTATGTATGCACAGGTTTTTAACCCTTCTATTTACCGCTGGCCGATGGCTGTTACTGTAAGTGAGGATGGTCTTGAGTATAAAAACCTTCTTCTGGTTCACGGTGAAATATCTCCCATGCGTTATTCCGGTAACGAAAAATCATACGGACCTCAGTATCTGAGAGGCATCATACCAGGCAACGGGACAGTTCCCGATGGCAATATGTGGCTATCATACAGTGTTAACAAAGAAGATATATGGGTGATGCGCGTGTCGGTACCTGTTACGGGGATAGCCCCGGAACATATTAACGAAGACCTTTCGGTATATGAAAACCTGAGCCGGATGACAAGGTGGAATATTTACTCTCCTCTGTGGGCAGGTGTCAGCATAGAGAAGTCTCCGGCCGGAAAAAATGCACTTCTTCTTAGCGATGAAGACAGGTATGACTTTGCAAAAGCCGAACATCTTTTTCCCGAATCAGTAAAGCTCCTTGCAGAGTTTACGGTAATTGCGGGGCAGACGGACCACGGGCTTTTAAATATTGAACTGCAGAACGGGTCGGGTAATGCAGGCGTACGGATATCTTTCGACCCCGATGGTATGATAAAATCAAAAAGATCATACAAATACAACAATCTCATCCCTTATGAGACGGGGAAAATTTACCGGATAAGAATTGAGGCTGACACTGAGGATTTAAGCTGCAGGATCAAGGTTAATGACAGGGAAATAACCCAGGACTTTTATGCCCCGGTCAGATCATTCAGCAGGATAGTATTCAGGACAGGAGAGAAGTTCAGGGTTCCTACACCCGATACTCCGGCATACGGGAATTTTGTCCTTGAAAAGGGAGGTGAGAAGACCGACATGGCAAAATTCTACATACTGAGTGTAAAAACCGGGGATCTGCAATAATCGCTTTACAAATATTTCAAACCACGAAACATGAAAGCTTTGCTAAGGAAATATATGACTGTCTCTTTGTTCATTACCCTGTTATTATCGGCCTGCAGGAGTGTTGATGAGAAAGTAAGTATGAGTATCCGTCAGTACCAGGTACCTGTTCTCATCAATAAACACGATAACCCGGTATTACAGATAATTCTGATTCCTGCAGACACTTCCGGAACAACAGTCAGGGAAATATCTGTATCTCTTGAGGGGACAACCGACCTTGAAGATGTAAAAGCTTTACGACTTTTTGTTTCCGGTGGTGATCTGAAATTTTCAACCGCTAAAAAGTTCGGAAAAGATCAGCTTCCGGCTACAGTCGTAAAATTCAGCGACAAGCTCCCTGTAAAAGATAGCATGAGCATCTGGCTGTCCGTTGAGCTTGCGGATTCGGCATCTCTGCTTAATAAAATAATGACACAGTGCATCTCGGTAAAAACTTCTGCGGGCACCGTTATTCATGATACTGCTTTTAGTCCTTTGGAACTGCGTACAGGTATTGCTCTCAGGAAGCATCTCGACGATAATGTTCATACTTATCGTATCCCCGGACTCACAACAACAAACAAAGGTACTCTTCTCGCAATATACGATATCAGGAGAAACAGCAGCAGGGATTTGCAGGGAGATATAGACATAGGATTGAGCCGCAGCAACGATGGCGGAAATACATGGGAGCCGATGAAAACAGTTCTCGACATGCATAAATGGGGGGGATTGCCTCAGAAATTCAATGGGGTAAGCGATGCCTGCATCCTTGTCGACAACACATCGGACAATATTTTTATTGCAGGGCTATGGATGCATGGGGTTCTCGACAGGGATGGAAGGTGGATTGAAGGGCTCACAGAAGATTCCGATGCATGGGAACATCAGTGGAGAAACAGGGGCTCTCAACCGGGATATGGTGTTAAGGAGACATCTCAGTTTCTGATTACTTCCAGCAGTGATGATGGTATAACATGGTCGGAACCTGTGAATATAACCTTAATGGGAAAAAAGAGGGAGTGGTGGCTCTGGGCTCCGGCTCCCGGTCACGGAATCACACTTAAGAACGGAACACTGGTAATTCCCACCCAGGGAAGAGATTCAGAAGGCCGGCCTTTTTCCAATATCACCTGGAGCGGCGATGGAGGTAAAACCTGGAAGACCAGCAATCCAGCATACTCCAATACAACCGAATCGATGGCTGTCGAACTCTCCGACGGCTCAGTGATGCTGAACATGCGTCACAACCAGAACAGGAACAACATGACTGCAAACAACGGCAGGGCGGTGGCAGTAACCAGCGACTTTGGAGAAACGTGGACAGAACATCCTTCATCGAGGAATGCGCTTATAGAACCTACCTGCATGGGCAGTTTGCACCGGCACCATTACACTGAGAACGGTATTAAAAAATCAATCCTGCTTTTTTCCAATCCCGATTCAAGAACTGCCAGAACCCATATGACAATAAAAGTCAGTTTTGATGAAGGTATGACCTGGCCGGCAGAGAACAGACTGCTGCTCGACGAACTCAGGTCAGCCGGATATTCATGCCTTACGTCGATAGATGAAAATACAATAGGTATCCTCTATGAAGGAAGCCAGGCCCTGCTTACCTTCGAGAAGATACCTTTGTCGGAACTTATAAGGTGATTTACCTGATTGCTGAAGCTCAGTTTATCCCGAACACCCTGCAAATATGCCTTTCGTAGATGTTGTCGAAGACACATTTTGCAACTGTAGTCTCATTTGCCTCGAGAAGTCTGAAATATTCGTCCATCCTCAGAGCAGCCAGCTTGAATGATACATGTACAAGCTGTCGCATGTTTGAGTTGTAATCCTTGTTTTCAGGTATATGTCTGAGGGAATCAACGAATTTGTTGCTGCTCCAGCCTTCGACTTCTTCTTTTGACGGAAGCATTGACCTGTTAATGTCAATAACATCGGCGTAGGGAGCACACAGTTCATCGATCTTCTCCAGGGCTTTATAATAAATCTCCTTTACGAATATGAGAGCCTCTCCGCCTGATTCGGCCAGACCGATGACTTCTTCAAGCCACGTAGTCCCGGCGGTTTTCAGGTGAAGTCCCTTGTCATGTTTCCTGATTATGGAGCTAATGACAGGATAGATTGAAAATTTGTCGGACCCTGAATGGACACTCATTTTAAGGTTCGAGGGTAGTCCGAATTCTTTAACTGCATAGTCGATAACCATAAGGTCGGCTTCGAATTCTTCGGCAAACTGACTGACGTCGCCAACATAATCTACACCTTTATTAAAGCGTCCGGAGAATTTTGGCGCTATGGTCTGTGCCGGGATATTTTTCTCTCCCAGCATCTTGAGGATGAAAAATAGCTCCACAGGAGTCTGGGGAAGGGGAACTTCATCCATCGAAACCTCAGGGACGAAGTTGCCTTTTCCTTTTTCTTTTTCTATTTTATTGTATATCTCTGATGCCTTGATGGCTGCAAAAAGATAGTTCTCAGCAATCTCCCTGATCCTTCCGGCGGTAACATGAAGAGGTTTATCGATTCCCGGGATATTAAGTTCACCGGCATATTTAAGTGACCCTTCCACAAAAGCTTCTATATCTTCATCAGTGGCACGCTTTCCTATGAAGGAAGCAACATCGATGGTAAAGAAATCGGAGCTGCTGATAAAGCGGTCGACCGTGTCAAAGTTAATATGGTCAGCATCAACAAAATATGGTTTATGAAAACCTGCCTGTGCAGTAACCTGGTCGGCTTCTTTCCTGACATCTGACGGCTCTGTTCCGATTATGGTATGTTCCCTGTTTGACTTATTCCACACAGGAGTTATGTCGATACCTTTGTGGCCGGCCTCAATAACTGCCTTAAGCTGGGCTGCGCCCTGATGTCCGAAGCGATCGCCCATTCCGATTGAATATTTTCCTAGTGTCTTCATATATGTGATATTAAAAAATTAATTAAACGAAAAACTGAACATTTTCCGAAGTTACTACATCTATCGGCAGATATTCCATTTTTTCAGGAGTTTTATCCATTGAAAGATAGTCGAAAAGTTTTCTTACCCCCTTGTATGCCTGTTCTTCAGGTCGTTGCCCTATCAGAAATCTTATCCTTCCGCTTTTAAGGTATTTTACATTGTTTTCAAGCAGGTCGTATCCGATGATATTTACAGAATTAATTCCTTCGTCCTCAAAAAAATCGGCAATTTTGTAAGATTTCGATCCCGTGACAAATATCGATCCGGTATTGCGGTGCTGTGAAAGGACTCTTTTCAATTCCCCGTTCATAAAATCCGGCTGCGGGTCATAAATTGCATGACTTATCAGCCTTTCATGCTCTTCTTCCTTAAAGTAACTGATGAATCCTTGTGTTCTGACATTCAGGTGGTGAACGTTACTGATGTTTTTTGCAATATTGATTATAAGAATATCCTTGTCGGAAGGAGTGACCATATTAACAAGTTGTCCGGCCACTCTTCCGCTCTGGTATATGTCCTCACCTGTATAGCATAAAAAGCTTGTTTCTTCCAGGAATCCGTCGATAAAGACGAAAGGAATATGACTCCTGGTAAGTTTATCGCAAAGTGTTACAGCTTCATTTTTGAAGAGAGGAGCGAGGATCACTCCGTCGGGATTCAGGCTCATGATCTTTTCAGATTTTGACTGAAAATCCCTCTCGTCAAGCATGTCAAATGTAACCTGTTCCAGATATACCGGGAAGGGATCAAGTTCTTTCATGGCTTTGCTTATTCCCTCCGGATGCTTAATCCAGAATGCACTTTCTTCAGCGGGTTCAGGCAGAAGCGAAACCAGCCTGACTCTTTTCTTTGATTTAAGGGCCCGGGCGATGACGTTGGGAGAGTATTCCAGGTCTTTTGCAATCCTGAGAATCTTCTCCCTCGTCTTTTCCGCCACTTCCCCCCTTTTATGAAGGACTCTGTCGACTGTCCCTATTGATACTCCGGCACTTTCGGCAATGTCCTTGATCCTTGCTCTTTTAGGGGACATGATCAGTCTAATACAACTTTTTTCTCTTTAGGTGCAAAAACTGTCATTATTATCCACGCAAGAAGATAGGCACTTCCGGCTATAGCGAACATTACAACATAGCCTGTTTCGATATGTCCAAGGCCCTTGAAATGATCAAGTATACCACCTGCAATATATGATATGAACGCTCCCATTACGGCACCTGCCATTCCGCCAATACCTGTAACTGAACTTACAGCTTTCTTTGGAAATGCATCAGATACTGTGGTGAAGATGTTTGCTGACCATGCCTGATGCGATGATGCTGCGAGAGCTATGAGGCAGACTGCGCCCCACGTGCTCACCGATGATGATTGGGCAAATATGACGGGGATGACCAGCAGTGCAAAGAGAAGCATTGTGTATTTTCTTGCTTTAAATGGTGACATGCCCTTTTTTATCATAAATCCGGAAACCCATCCTCCTCCGATGCTGCCGACTGTAGTCATAGTGTAAATGAAGGCTAAAGGCAAACCGAATGTTGAAACGCTAAGTCCTGCACCTCTTACAGTTGAGAGCCATCCGGGGATCCAGAAAAGATAGAACCACCATATCGGATCGGTAAGACCTTTACCTATGAAAAACAGCCATGTCTGACGGTATTTGAGAAGCTTCAGCCATGATACTTTTTCTTTTGTCTCTGCCTGTTCGTCAACATCACTGTGGATATAGGCAAATTCAGCCTCAGAGATCTTTTTGTGTTTTTGCGGGATTTCATAGAAAATGAACCAGAGGACTACCCAGATAAATCCGATCGCTCCCGTAATAATAAACGCAGACTGCCAGCCCCATGCAATAACCATGGCGGGAATAGCCAGGGGTGCCACTATTGCCCCGACATTTGTTCCCGAGTTGAATATTCCCGTGGCCAGAGCCCGATCCTTCTTTGGAAACCATTCGGCTACCGATTTAATGGCTGCAGGAAAGTTGCCGGCCTCGGTAATTCCAAGGAAACCTCTCCAGAATCCAAAACCCCACACGCCTCTTGCCAGGGCATGTCCCATTGCTGCAATACTCCACAATATGACTGTAACTCCATATCCGATTTTGGTCCCGAATTTATCGATCAGCCGTCCGGCTAAGACCATCCCGAACCCGTATAAAAGCTGAAAGGCCATTATGATATGAGAATATTCTTTTTCCCCAATTCCAAGGTCAGATTCCAGCAGGGGTTTGAGGATCCCGATCACTTGCCTGTCGAGATAGTTGATTGTCGTTGCAAAGAAAATCAGCGCGCAGACAGTCCATCTGTAGTTACTGAATTTTTTTGTTTCTGTCATAAATTTAAGGTTGTTAGGTAATTATACATTGTACGTGGTTGATGCTGTTGTTCCTCCTCTTCCGGTCCAGTTGGTATGGAAAAATTCTCCTCTGGGTCTGTCGATGCGCTCATAGGTGTGGGCTCCGAAATAATCCCTTTGTGCCTGTAAAAGGTTGGCAGGAAGCCTTTCACAGCGATATCCGTCAAAATATCCTAATGCCGACGATATTGCCGGTACCGGAATTCCGTTTGTTGCTGCTGTTGAAACCACATTCCTCCATCCCTGCTGGGCTTTTTCCACCTTATCCCTGAAGAAGGGATCGAGAAGCAGATTGGTAATTGAAGGATCGTTGTCGAAGGCTTCTTTTATTTTTCCCAGGAAGGCCGAGCGTATTATGCATCCTCCTCTCCACATAAGTGCAATTCCCCCGTAGTTAAGATCCCATTTGTATTCTTCCGCTGCTGCACGCATCAATGCATATCCCTGTGCGTAGGATACAATTTTTGATGCGTAGAGAGCGTCTCTTAGTTCGTCAATGAATTTTTTGCGGTCTGAAGCAAATGAAGCAACAGGTCCGTGTAGTACCTGAGAAGCTTTTACCCTTTCATCTTTTACAGCCGAAAGACATCTCGAAAATACAGCTTCTCCTATTAGTGTAAGAGGGATTCCAAGATCCAGTGCTGCAACGCCTGTCCATTTTCCGGTGCCTTTCTGCCCTGCTGTATCAAGAATCTTGTCTACAAGGGGAAGTCCGTCAGTGTCCTTATATGCCAGAATATCCCTCGTGATTTCAATGAGATAACTGTCGAGTTCACCTTCATTCCAT
>JAFGXX010000154.1 GCA_016936435.1 Bacteroidales bacterium
AGCGGACCTTCAATACGCCTTTTCATGAACGACACCCTCTTCAGGAACGGTGGGATCACGGGGCCTGAACCGGCACTGTTTGCAATTCTGGAAGACCAGGGAGGGATAAACACCACAGGATCGGGCATAGGTCACGACATAACGGCGGTTCTCGACAATAACCAGAATACATCCTTCGTCCTGAACAACTATTTCGAGAATGATTTCGACAGCTACACCAGGGGAAGTATACTTTATAACCTGTACGGACTGGCAAAAGGAAGTCATTCGCTTCGACTGAAAGCCTGGGATAATTTCAACAACTCGTCGGAGGAGCTGATACATTTCATTGTCGAATCTGACGGCAGGTTTATTCTTACTAACCTTATCAATTATCCGAACCCCGCGACAGAGTCGACAAAAATAAGCGCCGGCCATAACCGGCCCGATGAAATGCTGATGATAACCATTACAATATTTGACGGGTCAGGACGTTTGGTAAGAATACTGAAAACGACGGGACTTGCATCGGGTTACCAGCTCTACCCGGTTACATGGGACGGCAGGAACAGCGGAGGAACAAGGGTCGAGAAGGGTATCTACCTGTACCGGGTGTCGGTAAGCACCGGAAACGGTGAAAAAGCTGAAGCATCGGGACGAATGATCATATTATGACTTAAATACAATAACATAGGTTAAATTTTGTTTTATATTTGTATCTTTATAGAATCACAGGAATGATAATGAAAAATAGGACGATTGCACTGTTAGTTCTTCTGGTAGCTCTTTCGGTAAGTACAAAGACATACAGCCAGAACGATGAACCCGATTACAATCCCATCCAGACTGTTGTTCCATGGCTTACCATAGCCCCCGATTCGAGGGCCGGAGCAATGGGCGATGCAGGAGTTGCTACCTCCCCCGACATCTACAGTCAGCACTGGAACCCTGCAAAATTTGCATTTATCGACGGGAAAGGAGGAGTGGGAATTTCCTATATCCCCTGGCTCAGAAACCTGGTCCCCGACATAAATATTGCCTATCTTTCCGGATACTACAGGTTCGATACCAAACAGGTAATGAGCGGAAGCCTCATGTATTCGTCCTACGGAAAAATTGAGTTCACCGACGACGGAGGCGCCACACAGCTTATCGTCAACCCCAACGAGTGGGCCGTCGACCTTGGCTACTCAAGGCTCTTCTCCGATAATTTCTCAGGAGGTGTGGCTTTCAGGTTCATCTATTCAAACCTGACACACGGCTATCCCGCACAGGGCGAAGATACAAGACCCGGATTGTCGATAGCTGCCGACATTTCAGGATACTATCATAAGGACCTTACACTGCTTGACAAAAACTCACTGTTTGCTTTCGGATTCAACATATCGAATATCGGATCCAAAATGAGCTACACAGAATCTTATGCCGATTTCATCCCCATGAACCTTAAACTGGGTTCATCCCTGTCACTCGATTTCGACCGTTTCAACAGGATTACCTTTACCATTGACCTCAATAAGCTCCTCGTTCCTTCACCCGATTCAACCATCACGGAAGAACAGAATATCTCGGTGCCTGAAGCACTCTTCAAGTCATTCGCCGATGCTCCCGACGGATTCATGGAAGAACTTCGCGAGATAACCTACTCATACGGAGCCGAATACTGGTATAACAACATCTTTGCCCTCAGAGCCGGATATTTCCATGAGAACACATACAAAGGAAACAGGCAGTTTTTCACTGCCGGCGCCGGCTTCAGGATGAGCGGGTTCACCATCGATTTCTCATATCTCATGCCTGTTGCCCTTAATCATCCCCTCGCAAGGACACTTCGGTTCTCACTGTCTTTCGACAGCAGTGCCCTCAGGAACGCATCAAAACGCTGATGGATCTCAGGATCGGACAGGGTATCGACTTTCACCGTCTTGAAAAAGGCCTCAAACTATATCTGGGAGGCGTTCATATAGCTTCCGGCAAAGGCTGTGTGGCCCACTCCGACGGCGATGTACTCCTTCACGCAATATGCGATGCCCTTCTGGGAGCTGCCGGATCAGGCGATATAGGTCATCATTTCCCTGACACCTCTAACGAATTTAAAAATATCGACAGCAAAATTCTGCTCAAAAGGACACTGGAGATAATCAGCAGCAAAGGGTTCAGAGTAGTCAACGTCGATTCAACGGTATGTCTCGAGGAACCCAGAATAGCACCTTATATTGAAGAAATGAAGACCGTTATTGCCGCTATCCTGGAAACAGAGCCCGGGAATATCTCGGTTAAAGCCACCACCACCGAAAAGATGGGATTCACAGGCCGGGGCGAGGGGATAGTAGCCATCGCATCAGCACTGTTGAAAAGGACAGAGTAGAACTCCCCCGTTTTAAAAAAAAGTTCAGACGTATTTTTCCGGTAAAAATGGTGAAATCAGATCCCTGTTTATAGTACCCCGTCAATTACCGAATCATCGACCATGTTCGGAAATGTCACTTTCAGTTCCGGATTCCGGTCCATCTCCCTTCTCAGGGAAAACATTGCTCCGTCGTTCCCTGCCCAGCTTCTCCGGGCTATACCGTTATTAACATCCCAGTAAAGCATCATCCTAAGACTGCGGGCAGCTTCATCGCTGCCATCGAGCACCAGCCCGAAACCACCGTTGATGACCTCACCCCAGCCCACACCGCCTCCGTTATGGATCGATACCCAGGTTGCACCCCTGAATGCATCTCCTATCACGTTCTGAACCGCCATATCGGCAGTGAACTTCGAACCGTCGTATATATCAGATGTTTCCCTGAAGGGAGAATCCGTTCCCGAAACATCATGATGATCTCTTCCTATGACAACAGGGGCACTAATTTCTCCTGAAGCCACTGCCCTGTTAAAAGCCTCTGCTATGGCTTTCCTCCCATCGGCATTGGCATAAAGGATACGTGCCTGCGACCCCACAACGAGGTTGTTCTTTCCGGCTTCCCTTATCCAGTGAATATTATCGGCCATCTGCTGATGAATACGGTCAGGAAAATTTTCATTAATCCTTTCCAGTGTTTCAAGTGCTATCCTGTCGCTCTTCTCAAGGTCAGCTTTGTCATTAGAACAGCACACCCATCTGAATGGCCCGAATCCGTAATCGAAGCAGAGCGGTCCCATAATATCCTGAACGTATGACGGATACCTGAACCCCCCATCGGGATTGAGAATATCGGCGCCTGCACGTGATGCCTCAAGAAGGAAGGCATTTCCATAATCGAAGAAATAGGTTCCCCGGGCTGTGTGATTGTTTATCGCATTTACCTGACGTACAAGTGATTCCCGTACATATTTTCTGAAATTGTCAGGATCAGACGACATCATGAGTTCTGCTTCTTCGAAAGACAGACCCGCAGGATAATATCCTCCGGCCCATGGATTATGAAGGGAAGTCTGGTCGGAACCCAGGTCAATATGTATGTTTTCAGATGCAAATTTCTCCCACACCTCAACAATGTTACCCAGGTATCCCATTGATACTGTTTCCCTGTTCCGCCTGACCTCCTTAACTCTTGTTACCAGGCTGTCAATATTTTCATGAACTTCGTCGACCCATCCCTGTGCATGCCTTTTTTCTATTGCCTTTCTGTTCACTTCGGCTATTACTGAGCTTATCCCGGCTATCTTTGCAGCTTTTGGCTGGGCTCCCGACATTCCTCCAAGCCCTGAGGAGACATAGAGCATTTCACCTTTATCACCTCCCCTTATCCTTAATGCATTGAGGATGGTTATCGTGGTCCCGTGGACAATTCCCTGGGGGCCTATATACATATAGGAGCCGGCTGTCATCTGACCATACTGGGTCACTCCCATCGCATTGAATTTTTCATATTCATCCTGCGATGAATAATTCGGGATCATCATCCCGTTGGTAACAACGGCCCTGGGGGCATCCTTGTGAGAGGGGAAAAGTCCCATGGGATGACCTGAATACATTACAAGTGTCTGTTCATCGGTCATCTCCGAGAGGTAACTCATGGTAAGCAGGTACTGAGCCCAGTTCTGGAAGACAGACCCGTTACCTCCGTAGGTTATAAGTTCATGAGGATGTTGCGCAACGGCAGGGTCGAGGTTGTTCATTATCATCAGCATGATTGCAGCAGCCTTCTGCGACCGGAAAGGATATTCGCTGATATTACGCGCCTTCATTTCGTAAAGTGGACGGAAACGGTACATGTAGATCCTTCCGTAGTCTCTTAGTTCTCTGGCAAATTCGGGAGCAAGGGTCGGGTGAAATTCCGGTGGAAAATATCTGAGAGCATTTTTAATTGCAAGTCTCCTGCCCCGCTCGTCAAGAACGTCCTTTCTTCGGGGTGCATGACTGACGGACCTGTCATAAGGCCTTTCGGGCGGAAGTTCCGAAGGTATCCCAATGGAAATGAGATTTTTGAAATCAGAACTGGTCATATCGATTGATATAAAAGTGACTGTCTCGAAAGGGTTTCACTAAGAGAATACAATCAATAATACATCTTATGAGACAGCCTCTTTGTTGTACAACCGCTGTTTCAGATATGGGTGTCCCTGACTATCTCGTCATCAACAAGGATACGGCCGCAGTATTCACAGACAATGATTTTCTTTCTCGATTTGATATCGAGCTGCCTCTGGGGAGGGATCTGATTAAAGCATCCTCCGCAGGCATCACGCTGTACAGGAACCACAGCCAGCCCGTTTCTTGCGTTGGAACGTATTCTTTTATAAGCAGTAAGAAGCCGATCTTCAATAAGGTTCTGAACCTCCTCGAGCTTCTTATACAGGTTTTCTTCCTCTTTTTTTGTGTCGGAGATTATCTCTTCCAGCTCTGCTTTCTTCGATTCCAGGTCTGATTGTCTGTCACCGAGCAATGTCTCTGATTCTGCGATAAGCAGTTTCTTTTCTTCTATCTGCGCAGTGAATTCCCTGATCTTCTTGTTGTAAAGTTCTATTTCAAGAGTCTGATATTCAATCTCCTTGGAGAGTGAATCAAACTCCCTGTTATTCCTTACATTTTTCTGCTGTTCTTCATATTTTTTGATCAGAGCTTCCGATTCCGATATCTCGAGATGTTTTTTCTGTACGTTTTTCTCGAGATTGACCATTTCCTCCCTGAAATTGCCAAGTCTTGTCTCCAGTCCGGCAATCTCATCCTCCAGGTCCTGAACCTCAAGAGGAAGTTCTCCCCTGAGTGTCTTTATTTTATCTATCTCTGAATCAACCAGCTGAAGGCTGTATAATGCGCGAAGTCTATCCTCGACAGAGATCTCGGCTTCGTGCGTTTTGCTTTTTTCCATATTAAAAATAATTTATCGGATTGGTATTTATCTCTGAAAACCGGAGTGCAAATTTAGGGAAATTTTTGATAATAAGATCGTAAAGTAATTCTGTTGAAAATTTTTCACTTTCATAATGCCCGGCATCGACAAGGAGAATACGGTTTTCCGCTTCAAAGAAACTATGATATTTTATGTCGGCCGTAACATAAGCGTCGGCGCCTGAAGCTATGGCATTACCTGTCATCTGGCCTCCCGAGCCTCCGCACAGGGCAACGACAGATATCTTCTTCCCTGTAAGATTTGAATATCGTATACCTTCTGCATTTAATTTCTCCCTGAGAGTTGTCAGGAACGATTTTTCGTCCACAGCCTCGGGTAAATTCCCCACGCAACCCAATCCTGCATTTATATTTTCATTTTCCAGTGAATACAGATCATAGGCGACCTCTTCATAGGGATGAGACTGAAGGAGGGCTTTTACAACACTTTGTTTCATGTGTGCAAAGAGAACCGTTTCAAAGCGAATTTCATTCTCAAAATGGATCCTGCCCTCTTCGCCTCTGAAGGGTTTTGTACCGGCTCCGGCCCTGAAACTGCCTGTTCCTCCGACTGTAAAACCACATCTGTCATAAGCACCTGTAAATCCGGCGCCTGCTGAAAATACAGCATCTCTCACCCTGTCGAGATGATCGGCCGGAATAAAGGTTACAAGCTTCAGAAGCCTGTCTTTCAGAGGTAAAAGCACTTTTATATTCTTCAGTCCGATTTTTTCGGCCAGTTTACGGCTTACCCCGTTTTCAACAATGTCGAGGTTCGTGTGCGCTGAATATATTGCCACATCGTTCCTTATTGCCTTCATGATGACCTTCTCAACATGATCTCTTCCGGAGATTTGTTTCAAAGGGCTGAAGATCACGGGATGATGAGATATAATGATATCACAGCCCTTATCAACAGCTTCTTCAACCACCTGTTCGGTAACATCGAGGCTTAAGAGCCCTGACCTGATCTTTTTCGCAGGCTCGCCAACCTGCAGTCCTGAATTGTCATATCCTTCCTGAAAGGAAAGAGGCACTGCCGAATCGAGAAATGAGGTAAGGTCTTTTAGCTGCATGGCGTAACAATTTAGAGATCGGGATCATACAGAATCACGAAGCCCGGTGAGTATATCCCTGATTTTCTGAAGCGACTGACCGATCTCATATTTAAAGTCTGTCTCCTCCCATTTGCCCGACATCCTTTTCTTAACCCCGGGTATTGTCATCCCTTCAACCTTTAATAACTGATGTATGAGTTTAAGGTTTTTGACGTCGGACTGGGTGAACATCCTGTTCCCTTTTTTGTTCTTCATCGGCTTCAGAATGTCGAACTCATTTTCCCAGAACCTGACAGTTGAAACTGCTACTCCGAGCATTCTTGAAACTTCTCCGATTGAATAATAAAGTTTCTCTACAGGTTTTTCCTTATATGGCATGACATTATTTATATGTTATTATACCCTGTTCATCTATTCTGACTACGGCATCGGGGAAATCCGACAGCGTCAGTTCCCTGATGGTCCTGATCACCCTTCCCGAAGGATCTTTCCGCACACCACCACCGTAAGACTGGAAAACAGGAAGTATCCTTCCCGATAAAAATCTGCCGTCTACGTCAGTAAGGATCCTGATGATAGGAGCAATGCCGTTCGGACCTGACAGGTTGAATCGTCCGTAAGTACAGAAATTGCCGAGGCTGTAGGCAATGAACCTCTCCTTATAAACTTCCACAGCTCTTGTTACATGAGGGCCGTGCCCGAATATGATGTCGGCTCCGGCGTCGATCATGCGGTGGGAAAATTTTATCACATCGCCTCTGTTTTCAGTATAGAATATTTCGTCTCCGGCTTTCACATGCTGATATTCAGCGCCTTCAGCACCTCCGTGAAATGATACTATTACAATATCGCAGGTATCTGCCAGGCAGCTTACGATCCTTTCGGCACCTTCAATATCATTAATACTTACTGTTCCTGCATTCGGTGCAAAAGCGCAAAAACCGTACAGAAGTGAATCACGTGAAAAATACGACACCGGATATTCAAGCAATCCTCCGTAGCTGATGCCCAGTGAGTCGAGGATATCCATGGTCTTTTCCCTTGAAGCTGGTCCGAAATCGCCGAAATGGTTGTTGGCCAGGCTCAGGAAATCAAATCCTGCAACAGCAAGGGCACCGGCATAGCGCTCAGGCATCCTGAACAGATAGCATATAGTTGTGTCGCGGCATTTTTTGGCTGGTTCTCCAACGTCAAGGAATGATCCCTCCAGGTTTCCACATGTTATATCCGAAGCAGCAAGTGTGTCTGCAAGGTCTCCGAGAAGCCAGAGAGGATCGTCGCCGGGAGGGAGAAAGCGTGCTGAGGGAAATGATGTTCCCAGCATTATATCGCCGACGAGGTTTATTGTTATTTCCCGGTTTACCTGTGTTGTATCTGCGTCGCTTATCAGGGCAGCTTTCAGATTAAGCTGAATAGCTGCAAGGAGGAAAACAAAAAAAATAAGTTGTTTTATTCTCATGGAAACTCAGGAAGGCTAATCAAAAGACTGACCGGTTTTGGAAACTATCTCTATCATCCTCTCGTACTCTTCAGCATTAAGGTCATTCATATAATAATTAACAGGATCGACACTTTTACCGTTAAGTCTTACTTCGTAGTGCAGGTGAGGAGCCACTGAGGTACCTGTATTTCCGACAAATCCTATCACGTCGCCTCTTTCCACCTTCTGCCCTCTTCTGACATTGAAACCATCCATGTGGGCATAAAGGGACTTGTATCCGTATCCATGGTCGATTATGATATGTTTTCCGAAACCTCTGGCCGAGGTGTTAACGGCTTCGACGGTTCCGTTACCCGTTGCATATATCTCTGATCCTGTGGGAGCGGTGAAGTCCATTCCTGCATGGAATTTAATGATCTTGTAAATAGGATGTATCCTGAGCCCGAAACCTGATGCAGTCCGTGTAAGGTCCCTGTTTGAGATGGGCATGATGGCAGGTATTGAAACAAGCATATCCTCCTTGGTGCGGGCAAGTTCAAAGAGATCATCATACGATTTTGACTGAACGACGATTTTCTTTTTGAGCTGGTCCAGTTTCTTCGTAGTCTCGATTACAATATCTGAATTGGAATAGCCCTCAAGGTCCCTGTACCTGTTGATACCTCCCACTCCGCTTTCGCGTTGTGTTGAAGGTATGGGTTCCGCCTCGAAGATAGCCCTGTAAAGATTATCGTCTTTCTGCTCCAGCTGCCCGATTACAGTTCCCAGGTCTTCCATCTCCTTCTGAATTATATCGTACTGGAGGGTAAGCTGGGAGATTTCCCTCAGCAAAGCCTTTTCCTTGGGTGAATCAAAAAACGAGGCATATATAATATAATATACCACAGCTACCAGCAGAGAACCTGTAAAATAGGACAGCCCCCTGAGCAGGACAGACCGGTACCCGAGCCTGATCTTGTCAAAGCTTAATGATTCGGGATTAAATCTGTATCTCGATTTCGGCATGATGCAGCAAAGATAAAAAAACGATACTTTAAAGCAACTGACCAGGAGCTATCTGAAGTTTGAATCCGAATGAAATGCTTCTATCATCTCATTAAATTCCTCACGGGTAATGTCGTTATTGAAGAAGTTAATGGCATTGACGGGAGATCCGTATTTATTGATCTGGTAGTGCAGGTGAGGCCCCGAGGAAGTACCCGAGCTGCCGCTAAGCCCTATCAGACGGCCTCTTTTGACCATATCACCCTTGGCCACCAGAATTTTACTGAGATGGCCGTATATTGACTGAAGCCCGTAACCATGATCTATGACCACGTAATTCCCGAAACCATAATTGTTGTATCCTGCTTCAACTACTTTACCGTCGCCTGTGGCAAAGATATCTGTTCCGTAGGGTACCGAAAAATCCTGTCCGTAATGCATTCTGCCTATGCCGAGCACAGGGTGTACTTCCCTGAATTTGAAACCGTCGCCTAGCCGGAAAGACGGATCAACGGGACTTATGGCGGGCAGATGGTCCATTTCATGCTTCCATTCAGTTGCTCTATCAAGAATACCGGAGAAGGACTGATCCTGCACCCTTACCATATTTTTCATCTCCGCAATCCTGATCCTGGTCGACTTAATGAGCGGAGTGTAAATATAACCATCCAGATTTGTAAACCTGTCGACACCACCATAACCGGGATTTCTTATCATGCCCGGTACGCTGTCCATTGAAAGGACAGGCCTGTATCTTATCTCATCAGATTGCTTAAGGCTTGTAATAGCCTCCAGTGAACTGTCAAGTTCCCGGTTGGCAAGCAGATATTTAAGCTTAATATCGTCAAGATGCCGGCTGAGAAGGTGGACTTTCGGTGAACCTGAATATGATGTATATATTGTTATGTAGAGAAGCGTCAATGCCAGTGAACCTGAAAACCAGATTATGAAATGCAGGATCCGTTTGCGTAAAGGAGGTCTTACCTGCTTGTATTGCAGGTCGTTAAGGTCAAGAAAATATTTCCGTTTCCCCATTTTCCGGACTTGATCTTTCAACTTTTTATTTCAGGCAACCGACAAATCTAAATCAAATAAATTAATTTTACAAGCCAATTTCCGCATATATTTACATAATTCAATGATAATTACAGATGAATTCAAATGAACTGAGACAGCAATTTTTAGAATTCTTTCGTTCGAAAGACCATGAAATAGCAGCATCGGCTCCCATGGTAATAAAGGATGATCCCACACTTATGTTCACCAATGCGGGTATGAACCAGTTCAAGGATATCTTCCTGGGGAACAGGCAGCCGAAGAGCCTCAGGATAGCCAATTCCCAGAAATGTCTCAGGGTGTCGGGGAAACATAACGACCTCGAGGAAGTAGGCCACGACACCTACCATCATACCATGTTCGAGATGCTTGGAAACTGGTCCTTTGGCGACTACTTTAAAAAAGAAGCTGTAGAATGGGCATGGGAATTTCTGACTCAACAACTTGGGATCCCCCGGGATCGTCTGTACGCAACGATCTTCGAAGGCAGCCCTGAAGAAAACGTCCCCCGCGACGATGAAGCCTTTTCGTACTGGGAGAAATGCCTTGGAAATCAGAAGAACAGGATACTGGAAGGTTCCAAAAAGGACAATTTCTGGGAAATGGGCGACACCGGTCCCTGCGGCCCCTGCTCCGAAATACATGTCGACATAAGGGACGAAAAGGAAAGGACACTGATACCCGGGCATGAGCTTATTAACACCGGCCATCCCCTGGTAATAGAAATATGGAACCTGGTTTTCATTCAGTACAACAGGAAAGCTGACGGATCTCTTGAACCTCTGCCTGCGAAACACGTCGATACAGGAATGGGCTTCGAGAGGCTCTGCATGGTTGTCCAGGGGAAGAAATCGAACTACGACACCGATATCTTTCAGTCGCTCATAACAGAACTGGGATCAATAAGCGGAAAAAAATATGGCGTGTCACCACAGACAGATATTGCAATGCGTGTGGTTGCCGACCATCTGAGGGCTGTGGCCTTTTCTATAGCCGACGGACAGATACCTTCCAACAATAAAGCAGGTTATGTGATCAGGAGAATACTGCGAAGGGCAATAAGGTACGGATACAATTATCTCGGAGCCGAAGAACCCTTCATTTACAGGCTTGTGCCGGCCCTGGTAAAAAGCATGGGCGAAAGCTACCCTGAACTTAAGGCCTCAGAAAAACATATCGCCACGATAATCCGTGAAGAGGAAGCCTCATTCCTGAAAACCCTCGGGAAGGGCCTCAAAATGACAGGCAGGATCATTGCTGAAATGAAGCAGAAGAAGGATGACCTCTTCCCGGGTAAAATTGCCTTCGAACTTTATGACACCTACGGATTCCCTGTCGACCTTACCAGGCTCATCCTTAAGGAAAACGGGCTGAGACTCGACATGCAGGGCTTTGAAAGCGAAATGGCCGGACAGAAACAAAGATCGCGCGATACAGCTGTCATCGATGCAGGCGACTGGATAATGCTGAGGGAGACGGAAGGAACTGTTTTTACAGGCTATGACAATACTGAAGATGATGTTCTTATAACCAAATACCGCAACGTAAAGGTAAAAGGTAAAGAAGTATGCCATATTGTGCTTAACCGCACTCCTTTTTATGCCGAATCAGGAGGACAGGTCGGTGACTCGGGATTTCTTTCCTCAGAAAAGGAAAAGATAACGATCACCGATACTGTCAAAGAAAATGACCTTATAATCCATATCGCAACCAGGGCTCCTGAGTTTCCGGAAGCCGGCTTCAGGGCTGTGGCAGATCCGGAGAAAAGGATGATGACCGCAGCCAATCATACCGCAACGCATCTTCTGCACCATGCACTGAGGTCGGTCCTCGGTTCCCACGTCGAACAAAAAGGATCGCTGGTGACACCAGAAAGACTCAGGTTTGACTTCAGCCATTATAACAAGATCGGAAAGGACGAGCTTGCACGCATAGAGATGACGGCAAACCGGCTGGTGATGCAGAACCTGTCAAGGAAGGTGACAGAGAACGTAGCACTTGAGAAGGCAAAAGAAATGGGCGCAATGGCCCTTTTCGGAGAAAAATACGGAGAGACAGTGAGGGTTATCGGTTTCGGCGACTCCGTTGAATTATGCGGAGGCACACATGTTGAATCTACCTCAGGTATCGGACTTATCAAGATCGTTTCGGAAGGAGCCATAGCCGCCGGGATAAGGAGAATAGAAGCAGTCACCGGGGTCCGTGCTTACGAATATATAAACGAAAAACTGGCAGCCGGCGACGATGTGGCTGCACTGCTGAAAACTCCGGGAGACATAAGGGAAGCTGTCGAAAAGCTTCTGGCGGAGAACAGCTCCCTGAAAAAGACTATCGAAAAATTCCAGCTTCTTACTGCACGCACGGAGCTCAGGGAACTCGAAAGAAAGGCAGAGAACATAGGCAGTATAAAATTCATGTCGGGACTGATTGATTTCGATTCGGCGGATATGCTGAAAACCATCGCCTTCGAAGCCAGGAAATCATCCTGCAACTGTGTTCTGGTAATAGGCTCGGCAACAGGAGAAAAAGCAAATATAGTGGTGATGGTAAGCGACACGCTTGTTGAAAGCATGAAACTGAGTGCCGTAGATATTATTAAGAAAATTTCATCAGAAATTAATGGCGGCGGCGGCGGACAGCCCTTCCTTGCCAATGCCGGGGGTAAGAATCCAGCCGGGATCCCCTCTGCCATACAGAAGGCAAAAGAATACCTTCTTGAACTGTAACATAACTGATCTGTCTTTTTAAAATCGCATTTAAAAATCATTATTCTGTAAAATGGAAGTAACCCGGACTTTTGATATTATCGACCTTAATGTTGCCAGATATCCGCGCAGCGACATGTACGGGGGGAAACAGGACAAAGAGTGGAAAGTATATTCCACGGCTGAGGTCCGCGAACATGTTGATGCCGTAAGCTACGGCCTCCTTGCCATGGGTTTCGGAAAAGGCGACAAAATTGCCACTATAACGGGAAACAAGCCCGAATGGAATTTTGTTGACATGGGACTGGCGCAGGCCGGACTGATCCATGTACCCATCTATCCAACAATAAGCACCGAAGAATACAGCTATATACTTGAACACTCTGAAGTTAAGGCTGTTATAATCAGCAACAAAGGCATATTCAACAAGGTGAAAGCCACCGCCGACAGGCTTGGACTGACAGATTATATCTTTTCATTCGATCCGGTTGAAGGCGCCAGACCATTCTCATCCATTCTGAATGAAGGCAGGAAGAACGCAGATAAATATGCCCCTGTTGTTGCATCCATTAAGGAAAGCATCAAACCGGAGGACATGGTGACGATCATATACACCTCAGGTACCACCGGTAACTCAAAGGGTGTCATGCTCACACATAAAAATCTGGTATCTAACGCAGTCTCGACATCGACGGCTCACCACCTGGCATATGGGAACAGGGCCATGAGCTTTCTTCCCCTCTGCCATGTGTATGAAAGAATGATGAACTACCATTTTCAGTACAAGGGCATTAGCGTGTATTATGTGGAGAACATGGGAACTGTGTCGGAAGCCGTCAGGGAGGTGAAACCACAGATCTTCAACACCGTACCCCGCCTGCTCGAAAAGATCTACGATAACATCCTGGCAAAGGGAAAAGATCTTTCATGGGTTAAGAAGACCATCTTCTTCTGGGCTGTAAGTCTGGGTCTGAGGTTCAGTCTTCACAATAATTCATCTTTTTACATGCTCCGCCTGAGACTGGCCAGGAAACTGATATTCAGCAAGTGGCAGGAGGCCCTGGGCGGAGAACTGCAGGTTATGGTCTCGGGAGGAGCTGCCCTGCAGTCGAGGCTTGAGAGGATCTTCTGGGCCGCAGGGCTGCCGGTAATCCAGGGATACGGACTTACCGAAACTTCACCTGTAATTGCCGTCAATCCGTTCAGGATACCTGAAATAAGATTCGGCACTGTGGGCCCGGTACTGGAAAATGTCGAAGTGAAGATTGCCGACGACGGTGAAATACTATGCAGGGGAGTCAACGTGATGATGGGCTATTACAAGGCCCCTGAGCTTACAGCCCAGGTGATCGACAGCGAAGGCTGGTTCCATACCGGTGATATCGGGGTGTTTGAAGAAGGAAAATGGCTCAGGATAACCGACAGGAAAAAAGAGATGTTCAAGCTTTCCGCCGGGAAATATATCGCACCCCAGGTCCTGGAGAACAAGCTGAAAGAATCCATATTCATTGAACAGGCTATGGTGATAGGCGAAAATGAAAAATTCGCCAGCGCCCTCATATCTCCTAACTTCACCTTCCTCCACGGCTGGTGCGCCGAACGCAAAATCCAGTACCGCGACAACAGCGACCTCACAGAGGTGCCAGAGGTAATAGAACGCTTCAGCAGGGAAGTAAGGGATGTGAACAAATCACTCGGCGAACATGAACAGATAAAACGGTTCCGGCTGGTGACAGAAGAATGGAGTCCCCAGAGCGGAGAGCTGTCACCAACTCTCAAGCTGAGAAGGAATTACCTCACCGAACGCTACAGGGAAATAATAGATGAGATCTATTTCGGCGGCGACAAGGATATGACAGTTCTTTCCAGGATAAAGAACGGTATTACGGAAATACTTAAAGGATTACCAAAGTTCTGACTCCTCTCATGCCTCTGCTTTCACAACGGCGGCCTTCATGCTTTGGCAACGGTAAACCGCTAACATATTTTTCTTACTTTTGAGGCGTTATAAACAGATGATGGCCGCAAAGAAATCCTATATCCATTCTGTTATCCTGATACTGGTCGTCCTGATCTTCGGTAGCGTAGCATGCACTCCGGGATCATGCTTCGAAGAAACCAATGCCCTGGTTAAATCTTCATTTTACTCCGACACTTCAGGTCTGATGGCAGCTCCCGACAGCGTAAGCATTTACGGCGGCGACAACGACACGAATCTGATATATAATAAGTCGCGGAAACCCGACAGGGTCCTTCTTCCTCTCGATGCTTCGGCTACAGAGTGCAGCTTCGTAATTGAGATAAACGGAATTACCGACACCATTACCTTCACGTACAGCTCCTACCCGCATCTGGTTTCAAAGGAATGCGGGTATACATATTTTTACACAATAGAGGATCCCCTGTTTACAGGAAATATCATCGACACAATAACCCTTACAAAGAATACCATTACCACCCTTGCTGAAGAGAATATACGTATATATTATTAGCATCCTGATGCTTACACCCCTGTCGGCCCAGGATACGGAAGCTCCGGCAGCGCCCGACAGTGTGGATATCCCGCTCAGGATAAGGGCCGGTATTGAAATTGCCGGTCCGGCAATCTACCTTGCCGACAAAAACATATTGAACCTTGAGTTTTACGGTTCCGTTGACCTCAACGAGGTAAGATCGATATATGCTGCTGCAGGCTTCACCGACTATCACTATTCGCAGTACAACTACAGCTACTCAACAAAAGGATCTTTTCTCAGGGCAGGAATGGATTTCAACCTTCTCAGGCCTGAGATGGCTGAAGGCAGATACTGGGCGGGACTAGGATTACGCTACGGCATAAGCCGCTTTTCTTACGAGACATCCTCCTTCAGCTACGAAAACTACTGGGGATCAACATCGGCATCTGTTCCCCGGCAAAGTGCATGGAGCCATTTCATAGAAGCTTCGGGAGGGTTCCGGGCCGATTTATTCAAAAACTTCAGCATAGGATGGATGGTGAGTGCAAGGAAACTGATCTACTCAGGTGCGGATAAACACCTGAGCCCGATCTATTTCCCCGGTTACGGTGAAAGCGGAAGCTCTTTCAGCTTCGCCATCAATTACTTTCTTACCTGGAACATCCCCTATAAAAAGATCAGGGTTCAGATAAAGCCCGAACCTGTTGAGGAACCCGAAGATGCAGCGACAGAGGGTGATGACGATTTCTCCCGTAACGTGGGACGACAGCGCATCGGAAGCTGATCCCCGTTAAAGCCACCGGCAGGCAGATTTTTGCAGTGATGTACCTCGCCAAGCCGAAGACGAAGTTCTGAGCACCGCGGCAATAACATCGTGATTCTCCCGGAAACAGAGAGGGTAAGTGCCTGTCTTCTGATTCTTTATATCACGCCCCTTCAGGGATGAAACATATAGAATTCAGTTGATCTCATTAAGCTCGTAAGGCCGGAGGCCTTAAAGTCCAATATCCACGGTAACGCCCGTGGAAAAGCTGCCCCTATGTCTCCTCAACCCCGGAG
>JAFGXX010000155.1 GCA_016936435.1 Bacteroidales bacterium
GAAGACGGAAGACCTGCAGGACAAAAAAAGAGTAGAATTATGAAAGACAGGATCAGAAAACAGATAAAAGAGTCGGCAGATCTGAAGCTGAGGCTTCTGGAGTCTGAAGAGCTTATTGAAGGTATCGTGAAAGCTTCGGAAGCGATTGTGGCGGCCTTTAAGAAAGGAAAGAAGCTGCTTCTTGCCGGTAACGGAGGAAGCGCAGCTGATGCACAGCACATGGCAGCAGAGTTTGTGAACAGATTCACATTCGACAGGCCCGGCATTCCTGCCCTGGCATTAACAACCGATACCTCGGTACTTACTGCGGTGGGGAATGACTATTCATTCACAAAGGTTTTCGCCCGTCAGCTGACGACTCTTGGCAATGCCGGCGATGTATTTATGGCAATCTCCACATCGGGAGAATCGGCCAACATTATTGAGGCTCTCGGGGCTGCCCGCGAAAAAAATATCTTCACAATAGGTCTTACAGGTTCAGAGGGTGGTAAAATGAACGGCCTGTGCGATGTCTGCCTCAGGGTAGCTTCTGTGAAGACAGCCCGCATTCAGGAAGCGCACATACTGATAGAGCATATTATTTGTTTCCTGACAGAAGAACAGCTTTACCCCGGCAGAAGATGAATGAAGCTATAATTCTTGCCGGCGGAATGGGAACCAGGCTAAGCAAAATGGTCCCTGATCTTCCGAAACCAATGGCTCCGGTAAACGGCCGGCCTTTCCTCTTTTTCCTGCTCGAATGGCTGAGAGAAAGCAGGTATGAAAAAGTCATTATTTCAGCCGGCTACAGACCTGAAGACATAACAGGCTATTTTGGTAATGCCTATGGGGAAATGGATCTGGAATATGCAATTGAGGAAAATCCGCTCGGAACGGGAGGCGCGGTGTTGTATTCACTTCAGAGGGTGTCATCAGATAATGTGTTGATAGTTAACGGCGACACATGGTTCCCTGTAAGCCTGGACCGGTTATCTGCATTTCATGAACGTAGCGGAAGCAGTTTTACAATAGCGCTGAAGAAGATGAAAAGCTTCTCGAGATACGGTTCTGTTGAATGTTCCGGCGACATGATCTTAAAATTCCATGAGAAGAAATTCTGTGAATCGGGACTGATAAACGGAGGCATCTACATGGCTGACAGAAAATATCTTCTGGACCAGGATCTGCCTAAGGTCTTTTCTCTCGAGAAGGACTTTCTTGAAAAAAGGGAGGGAACAGGCGATATAAGGTGCATGATCTTTGACGAACCTTTCATAGATATAGGAATCCCTGAGGATTATTTGAGAGCGCGAGATATAATTCACTGAAAAAAAGCAGATCAGGTACAATGAACAAAGCTCTGTTTCTCGACCGTGACGGCGTCATCAACAAAGATAAAGTTCACGTTTACAAAAAAGAGGATTTCGAGTTCAACGAACCGGTTCTTGAATTATGCCGTAAATATTCTGCGGACGGCTACCTGCTCATAATCATAACCAACCAGGCAGGTATAGCCAAGGGCATTTACAGCGAAGAGGATTTTAACACTCTGACCGTCTGGATGACTGATGAGCTTAAGAAACGTGGTATAACTATCTCTGAAGTATATCACTGTCCTCACCATCCCGATATTACAGGTCCCTGTTCCTGCAGGAAGCCGGAACCCGGAATGATACTTCAGGCTATAGTCGAATTTGATCTTGACCCGGGACAATGCTGGCTGATAGGCGATAAAGGAACCGACCTGGAAGCGGGCAGAAGAGCAGGTATTCCTGAATCAAATCTTATTCTATACAGAAGCTGAAACAAACAATCCTGTTTGTCCCTGTGTGTTATACTTTGGGTTCTTTCTGGTTATAGCTCCGCATTAATCCTGAACAGACAAGAAGAACTATAGATTTATTGTGTCCTTAATTATATATGAATTCCTTTCGGCTGAGTTCCTGTTGATTAGTTCGCCCAGGAAGCCTGTCAGAAAAAGCAGGGTGCCAATTACCATAACTATAAGGCCTATGTAGAAATATGGGGAATCTGTTACCAGCGGTGCCCTGAGTCCCTGGTGTACGAAGACCAGTTTCCGGATGCCCAGATAGCCTGCCATAATAAAACCTGCCACGAACATCAGTGTCCCGAGAAGTCCGAAAAGGTGCATGGGGCTCTTTCCGAAGCGGGTGATGAAACCGATGGTAAGAAGATCGAGGTAACCTTTTACGAACCTGTCGAGGCCGTATTTTGTGTAGCCATATTTCCTTTTACGGTGCTCTACAACCTTTTCTCCTATCTTTTTAAAACCTGCCTCTTTGGCCAGCATAGGGATGTAACGGTGCATTTCACCGTACACTTCGATACTCTTTATAACGTCGGAGCGGTAGGCTTTCAGTCCACAGTTGAAGTCGTGGAGTTTTATTCCTGAGGCCATCCTCGCAGTCATATTATATATCTTGCTGGTTGTCCGCTTTATGAATGGATCATAACGCTTTTTTTTCCACCCCGACACTAAATGATATCCTTCGTCCTTTATCATGCGGTACAGTTCAGGGATCTCGTCGGGAGAATCCTGAAGGTCGGAGTCCATCGTAATTACCACGTCACCCTGTGTTCTGGCAAAGCCGGTATGCAGTGCTGCTGCCTTTCCGTAGTTTCTCCTGAACCTGACACCCTTCAGAAAACTCTTACTGCCACTCAGCGCTGATATTGTTTCCCATGAGCCGTCGGTGCTCCCGTCGTCGATAAAGATGATTTCAAAGGAAAGACCTGAAGTGGTACATACCTTTTCAATCCACTCAGCCAATTCACTGAGCGATTCTTCTTCATTGTAGACTGGAATAACGACTGACAGATCCATTTTGTCTTGCTGAATTTCTACTCGGCAGGAGTGTCTGCCAGAGGGTTACCCTCTTTTCTGACGAATGCTGCCACTATCAGTGACATTATAAATCCGAAAAACACACTGACTACGAGACCAACAGGTATTGTTATAGCCGGTTTCATCATCTTTCTGGCTATATCCAGTCCGGCATCTATCTGTTCCTGAGTCAGTCCTCTGCCGGCATATTGCTCTTCAGTAAAAGCCAGGCCTTTTTCCATTAAGCCGGGATCGATAACCGAATAAAGGAGGAAACTGAATAATGAGCCTATAAGGGCTGTATACAGGAAAATAATAACCCCTGCACCCAGGGCCTGGCCATAATTTATCATTCCGTGCAGGTAATTATCCCGGTATGATTTAACCAGGAAATAGAGAATTACAATCTGAACCAGCATAAAAAGATAGCTCAGGTTTTTGTTGAAGATCAGGTCGAAAAAATAAAGGGTTAGTGTAAATACTACTCCTATAAGTCCGAGAATTAGTCCGTTCACCAGATTGGCTTTCCAGACGTTAACAGATTTTTCCATCAATAGAAGATTTATTACTATGAATTTTCAGGTACAAACAAATATACTGTAAAAATGGTTATCGCGGCATTTCACGGTTTGGAATATTTTTTTGCCGGCTGCGGAAATATTTGTACTTTTGCAGAGGGTAAGTCTTATACGACCAGCTCCTGCTGAACTCCCCCAGGATCGGAAGGTAGCAAGGGTAGGCGGTTGTAGCGGTGCGATATAA
>JAFGXX010000156.1 GCA_016936435.1 Bacteroidales bacterium
GGAATTTCAGCGTTGACAGGAACAGGTTGCAAAGAAAAATCCCTTCCGCCAAATGTGGTTTTTATTCTTGCCGACGACCAGCGGGCAGATGCCCTGGGCTGTTCAGGAAATTCATACATTAATACTCCCAATATCGACGGACTGGCAGGAACGGGTTTCCGTTTCAGCAATGCATTCATTATGGGAGGCCATCATGGAGCGATCAGCGCTCCCAGCCGGGCAATGCTTTTAAGCGGAAAATACCTGTTCAATGTATATGACAAACTCGATGACGTAATTACAATGCCCATGCATTTTGAAGCCAGCGGTTATATCACATTCGGAACAGGAAAATGGCACAACGGAGCTAAAGCATTCGAAACTTCATTTCAGCGCGGTAAAGCAGTATTTCTCGGAGGCATGAGTGATCATTTCAGAGTCCCGTGCAGGGATATGTCACATGAAGGCCGGTTATCTGATCCGGTGGTGAAAGGTTTTTCCACCGATCTGTTTGCAGACGCTGCAATAGATTTTTTGAACGGCTACGCAGCAAATGAACGTGAAAAACCTTTCTTCTGCTATATTGCCTTTACAGCACCACATGACCCCTATTCACCGGATACAGGGTATATTGACTGTTATCCGGACCAGACTCTTCCCCTGCCGGGGAACTTCATGCCATTGCATCCATTTCAGTTCGATAACCTTACCGTAAGAGATGAGAACCTTCTGACATGGCCCAGACCTCCTGAGATGGTCAGGTCAGCTCTGTCGGATTATTACGCTCTGATAGAACATCTCGATAAGAGAGTTGGAGATGTAATAACGACGCTCAGACAAAATGATCTTTATGACAATACGATAATTGTATATGCTGCTGATAATGGTCTGGCAATAGGAAGCCATGGATTGCTGGGCAAGCAGAACCTTTATGAGCATAGCATGAAGGTGCCGCTTATCATCAGGGGGCCGGGGATCCCCGAAGGAAAGGTTTCTGAGTCGCTGGTATATCTTCTTGATCTGTTCCCGACACTTTCAGAATTATGTTCGCTGTCTCCACCTGTAAATATTGATGGCAAAAGCCTTCTTCCTCTGCTCAATGGCTTTGCTGACCAGGTACGAACATCGCTGTTCACTGCTTACCGGAATACAGTAAGAGCTGTAAGGAATGATGAATGGAAGTTGATCATATATCCACAAAGATCACATTGCCAGTTGTTTAACCTGAAGAAAGACCCTCTTGAGCTGAATAATCTTGCCACAGAACCCGCGCACAGACATATTCTGGAGGAGATGGAAGTTCTTTTACGGGAATGGCAAATTGTAACAAATGATACAATTTCCCTGACAACTGCCCGGGAGCTTCCTCTGAACTATGATCATGAAAAACTCAAAAGGAAACCGGATATTCATCAGCCGGAGTATACTCTGAAAAAATATTTTGGCAGGTAATAATTATCTTCAATTTTTTCAAATTCAAAGTTATGAAAACAAGTATTACAAGACGTAGGTTCATTCAGGCAGGCGCAGTTGCAGGTGCAGCAGCTATTACACCGCGATTGGCAATGGCTTCAGCAAATGAACAGAAACAGGAAACGGCAAATGCATTGAACAGGAATCCTCTGAAAATAGGTCTTATGACTTACCTGCTCGGAAGTAAATGGGATATTGAAACGATAATTAAAAATTGTTATGAAACGGGCTTTCAGTCGGTAGAACTCAGGACCACTCATGCACACGGGGTGGAAGTGACACTGAGTCAGGCTCAGAGGGCGGAAGTTAAAAAACGGTTTAAAGATTCCCCGCTGGAGACAATAAGCCTTGCAAGTGCTTTTCAGTACCATTCACCCGATCTTTCGGAACTTAAGAAAAATATTGAAGGTACTAAGGAATATATACTGCTTGCAAGAGATCTCGGAGCTACAGGGATAAGAGTATTTCCCAATGCTCTCCCTGAAGGAGTGCCGGTGGAGAAAACAAAGGAGCAGATAGGTAAAGCCCTGGCCGAAGTTGGCACTTTTGGTAATGACTATGGCATTGAAATAAGGGTTTGCATTCACGGAAGTGGTACAAACTCAGTTCCGGTGATAAAGCAGATCATTGATTATTCGCAGAGCCCGTTCGTTTATGTGAACTGGAATTGTAATGCTTCCGACACAGAAGGAGAAGGTCTGGTTTATAATTTCAATTCAGTTAAGGATCGTATCAGAGGAGTTCACATGCACGATCTTCATGATCCGGCATATCCTTACCGGCATTTCTTTAAATTACTTGCTGATTCAGGGTTCAGCGGCTACTGTAATGCCGAAATAGGGAGAGTGAGTTGTGAGCCGGTTGAATACATGAAATGCTACAGGGGATTATTCCTTGCATTGCAGAATGCTATTTAATTATTTAAAATGAAAACCATGAAGCGAAAAGATTTTATAAAAAACACAGCGATCATTACCGGCAGTACTTTCGCGGCTCCTGCATATATTCCCGGATTGATTACACGAAGCCCCAACGAAAGGATCAATATTGCTGTTGTCGGGATTAGCGGACAACGAAAGAATGTGAGAGGGATGATAAACGGGAGGGGAATTGTACATGTTAACACATATGCACAAATCCCGAATGTTGCCGTTACAACCCTGTGCGATGTTGATGAGAGGTTATTCCCAGGGATGGTTTCGGTAGTGGAAAAGCAATTTGGCATAAAGCCTAAGACTGAAACAGACTTCAGGAACCTTCTCAACGACAAGAATATTGATGTCATATCTATTGCCACCCCCGATCATTGGCATGCGCTGATGACTGTATGGGCCTGCCAGGCCGGGAAAGATGTCTATGTTGAAAAGCCGGTCTCACATAATGTTTCTGAGGGCCGCAAAATGGTTGAAGCAGCAGAAAAATATAACAGAATAGTACAGTCGGGAATTTGTTATCGTAGCAGCAAGGCGGTGAAGGAAGGAATAAAATTTGTCCATGAGGGTAAACTGGGGAAGGTATATATGGCGAAAGGAATAACATATCGCTATCGTGTTCCCATAGAACACGTGCCAGACAGCCCGGTTCCTGAGGGCGTTCACTGGGATCTCTTCCTGGGCCCCGCACCATACAGGCCTTTTAATGAGAACAGATATATCTACCAGTGGCACTGGCACTGGGATACAGGAACCACAGAATTTGGGAATAATGGTATCTACAGAATGGATACTGTACGATGGGCTCTCAGGAAGAACACTCATCCTGTGAAAATACATTGTACGGGAGGAAAATTCATGAGAGACGATGACCAGGAAGTCCCAAATATACTTGTTGCCATTTATGAATATGAAGATGGAACCATTATCCAGAATGAGGTGAGAAGTCTTTGTACAAATCCTGAAGGATTAACTGATTCGGGAGATTGTTTTCTGTATTCTGATCAGGGTTGGATGACTTTCAATGGAAGTGGTTACAAGACCTACTTCGGTAATAAAAATGAACCCGGCCCTGCCAGATCGGATAAAGATTTTCCGCCTGAAGAATTGAGCAACGGATGGGTAAATTTTATCGATTGTGTAAGAAGCCGGAAAAGGGAAGATCTTGATAATGATATTCCCGAAGGACATATGTCGGCATCACTGGGACACCTTGGATTAATTTCATACCGCACAGGAAGAAAACTTACATTTGACCCTGGAAATGAGAAATTTATAAGAGATACTGAAGCTGATAAACTGCTGACGCGTAACTATCGAAAGCCATTTGAAATGCCCCGCACGGTATAGTTTTTACATTTGCATGCTGCCATGATGCTTTTAAGGGATACGATATTAAAACATATTAATGCGATTAAAATAAATATCGATGAATCTGAATGTTAAACTTCCTCTGCTGGCAGCCGGAATTTCAGCATTGACAGGAACAGGTTGCAAAGAAAAATCCCTTCCGCCAAATGTGGTTTTTATTCTTGCCGATGATCTGGGATATTCCCAGGTGGGATGCTATGGAAGCAGTTATTACAAAACTCCCAACATCGACAAACTTGCCTCAGAAGGCGTCCGCTTCACTGATGCATATGCAGCCTGTTCGGTTTCTTCGCCGACAAGGGCAAGCATTATGACCGGCAAATATCCGGCCCGGCTTCATTTAACCGATTTTATCCCTGGCAATCAGAGGGATGATTATCCTCTTTCACAGCCACAATGGCAAAAATTTCTTCCTCTCGAAGAACTTACACTGGCTGAAATGTTCTCAGAGAAGGGCTACCAGACAGCCATCTTCGGCAAATGGCACCTTAGCAGAGAAAAATTTGGTCCTGAAAGCCTGCCCTTCAATCCTGACAGGCAGGGCTTCCATAAGCACTTTGTCAGCGATAAACCTGACAGGAAA
>JAFGXX010000004.1 GCA_016936435.1 Bacteroidales bacterium
ACCTGCAGATAGGTTAGTTCAACATCTGTCCCTCCCGGACTGAGTTTCTCAAGAAGAGATTCGGCAAATCCTTCTTCGAGACTGATGTTGAATACTTTGCATGGGCCTTTAATAGCTTCTACAGCATTGCGGTGCGACATCTTTTCTATGCGCACCCTGTTGGAGAAGAATGTGGGTATGAATTTTTCAAACTCGGTGACTCCTGCCATGTATTCCTCGCGCATCACGAAGATCATCCTGCACTGGAGATCCGACTCTGTTAATAATTTAACGATATGAATGAATGTCCGGCGTTCTTCTCTGTCGCCGAAAATGAAGATTTCCTCGAACTGGTCGAAGATGAAGAAGACAGGTTTGTAATGATCAAGATACAAAGAACGCACTCCTTTTTTGAAGTCTGCAGGAGATTTGCATTCATTCTGCTGTTCAGTGAGTGATGCTGAACGGATGCCGGCAGCCATGCTTTCAATGATGTTCCCGCCCCTGCGTATAACTATCGGCAGCCAGTCGGTCTCCTGAAATTTATTTGCAAGTCCGCAATGGATGAGCGACGATTTGCCTGTTCCGGAAACACCATAAACCAGCATTATTTTGCTTTCAAAGACACGATGGTAGAGCTCTTCGATCTCTCTCTCCCTGCCGAAGAAGATCTCACGGTCGTCTTTAGTGTAGCTGTCGAGAAATTTGAAGGGGGAGTTCATGAAATTTTCCGTTCAATCCGCTATAATCTAGTAAATATATCAAAAAACAACATGACTTCAAAAGAAAATAGACTTTACCGGATTTCGGAAAATCATATTTGTCTTTTAGTAAGATCCTTTGTATAACTTATTTAATGAATAAGACAGTAATCATAGAGGTACGAAAGAGATAATTACTGGCGGAGCCTGTTGAATCATTTTATGTAATTCATCTTGACTTTATGTAGGATTTAGCGTAAATTTACCTTTATCTGATCGTGTTATTGGGAAACAACGGATTTTCAAGTATAAGATAATACAACTAGCAGTCTGATTTTTTATGAACAAAAATCAAAAATGAAATGAAAAGGGCACTGATTCTTTTAATCAGCATTATTGTCACAGGACAATTATTTTCACAGGAACTGACTGTTGATGACGTTATTTCGAAATATCTTAAAGCCATCGGGCAAGATAACCTGATGAAAGTGAAAACCATTAAAACTACCGGTAAAGCAAATCAGGGAGGAATTGAATTTAAGATTACCTCATATGAGAAAAGACCTGATTGCGACAGGGCAGAAATGGAAATACAGGGGGTTAAAATAATCCTTGTACGTGATAAGGATACCGGATGGATGATAAACCCTGTAACCGGGTCGGCTGATCCTCAGGATTTACCTGCTGAGGCTATAAAATCCATTATAGATGAGAGTTCAGAAGATCCGGTTATTAATTGGGATAATCCTTTCTATACCTGGAAAGAGATTGGGGTAAAGCCTGAATTATCAGGCAAGGAAGGTATTGGCGGAATTCCTGTTTATAACATCAAATTTACATACAAAGACGGGCATTCTGTAAATTTCTTTATTGATGCCGACAAGTTCATATTACTGAGCCAGAAATCAACGAAAACCACGCAGGGTCAGACATATGAAAGTGAGACAAAATACAGTGATTACAGAAATGTATCCGGAGTTTTATATCCTTCAAAGATTGAAAGCTTTGTAAACGGGCAGCTTAGTAATTCGGCAGTTTCGGAAACAGTTGAGTTTGACCTGGTTTTTAATGATTCACTTTTTATAAAGCCTGCTAAGAACTGAAATTTAAGGTTTAAGCAGATCAGTTTTTAAGTAATTCCCTCACCTTCCTGAGGTCAGGGTGAGAAATGTGTCTTTTCTCGAGCTCATCCAAATCTTCAAGATAAATCTGCCTGAAAGGCCATGAAATATATCCGAAAAAGAATCTTTTATAGTAACTCTTATAAATTTCTGCTGCTTTTTCAAATCTGTTGTTTAGCACTAAAACCAGTGGCAGTGTTGTATATGCATATTGATTGGTACTATCTGCAGCAAGTGCAAGATCCATTGCTTCAAGAGCAGTCCCATATTGCCTGAACTGAATCAACGGCCATACAATCCCTGAAAGATCATTTGAAACAGTATATCTGGTAGTTGTGTCTGTCAGAAGCATTTCCCTGGAAAGCCGGATCAGGTGCCCCGGCAGCCCGAGGACAATCCCGGAAGAATCCAGGTCACTGCATTTATCTGAGTAAAAATCATAAATCTCCTTCAGATTTTCCCTTGTTTTTGATGAAATTAAAAGTCTGTTTGCTTCCTTGACTTTATCTGAAACGCTTTTTTTCGGGTTCAGCCTGAATAAATCTATTCCGCAGGAAATGAATATCTTACGATACAATGGATCAGTTACGTAAATAGAAACTTTCCGGAACAGAATATTTGCCGTATTCAGGTAATCGGGGGTGCTTTTGTTCTGAAGCGCTGCCTGAGACAGGCAGAATTTAAGTCCTGCAAAGAGGTTATTGTAGTCTGTTTCATTTACTGCCTCACTGGCATTTATAATACCATATTGAAGTTTCTGTTCGATATTCAGGTCCTCAGAATCAGAATCTTTCAGAAACCGGTCAAGGGGTTTCTTTAGATAAATTAATTTCGCTGTGTTATCACCTGACCCTGTCAGTATAGTTTTTCCATCTGGGGAAAAGGCAACGGAGTAAACGGAATTTTTATAACCTCTCTCGATCTGAAGAGTATTTCCATCTGTATCCCATATTCTTACAGTTCTGTCACTTGATGCGGTGACAATATTCTTCCCGTCAGGTGAAAAACAAACTGAATTTACTGCCCCTGTATGTCCGCTGAAAACCCTGATAATATCCCCCTTCAGGTCCCACAGAATTGCGGTCTTATCATTCGATCCGGAAAGAATTGTTCTTCCGTCCTGAGAAAACTCGGCCTTTTCCACCCCGTTAGTATGTCCTTTTAATACATTTAACAGGTTGCCTTTCAGATCCCATAATCTAACAGAATTATCGTACGACCCTGTTAATATAGTATTTCCGTCGGGAGAAAATGAAACAGAACTTACTATATCCGTATGACCGGAAAATATTTGTAAGATCCTCGCTTCAAGATCCCACAATCTTACTGTGTTATCAGCGGCTCCTGTAAGTATTGTTTTCCCGTCGGGAGAGAATGCTACTGATCTGATACCCCTGGCCTGACCAACGAATGATTTTACTGCTTTTCCGTTCAGGTCAAAAATCTGTGCAGCTAAAAAACCTGTTAGCAATGTCTTTCCGTCTGGAGACATTACAACATCATTGGAATAAGTATTTATTGTTTGCAGGCAATCTCCATCAAGATCCCATAGCTTAATAGTACCATCAGCAGAAAGTGTAATAATTGTTTTACCATCAGGGGAAAAGGCCACACGGTAAACAAGGTTTTTGTGACCTGAGAAGGTTTTTGTGATGTCCCGGGTCATATCCCATTCTTTTACTATGCCATCTATTGATGATGAGGTGAGTATCTTAGTTTCATCAGGAGATAATGCAATGTAATTTGCATTTCCTGTTCCGGTGAATTTTTGAAGAGCATTGCCTTCACTATCCCACACTCTGACAGTTTTGTCGGAAGATCCTGTTATTATCTTTTTCCCGTCGGAGGAAATGATCAGGGAAATGATATTGTCAGTATGTCCGGTGAGCACATGTAAAATATTCCCGGAAAGATCCCAAATCCTTGCGGTATGGTCATTTGCACCGGTAACGATTGTTTTACCGCCGGGGAAAAAAGCAACTTTTCGTACCGGACCGGTATGACCAGTAAATTTTTGTATCACATTACCTTTCATATCCCAGAGTATGGCCGTGGAATCTCCGGATCCTGTTAAAACATTTCTTCCATCGGGTGAGAAAGCAACAGTATTGACAATATTATTATGTCCGGTGAACGTCTGAATTACATTTCCTCCCTGGTTCCAAAGCTTTGCTGAGAAGTCTCCAGCTCCTGTCAGAATTGATTGTCCGTCGGGGGAGAATGCAACTGTATATACGGCGGAGATATGTCCTCGAAATACCTGCAGGATATTACCTTTCATATCCCACAGCCTTGCTGTTTTATCGCCTGAACCTGTCAGTATCGTTTTGCCGTCGGGCGACAAAGCAATACTAAGAATATCATCATAACCGTATCTCGCGAACTTATGAACATTTGTTGTAAACCCCCTTAACAAGTGCCCGATTAAATAATACGATTTTTTTTCCCCCAGATCAGTTATTATGCCTGTTCTTCTATTGGTAGTGACGATTTTTGCCCAGTCAGGGGAAATCAGGATTAAGTTACCCGGCTCGTATCTTAAAAAGACTTTGTAGAAACTGTTATCATAATAGATGCGGTTGAGATTATCGGAAATTGATTTATTGTAAGGATTAAGAGCCCGGGAATGCAAAGCAAGTCGCAAAGCAACTGTAGGATCCTGTGGCACCATTTCCTTCGACATGAAATTGAAGTTATTTGCCCTGGCTTCTGTTTCCCTCTTTTCGGCAATCGACTTCTCATATAATGCCCGGGTTTCTGAAGCTCTTGCAGCATCCCTGGCTTTCAGGGCTTCATTCCCGGCTGCAACTGCCCTCCTGTCCGACTCAATGGCCATATCCCTTGCCCTTACAGCTTCCTTCTCCGAAGCTTCTGCCTTTATCCTTTCCTCGTTGGCTAGCTCTTCTTTCTCAATGGCATTCTTCCTTTCTTTAATTGCCCAGATGCTCAGTGCCGACAATATAATTATCAGCAGAAGTGATGCCGCGCTGACAATATTCCTTCTCCGCCGTCTCGCTCTTGTAAGTTCGCTCTTGCTTTTTTCGATAAACCGTTTGTGATCTTCCGGCAGGAACAGGCGTGACTCATAAGGAGCCATGTATTTAAGATCCTCTGCCGAAAGAAGTACTCCGCGCTTTTGCCAGCCGTGATAAGAATTCTCAATCAGCTGGCGGATCTCAAGGAGTTCTTTCTCGACAAGGGTGATCTTCTCGAAGATCTTCGAAGCCAGGGCATCATGTTTCAGCTCGTGACGTCCGTTATTATCTTTATCCTGGAGTATCCTGAGATTTACCAGCGAATTGAGAAGTTCATTTATGTTCCTGTTATCGATATTATTGCCTGTAGCCAGGGTATATTCCCTTACCTCTTCTGCATTCGCCGGACGTTTTGTGCCTCTTGCCGAAACGAAGGCCTTCAGAACAGTAATGGCTGTCTCAGGATCAGGAAGCTGACTGATCTGGTCATCAAGAAAGTTACCGAGCAGATCGGTAACATTTCCGGTTTTTTCGAGGAGGGAGAGGGTGAAGGTGGCCCCCTCCGCCACAGGCGACGACCCCCCTGCCCCCCTAAAGGGGGGTGTAAACCCCATTGCCATCCGAAATATTTTATCCAGGAAGACCTGGAGATACGTAAGTTCCACATCCTCGCTTCCGGGGCTCAATTTTTCAAGAAGTGCTTCAGCAAAGCCGTCTTCCAGGTTGATATTAAATACTTTGCAAGGTCCTTTTATTGCTTCGGCAGCATTCTGGTGTGACATCTTTTCGATGCGCACACGATTTGAAAAGATGGTTGGAATATATTTTTCAAACTCAGTGATGCCGGCCATATACTCTTCACGCATTATAAAGATGAAGTGACAATGAAGATCCGGGTCTGAAAGTGATTTTACGATCTGAATAAACTCCTTTCGTTCATCTTTACTGCCAAAGATGAAGAGTTCCTCGAACTGATCGAAAATGAAGAAAATCAGCTTATAGTAATCAAGATACAATGACCGGACACCTTTTTTGAAATCTGCAGGTGTGACCAGTTTTGTTTGCTGAGGGGTTACTGATGCTGCCTTTATCCCTGCGGCCATACTCTCGACAATGTTTCTTCCGCGCCGTATGGAGATTGGCAACCAGTCAGTCTCGTTAATCTTGTTAGCCAAACCGCAATTTACAAGAGAAGATTTACCGGTCCCGGAAATTCCATAAACCAGCATCATATTGCTTTCAAAGAGACGCTGGTAGAGTTCTTTTATTTCGCGGTCGCGGCCGAAGAAGATCTCCCGGTCGTCGCGGGTGAAGCTGTCGAGAAATTTAAAGGGGGATTTCATATTGTCTTATCCTGTAATTGTAGCCAGCATATCCCTGAACTGATCGACCAGGTTCTGATAATTATGCAGACTCCGCAGGTCACATTTTTCGGTCACTTCCGTGCCGATATACATCAGTTGATCGCCCCGAAACTTGGTGTACATGAATATGTCCTTTTTGATGTCGAACTTCTCCTTATCATCAATAACTTCAGAATTGGTGTCTATTACCAGAGGGGAGAGGTTAAGATATTCATCAATAGTTTTCAGCGATTTCATCAGCAGTACTGAATTGCTTTCAGCATATTTTGTCTCCTCGAGCTCCTGTGCCTTGAATCCGGAGTCGGAACTGCTGAGCACGTCAATGAGATGATTGAATTTTGCCGATTGATTCTTCGGATGGATAACTCTGATCTCCCTGACAGATACCAGCTTGTATTTTGCTATGAAAGAAAGCTTCTCAAGAATAAATGACAGTTTCTCCTCATACTCAACACATCGTTTTTCGATCTCTTCGTTCGTAAGGTTGATCTGGTAATGGCCTATCTCATTCCGCTCCGGAACCCAGAAATCGAGAGCCGCATAAAACTTCTTGTCGAAGTTCACGGCCATCTCCGGCATAAACCAGAGAATCTCTTTTTCCTGCATGAATGTTCCGACTGCCCTGATAAGCCAGGTATAATTTCCCATGCTTAGTACCGCTATCCGTTCGGCGAATTCTTTTTTAAATCCATCCGGCAGGGTGAGTTTTTTCTCTTTGGTATCTTTCCATAGCTGGCAGATCATCAGGAAACTTATGAACTGCATCGTGCGCTCGATGGTCTTGAAGATCTGATCGAGACGCATCCTGTCGAGCTGACGCGTGGAAGCGGAGAACAGCCTCCTCAGCTCCACTCCGATAGGCCAGGGAAAACTTCTGATAATGAGATCACCAAGTAGGCGGGGATCAAGGGATTCGTCTTCTTCCTCATCGGTCACAAGCATTTTCTGCATCGACGGCTTATACTTCAGCATCTCCTGAAACACTCTCTGAATTAGAAGTTCATTTACTGCAGCCATTGTATAGTATTTAATGTATGATTTTCAGCATGTAAAAATTAGCACAATTTGAGGGGAAAAACAAAATTATTTTTGAGTCGCAGGCAAAGCACGCCGTAGCCCTGGCAAAGGAGTGTTACAGGTTGCATGTTGCATGTTGCAACTTCTTCCTTTTTTCTATCTTTACCATTGATTTTTGAATATGACAGATACAAGCAAATACACCCGCCGTGGTGTCTCCTCGCAAAAGGAAGATGTCCATTCAGCAATAAAAAATATTGATAAAGGCTTATATCCCAATGCTTTCTGCAAGATTGTCCCCGATTTTCTCGGCGCTGATCCTGAATATTGTAATATAATGCATGCCGACGGGGCAGGGACAAAATCATCACTTGCCTATGTGTACTGGAAAGAGACAGGCGATATGTCGGTATGGAAGGGAATAGCACAGGATGCCATTGTAATGAACCTCGACGACCTCCTCTGTGTAGGGGCATATGATAATATACTTCTTTCATCAACGATAGGGAGAAACAAAAAGCTTATCCCCGGCGAGGTAATTGCTGCGCTAATTAACGGGACCGAAGAATTCCTTGAAAA